>DATMDV010000225.1:0-24772 GCA_035557475.1 Ilumatobacteraceae bacterium
GTCCTCGTCATCCTGTTCGTCGTCAGCAGCGCCACTTGCCTCGCCATCCGGCGCGGCGTCGTCCGTGGCGCCTTCGTCGGTCTGGTCGCCGTCGGCCTCGCTTGTCACCGCTTCGTCGTCGGCAGCGGGGGCGTCACCGGACTCGGTCTCGACGTCGGGACCGCCGTCCTCGTCGACGTCGCGCTCGGTGTCGAGCACGGCGAGGAAGTCGTCGGTGTCCTGCTCGCCGGTGATGTCCTCGTCATCCTGTTCGTCGTCAGCAGCGCCACTTGCCTCGCCATCCGGCGCGGCGTCGTCCGTGGCGCCTTCGTCGGTCTGGTCGCCGTCGGCCTCGCTTGCCACCGCTTCGTCGTCGGCAGCGGGGGCGTCACCGGCGTCGACCTCGGCCGGACCCTCGACAGCCGCCCCGGGCGCTGGTGCCGGGAGCTCGGATCCAGCCGCGACCGTGGTCGTGCTCGACGCGACGAGATCGTCGAAGCCGATCGGCTGCGGGCCGCGTTCGAACTCGGCGTCGTGAGCGGGCGGTGCGCTCATCGGCTCCAACGGATCGGCACCGCCAGGCCGCACCTCGTCGAGATGACGGCGCTGCCACACGGGATCGGCTCGGCGCCACTTCCGCTGCCCCATCCGTTCGAGCGGCGCAAGAACGTCAGGGTCGGGCCGGGTGTTCCGCAATAGCCAGACAGCCAGCATGATCATCGTGAACCCGAGCGCCACGAGGAGCACGATCGTCGCGTACACCGTGCGATCGCGGCTGGGGTCGCCGACCGCGACGAGCGCGGCGGCGGATCGAGTTGGGAGCGTGCGGAGAGACATCGTCGGATCGAAGAGGTGTCAGGTCACCTCTGATGGTAGGCGCACCACACCGTCGTGCGTCCGCCGATCTGCGCGACCTGCAATGGGCGACCGTCGCGTTCGCACGGCGGCCGAGCCGCGCGCACCTCAGGCGACAGCACTCCGGTGTGGCTGCCCCCACGTTCGAACATCGCCGGTAGGTGCTCCACCATCGCCGCGTGCAGCCGGCCCAACTGACGCCCGCCGACCGTGTTCGCGATCCGCCGCGGGTCGATTCCCGAGTGCCACAACAACTCGTCGACGAGCATGTTGCCGAGCCCGGCGACCGCGTGCTGATCGAGCAGCACCGCCTTCAACGCGGTGCGGCGACGGCGCAGCACCGCCGCCATTTGTCCGCGCGTCACGTCGAAGAGATCCGGCCCGAACGGAGCCACGTCGGGGTCGATCGAGAAGCGGGCCCACCTCCTCGGATCGTTGACGCGCATCACCCCGCCATCGGTGAGCTCGATGCGCAGCCGGTCCCACCGGGCCTCGTCGCGTCGGCTCGAGTAGTTGAGCCGATCGATCGACGCCACGCCGTCGACAACGAGACGGCCCGTCATCCCGAAGTGGAGCCCGAAGGTCGGACCGTCCGTCCCGAGCAGCAACAGCTTCCCCACCCGATCGGCGGAGGTGAACTCGCGTCCCGTGAGCGCATCGGCGAAGTCCGGCGGAGCGAGCGACGCGTCGACAACGACACGGGCGACGGCGCGTCCGATCGCACCCAACGCAGTTCGCCGGTACAACTCGACCTCCAAGCCCTCGGGCACGCTGCGAGTGTGGTCGACCGGCGCGTGTGCGGCACACTCGCGTCGTCATGACTGATGCGTTGTGGGTCATCGGCTTCGTCGCCGTGCTCGGCGGGTTGTACTACGCCGCGTTCCGAGTCGATCCGCACTGGGTGTCGAAGGACGGGCGACGGTTCGTCTGTCACGGCCAACTCGTCGATCACTACGGCAACACGATCCACACCTGGCGCGAGTTTCGCTTCGAAGTCCTCGACGACAAGCGGATCTTCGCCAGGCGGCGTTCGCGGTGGACCCGCCGAAACGAAGGTGTGTGGCGGGTCGCGGCGAAGTCCGAGAGCCCTCCCAAGAAGCGCGAGGTCTACCTGCTCACCTCCGCCGAGAGCGGCAACACTGACCAGATGGCGATCCGCCTCCCCGCGTCGAGCCGGGCGGTCGCGGTGCTCGAGGGCATGCGCCCCACCTGACGCGCACCATCTCAGCCGACGCTGCCGAGGAACTTTCCGAGTGGCTCGCTGACCTGGTCGACGTTGATCAGGAACGCGTCGTGACCATGCGGCGAGTCGACTTCGGCGTACGAGCTCGGCGTTCCCTGCTCGGTCAGCATCTCGTGGATGTGGCGTTGCTGATACGCCGGGTAGAGCATGTCGCTCGAGATCCCGATCGCCAGCGACGGAACCGTGATGCGCGCCATCGCGCTCTCGACCGAACCACGCGAACGGGCGATGTCGTGCAGGTCCATGGCCTTGCCGATCACGAGGTAGCTGTTGGCATCGAAGCGGTTCACCAATCGCTCGCCGTGGTACTCGAGGTAGCGCTCGACCTCGAACTGCTGCCACAGCCCGAACGTGTCGCCGAACGCCGGTCGGTCAGCCAGATCGCGTCCGAAGCGATCGGTGAACACATTGTCGCTGCGGAACGTGACCTGCGCGATCTGACGGGCGATCGCGAGCCCCTCGGCCGGGCCGTCCCCGGGCTCGGCGTCGTAGTAGTCGCCGCCCCGCCAGCGAGGGTCGAGACGTATCGCACGACGGCCGATCGCGCCCCAGGCGATCTGTTGGGCAGTGGCCTGCATGCACGCCGCGATCGGTGCGATGGAGCGGACACGACGCGGGTACGTGATCGCCCATTCGAGGACCTGCATCCCGCCCATCGAGCCGCCGATGACCGCGTGCCACGACTCGACCCCGAGGTGCGGCATCAGACGAGCCTGGGCGCGGACCATGTCTCGGATCGTGACGACGGGAAAGCGCGACCCGTACGGGCGGCCGTCGTCGGGGTGCGGCGACGCCGGACCGGTTGACCCCTGGCACCCCCCGAGCACGTTGGCGCACACGACGAACCACCGGTCGGTGTCGAGCGCCAACCCGGGACCGATGACGTCGGACCACCACCCCGGTGCGTTGTGGCCCGTGCCGGCCCGGCCCGAGGCGTGGCTGTCGCCGGTCCAGGCATGGCAGACGAGAACGGCGTTCGACCGGTCTTCGTTGAGCACGCCCCACGTCTCGTAGGCGATCATGACGTCGCGCAGCGCGACGCCGCTCTCGAGCGCGAACGGGTGGTCGTTGGCGAACATGAAGAACTGACGGCATCCGGGTGGTTCGGTCGGTTGCCATGCCCCCGTCACCGGGAGCGGCGTACTGCTCACGTCGCCTCCTCAGCGCGTGCCTGGTCGTGTTCTCGGTGCATCGCGAGCGGCTCGAACGCCGGGTTGCCGGACGAACCGGCCACATCCCACCGTTGCCGGTGGAGGCACCTTGAGGCGTTCACCCAGGTTGCCGGGCCCGTTGTGCGGGCCGCTCGAAATGCTGCTGGAAGCGTACCAGCGCGTGCGCATCCGCCGTCGACCCGTATCAAGACCGGTAGCGGACGTCCTCCTCGGCGATCGCAGGAAGCCCGACAAGATCGGTGAAGTCCTCGAACACGACGAGGGCGTCAAGGTCGTCACGGAGACTGCCGCGGGCGTGGAGGATCGTGAGCGCCCGCTGCATCGCCTGCACCGCGGCGAACATCGCGGTCACCGGTGACACGACCAACCGGAAGCCGAGTTGGGAGAGCTCGCGAGGTGTGGGCAACGGAGTCCTCCCCGTCTCGACCATGTTGGCCACGAACACGACGTCGGGGAGCGCGGCGGCGATCGCTTCGAGATCATCGATGCTCGCCGGTGCCTCGATGAACACCGCGTCGACGCCCGTGTCGCGTGACATCTTCGCCCGCTCGATCGCGTCGCCGATTCCGTTCACTGCCAGTGCGTCGGTGCGCGCCCCGACCCACCGGCTGACCAGGGAGCGCACGGTCCGCGCACGCGGGTCCGGACGCGGTTTGGGGACACGGTTAACGTCTGCGCATGCGAGTCCTCGTGGTGGGTTCCGGCGGGGTCGGCTCGGCATTCGTGGCCATCGCGTCGAGTCGCGACGTCTACGAACACATCACGATCGCCGACATCGACCTCGCCAAGGCGGAGGCCGCCGTGGCGACGGCGAAGAACAACGATCGCGGCGAACGTGTCGTGGCCGCGCAGATCGACGCCTCGTCGGAGGAGTCGGTCGCCGAGTTGGCACGTGCGGTCGGCGCCGAGGTGATCCTGAACGCATGCGATCCACGCTTCAACCCGCCGATCTTCGAGGGCGCGTTCCAGGCCGGATGCCACTACGTCGACATGGCGATGAACCTGTCGCAGCCACACCCGACCCGGCCGTACGAGAAGTGCGGTATCCGGCTCGGCGATGGCCAGTTCGCGCAGCACCCGGTGTGGAAGAACCGGGGACTGATGGCGCTCGTCGGGATGGGGGTCGAGCCCGGCTTCTCCGATGTCGCGGCGCGCTACGCCGCCGACGAGCTGTTCTCCTCGATCACCGAGATCGGGGTGCGCGATGGGGCCGACCTCGTCGTCGACGGCTACGACTTCGCGCCGACGTTCTCGATCTGGACCACGATCGAGGAGTGCCTCAACCCGCCCGTGATCTACGAGCGAGAGCGCGGATGGTTCACGACCAAGCCGTTCAGCGAGCCCGAATTGTTCACGTTCCCCGATGGCATCGGAACGCTCCAGTGCGTCAACGTCGAGCACGAGGAGGTGATCCTGATGCCGCGCTGGATCGACGTCGAGCGGGTCACGTTCAAGTACGGGCTCGGCGAGGAGTTCATCGACGTCCTCAAGACGCTCCACAAGCTCTCGCTCGACCAGACGACCGTGGTCGACGTGCGCGGGGTCAAGGTCTCGCCGCGTGACGTGGTCGCCGCGATCCTGCCCGACCCGGCCGAGCTCGGGGCGCAGATGCGGGGGCGGACATGCGCCGGGTCGTGGGTGCGCGGGATCGGCCTCGACGGAGCGCCGCGCGAGGTCTACGTGTACCACGTCGTCGACAACGCCTGGTCGATGCGCCAGTTCGGCCACCAGGCGGTGGTCTGGCAGACAGCAGTGATGCCGGCGGTCGCCATCGAGCTGATGGCCCACGGCGTGTGGTCGGGCATCGGCATCGTCGGGCCGGAGGCGCTCCCCGCTCAGCCGTTCCTCGACCTCCTCGACGATCACGGCACCGAATGGGACTGGGACGACTACCTCGACCGCGCTCCAGCCCCGGCCCCCACGGCCGCTCCACCCGAACTGTCTGCTTGAAACTGCCCAGGGCCGCGCCTGACGCAGACAGGTGCCCTAGTTGGCGAGTTTGCGGGCGTAGGCGAGGGCGTGGGTGAGGGACTCGGTGAAGGCGACGCCCTTCCACGCGATGTCGAAGGCAGTGCCATGGTCGACCGACGTGCGGATGATCGGCAGGCCGAGCGTGACGTTGACCCCGGTGTCGAACGCGAGCAGCTTCATCGGTCCGTGACCCTGGTCGTGGTACATGCACACGATCGCGTCGAAACGCTTCTGGTGGACGGCCTGGTAGAAGACGGTGTCGGCGGGATGCGGTCCGGTCGCGTCGATGCCCGCCGCCCTCGCGTGCTCGATGGCCGGCGCGATGTGCTCGGCATCCTCGTCGCCGAACAGCCCGTGCTCACCCGCGTGGGGGTTGAGTCCGCAGACCGCGATCCGCGGGACGTCGATGAACCGCCGCAGCGTCTCGTTGGTCAGTTCGATGACGTCGAGAACGCGCTGGGGCCGGACCCGTTCGATGGCCTCGCGGAGCGAACAATGCGTGCTCACGTGGGTGACGGCGAGATCGCCGCTGGTGAGCATCATCGTGACCTTCGATGCACCGCACAACGAGGCGATGAACTCGGTGTGGCCGACGAAACCCGGGTCACTGAGCTGCGTTGCCTCCTTGTTCATCGGCATCGTGACGATGCCCGCCACGAGCCCGTCGAGTGCGTCAACGGTCGCCCGCTCGACGTAGTCGCGTGCGGCCGCGCCGCTCGGTCCGTCGAGCTCGCCGGGCCGGTGCTGGTCGGCCGTGAGCCGCTTCAGGTCGACGACGCCCAAGCCGCCGGGTTCGACCCCGACCGGTGACGCCAGCACACGTATGTCGACATCGAGGTCGAGCAGGTCACGCCCGCGGATCAGGATCGCGGCGTCGCCGTAGACGACCGCCGAACCGTCGAGCAGATCGCCCTCGGCGGCCCGTCGCAGGACGATCTCGGGTCCGACGCCCGACGCATCCCCCATCGTGACGGCCATCGGCGCCGGCTGGGCGCTCATCGCGTGAGTCTGCCCCACACGAGATCGACGAGCGCATCGGGCCCACCAAATCCTCCCGCGCGGGTCACGATCAACGGCCGGGCCCGCCCGGGTCGCAATGACCACGGTGTGCCGTCGACGACGAGCCCTCCGACGTCGAGGCGCTGCGGCCCGAGCACCGCGTCGGCGGTGTCGCCTCCGATCACGACGATTGCGCCGAGCTCGTGGTTGGCGGTGATCGTCGACACCGCCCGCGCCATCTCCGACAGCGCGGTGGCGGCCGCATCGACCGACATCCGCTCGGCCGGCAGCGGCGGGGCGAGCACGACGGGCTCCCCGTCGGCGACGGCGTCGATCGCCAGCTCGTAGCCGTCGCGGAGCACTCGAGCGCCGTGCTCCTCGGCCTTGCCCACCTGCTCGAGGGCCCGCGGGTGGGCGCTCCCACACACGACGAGCACGGAACCGTGCACGCTCGGGCGTTCGTTGCGCTCGCCGCTGTCGAACAGGCGCGCACCGGCGGCTCCGATCGCCGCCGACGTGCCGGCGAGCAGCACCCGGTCGACGCCGACCCACCGGTTGGCGATCGCGCCGAGATCGTTGTCGGTCGCCGCGTCGGCGATCGCGATCCCACCCGGCACTTCGAGCCAGTCGACGAGGTCGGTGAGATCGTGACAGCCGACGACGTCGAGGGCGCCCGCTGCCTTCAACAGATCGGCGGGCCGGCTGGTGGTGATCGGTGCCCTGACGTCGTGACCGGCCGGCCCCTCGTGAACGGGAACTCCGTCATCGAGCACGACCCCGCCGACACACGTGCGACCGAGCCCCGGATAGGCCGGTACGACCAACACCGGATGTCCCGTCGCAGCGTGCCGCGCCACGAGCTCGCTCGCCCAGTTGCCGCGCAGCGTGCTGTCGATCTTGTGGGCGTATCGGGTGGCGTCGATCGAACCGACGCTCACCGCCCGAGTGGCAGCCGTGTCGGCCACGCTGTGGCGCGTCGCGATGTCGACCACCGCGGCACGCGATCCGACGCCAGACAGCTCACCCAGGCTCGTGAGCATCGGGACGACGCCGGCGCCATCGTGCGCCAACGCGCCGGCCGTCTCGAGCGCTCCCGTCCGGTCGTCGGCGGCGATCAAAAACTCCACGCCCGGAAATCCTCTCCCGACCAGAGGCGGCTACGTTCCCGCACCATGCCCTTTACGCGCAACTTCGACTGCGAACTCTACTACGAGACGTTCGGATCGCCGACCGATCCGGCGCTGCTCCTCGTCAACGGGCTCGGCAGCCAGTCCATCAACTATGCCGATGCCTGGTGCGAGAAGTTCGTGGCCCGCGGGTTCCGCGTCATCCGCTTCGACAACCGGGATGTCGGCCTCTCGACCCACTTCGCCGATGCCCCGGTCGGCGAGCGCGGCGAGGCCTACACGCTGTCCGACATGGCTGATGACGCGATCGCGGTGCTCGACGCCAACGACGTCGAACGGGCGCACGTGATGGGTGTCTCGATGGGCGGGATGATCGTCCAAACGCTCGCCATCGAGCACCCCGACCGCTTGCTGTCGGTGACATCGGTGATGTCGCACACGGGTGAGCCCGATCGCCAATGGTCGACACCGGAGGCCTGGGCCCACCTCACCCGACCGCCCGCCAGGAACCGCGATGAGTACGTCGCCGGCCATGTGACGGGGCTGCGGATCTGGGGCAGCCCAGCGTTCGCCGACGACGACCGCTGGCGCGCCGACGCCGGACGGGCCTTCGACCGCTGCTTCGACCCATCGGGGACTCGGCGCCAGTTCGTCGCCATCGAGGCATCAGCGCCCCGCGCCGATCTGCTCCGCACGGTCGACCTGCCGTTCCTCGTGATCCACGGCGACCGCGACACGTTGATCGGCGTCGAAGGTGGGCGTCGCACGGCCGAACTCGTCCCCGGCGCCCGGCTCGAGGTGATCGAGGGCATGGGCCACGACTATCCCCCGCAGTTGTGGGACGGCCTCGTGGCTCTGGTCGGCGAATTCGCGCTCGGCTGACTCGATCTCATGAAGTTTCGGCGTCGTCAGGACGCCGAAACTTCATGAGATGGTGATCAGGCTCCGCCTTCGAGGGTGCCGAGGACGGGCTGGGCGAGGCGCATCCGCTGGTCGTAGCCCGACTCGTACGGCATGAAACCGTTTCGATCGGGATAGAGGAGCTGGACCAAATCGAACGGCTCGCCCCGGTACCAGGCGATCGCAGTCGGGAAGAACGCTGCGTAGGTCGCGATGTCGACGGGGCCGAACGCGCACCGCAGGTCGTTGTCGAGCAGGCCGACGACTTCGACCCCGAGCGGGATCTCGGTGCCGCCCCGGCAGGCATCGACGACCAGCCCGAGCAGTCCGTTGGCCGCCGCCGGGGTCAGCCCGAACACGGCGACCTCCGGGAACCCCACGATGGCCGGAACTCCGATCGTGTAGGCGTACGCAGGTGTCGGTGGATCGGTGTCGGCTCGCGGGGTGATCGCCTCGAGCGCCCACCCGTTGGTCTCGATCATCCAGTCGATCTTCTCGGCGTGCGGGATGTGGAAGTCGGGCAGCTCCATGGTCTCTTCCTAGCCGCGAGCCGACCGGGCACAGCTACCGTCGCCGACGCATGTACCGGTTCCTCCTGCGACCGAAGTGGATCGGGTTCCACCTGCTCGTCGTCGCCGGCATCGTGGTGATGGTCAACCTCGGTTTCTGGCAGCTGCGCCGGCTCGACCAGCGGCGTGACTTCAACGCCAGGGTGGAGGCGCGCGGTGAGCTGCCGCCCGAACCGCTCGACGAGGTGCTCGCAAGCGGATCGCCCGACGACATCGAATGGCGGGTGGTCACCGTGACCGGCCGGTACCTCGCCGACGAGCAGGTCGTCGTCGTCAACCGCTCGCAGGGCGGGCGCGCCGGAGACAACGTGGTCACCCCGATCGAGCTCGACGACGGTCGGATCCTGCTCGTGAACCGCGGTTTCGTGCCGTTGAACGTCGCCGCTCCCCCGCCACCCGACGGCGACGTCGACGTCACCGGTCGGCTCCGGCAGTCACAGGAACGGCGGACCGGCCAGCTCTCCGACCCGGGCGAAGGCGATCTCACCGAGCTCCAGCGCCTCGACATCCCGCGCCTCGTGGCGCAACTTCCCGGTGAGGTCGTCCCGGTCTACGTCGACCTGCTCACGTCGGAGCCGCCCGAAGCGCCAGGCCTCCCAGAGCCGGTGGCGCGACCACCGCTCGGCGAGGGGCCGCACCTTTCGTACGCGATCCAGTGGTTCATCTTCTCCGTGTGCGTCGCCATCGGATGGGTGCTCGCGGTCCGACGATCGATCGCAACGCGTCGCCGTGCTGTGTCTGCTTGAGCCGCTTCAATCAATCCCTTCGAGCTCACCCATGCGACGGAACTGTTCGACCACGTCGGCGCTGCGATGGGCCGGATCGAGCGACCGGTACACGGCGTCGACGTTGACGGCGATGCGACCGAACTCGCCGAGCTGGCCGAAGTCCTCGGTGGCGCGGATCATGCGTCCGATGTCGCGAGCCGCCTCGAACGCGTCGAGCCCCGCCGCGTGCCGTTCAGTCGCCTCACGATCGACGAACGCGAGGTAGTCGCGCACGGTGGAGATGCCGGCCTTGTCGGTGACCGGACCGTGACCGGGCACCACGGTGTCGACGTCCATTCCGAGCATCAGGTCGCACGCGTCGATCCAGTTCGAGATCGGCCCGGCCCACACGATCGGGGTGCCGCCGATGAACAGGATGTCGCCGGTGTAGATCGTCGCCGCATCGGGCACGTAGGCGAGCGTGTCGCCCCTGGTGTGGGCTGGGCCGACCTCGATCAGCTCCACGACGCGCCCACCGATGTCGAGCTCGAGGCGACCGTCGAACGTGCGATCCGGGAGTCTCGGTTCGATCCCGTCGAACTCGAACTCGCCGAAGAAGCTGCGGAACAGGTCGCCGACGTCTCCCGGCGCGGCGTTGAGGGCGGCGAGCATCGACGGTGGGACCTCGCTCATCTCGTGGGCGGTCGCCGACGAGGCGACGATCTGGGCGCCGCCGACGAGTTGGTTGCCATAGCAGTGGTCGCCGTTGGCGTGGGTGTTGACCACCGTGCCGATCGGCGCCGCTCGCGTGTGATCGGCCATGGCCGCCAGCATCGCCTCCGTCAGCCGCAGGTCGAACAACGTGTCGACCAGCAGCGATGCCCCGTCACCGACGACGAGACCGGCATTGCTCCACCCCCAACCGCCACCGCCCTGGATGTACGCGAAGCACCCGTCACCGAGCTCATCGAGCTCGCCGTGACGCTGAACGAGAGGCTGATTCACAGCTCCTCCCTAGCACGTACGATCGGGGCATGCGACAGCTCAGTGGCATCGACGTGACGTTCCTCAACATGGAGACGTCGACCACCTACGGCCACGTCTCGTCGCTCAACATCTACGACCCCACGGGCGTGCCCGGTGGGGCAGGCGTCGAGGCGATGAAGCAGTTGATCCTCGAACGCATCGACCTGCTGGCACCGTTCCGGCGGCGCCTCGTCGAGGTTCCGCTGGGGCTCGACCTGCCCTACTGGATCGAGGATCCCGACTTCGACATCGACTTCCACGTCCGCCACCACGCCGTCGCGCCGCCCGGAACCCCCGAGCAGCTCGGCGAGGCGATCAGCCGCATTCACGGCCGCCCGCTCGATCGTCGGCGGCCACTGTGGGAGCTGTACGTCATCGAAGGTGTCGATGGTGGCCGACTGATCGCCCAGCTCACCAAGGTCCACCACGCCGCGATCGACGGCGCGGCAGGGGCGCTGATGCTCGCCGCGATCCTCGACACCGACCCCGACGCCCGCCCGACGGGTGTGCCGCTGCCGTGGTCGCCCGACAAGATCCCGACCGACCAGGAGCTGCTGCAGCGCACGCTCGCCGAGTTCGTGCGGCGGCCCGAGAAGCTGATCCGCCTGTCGGTGCAGTCGTTGCGGGAGCTGGCGGCATCGACGCAGGTCGGTGGTCTGCGGATCCTCGCCGATCTCATCGCCCAGCCGATGCCGGGACCACTCGGATCGTTGATGCGCTCGCGCCTCCGGCGCGGCTCGGAGACCGAGGTCGACCGGCCGCCGCATCTGCCCCCGACGGCAGCGCCGCGGACGCCGTGGAACCGGTCGATCTCACCGCACCGGAGGTTCGCCTACACCACGATCGACCTCGAGTCGGCGAAGCAGGTCCGGCGGGCGACCGGCTGTACGTTCAACGACGTCGTGATGGCGATCTGCTCCGGGACGCTGCGGCGCTACCTGCTGAAGCACGACTGCCTGCCCGACGAGTCGTTGATCGCGATGGTGCCGGTGAGCGTTCGCTCCGGGTCGGAGTCCGACAGCTATTCGAACCGGGTGTCGGCGATGCTCGGCGACCTGGCGACGGACGAGGCCGATCCCGCCAAGCGGCTAGCGCGAGTGCAGCGCAGCATGACGTCGGCGAAAGAGAAGTTCGCGGCGATCCCGGCCGAGACGCTCCAGGACTTCACCCAGTTCGCGCCGCCCGCGATCGCGGCCAGGGCGATGCGGATGTACAGCCGGCTGCGCATCGCCGATCGCATGCACCCGCCGTTCAACGTCGTGATCTCAAACGTGCCCGGGCCGTCGATCCCGCTGTACGCGGCCGGCGCCCAGCTCCAACACTTCTACCCGGTCTCGGCACTGGCCGACGGCCAGGGCCTGAACATCACCGTGCAGAGCTACAACGGCAACCTCGACTTCGGCTTCCTCGCCGATCGCGAGCTCGTGCCCGACGTGTGGGAGATGACCGAGCTCCTCCACGAGTCGATGGACGAACTGCTGTCCCTCGTCTAAAAGCCCCTGTTTGTGTCACAGAAGCCGGCGACCTTCGCCGATGTCGGTGACACAAACAGGAGTTGCGACGCGGATTACAGGGTCATCGCGAGGGATCGGCCTTCGTAGAAGGCGAGGCTGGCGCGGCGCGGGGCGACGCAGTCGCCGATCTGGTGGAAGGCGATGCCGGCGCGATCGAGCGCGAGACCGAGCTCGTCGTTGGAACGTGGCGTCTCGGCGACCACCAACCAGTCGAACGGCTCGGACGTCACCGCACCGGTGAGAGTCGAGCGCAGCGTCGCGCTCTCGCCGTGCCACCCGTCGACGACCGTGTGAGGACGCATGACACCGCCGGCGCGCGCGAACCGCTGACGTGCCGGGACGTCGGCCGCGCTGTGGAACAGGCCCGCGGCAACGGTCGGCGCCGACGTCGCGATGGACACAGTGCATCCACGCTCCTGGAGGGACATCGCGGTGCCGATCCCGCGCCAATCGCCGAGGTCGTCGATGAGGAGCACACGACCACTAGGTGCGGCCCGGCCGTCGAGCACGTCCTCGATCGACGCGACGGTGTGCGAGTCGACACCGGGCAGGCGATCGCACATCGGTGCCGCCCGTTGGAATCCGGACCGGGCGGGCGACGCACCCGTCGCGACCACAACGACGTCGGCTCCGGCATCCGCGATCCACGCGTGATCGACGGGTGTGTCGAGCCGGAGGTCGACGCCGAGCTGCGCGAGCTGTCGTGCGTACCAGTCGATGTGGTCGAGCACCTGCGTTCGGGTCGGCTGCAGACCCGCCAGCCGGTACCGACCACCGATCTGCTGGCCGGCTTCGGCGACGATGACCGCGTGGCCGCGCTCCGCGCACACACGTGCGGCCTCGAGCCCGGCTGGTCCGGCACCGACGACGAGCACGGTCTTGCGCCGTTCGGCCGGCACGAACCGGTCACCACCCCAGATGTGCTCACGACCCGCCGACGGGTTGATCAGACACGAGATCCAGTAGTCCCGTGAACGACGCCCCCAGCACAGTTGGTTGCACGAGATGCAGGGGCGTACGTCGTGGGACCGGCCCTCCCGTGCCTTGCGCACCAAGTGCGGATCGGCGATCTGCCCGCGGACGATCGAGACCATGTCGGCATGGCCGGAAGCAAGGACGTCCTCCGCGGCCGCGGGCGTTCGGATGTGGCTCTCGGCCTGCACCAGAGCGTGGGACGTCACCTGCTTGAGCGCGGCTGCGAAGGGTTCCCCGAGACGGGCCGGATACAGCGACGTCGGCATCAACTTGTAGAAGTCGAAGTAGCTGCCGGTGCCGCAGGTGACGTAGTCCATCAACGCTCGCTCGTCGTGCCAGGCGACGATCTCCTGCAGGGACTCCAACGACAACGACGGATCCGACTCCGGATCGACGTTGACGGCCAGACCGATGATGAAGTCGTCACCGACCTCGTCGCGGATCGCCTGCAGCAGCGTCGCCGAGAACCTCACGCGGTTCTCGAGCGAGCCACCCCAGCGATCGGTTCGGCGGTTCGACCATGGCGTCCAGAACTGATCGATGACGGCGTGGTACGCGGCGAACAGCTCGACTCCGTCGAACCCCGACGCTCGAGCTCGGCCGGCGGCGCGCACGAACGCGTCGATGAGCTCGACGATCTCGGCCTCCGTCATCGCGTGGCTGCCGTCGGCGTCGTGATACGAGGGCAGGCCCGACGGTGACCAGTTCGGTGCGAACGAGTTGTCGGCATCACCGTGCTGGCCGACGTGGTACAGCTGATGGATCATGACGATGTCGCCGTCGGACGCATCCCGGCATGCATCCGTCAGCTGACGGAAGCCGGGAACCACGGAGTCGTCGTCGGGCCGGAAGTTGCCACGCGTCAGCACACCCGTCCGGTGCACCGGCATCGGCTCGACGACGATCATGCCGGCACCGCCGAGCGCACGTTCCCGGTAGTAGGCGACGTGCCGGGCCGAGACCAGTCCGTCCTCGCCCATGTTCGCGGTATGGGCGCCGAAGTTGATCCGGCTGCGCAGCGTGCGGTGGCGCAGCGTCAGCGGGGCGAAGACATGGGGAAAGGCGTGCGGGCTCCCTGGCGCGTTCACGTCGGCGCGGCTCCGTCGTCCAGCCAGCGCGCGGCCATCGTCTCGGCGAGCATCACGGTCGGGATGTGGGTGTTGACCGGCGGGATGTCGGCGAACACCGACGCGTCGCACACGAACAGCCCGGAGTAGCCGTTGACGCGGCAGTCGTCGTCGACCACCACGCCCATCCGGCACGAGCACGACGCGTGCACGTAGTCGCCGACACTCTCCACGAGCCACTCGGCGATCCGTTCTGGGGAGTCGAGGGCGGCGATGGTCGTACCCCGATCGTCGACGTAGGCGGACGTGACGATCGCCTCGAACGCCGGGTGGCGGAGCAGCGCCAACGTCAACTCGACGCCGACGACGAGCGCGGCGAGGTCGGCGGGATCCGACAGCATGCGGAACTCGACGTACGGATGGACGTACGGATCGGCTTCGACGAGCGAGACCCGGCCCGCGCTCTTGACCTTCATCAGCGCCGGCATCAGCAGCCCGTACCCACGCGCCTTGGCGCCGAGGTGGTTCATCGGCAACACCTGCAGGCCGTCGCGTCGCAACAACGTGGTCGCCACCGCCGACGACGGATCGGCGATCGCATCGGCGACGAGCTTGAGCGCGATCGGCGCCGACGGATGGTCCTTCAGCCCCTCGCCGACGCCGGGTGTGTCGACACCACTGCGCAGCAGGACCGCCGGGCTATGGATCGCCCCGGCGCTCACAACCACCCGGTCGGCGGCGAGCTGCACGCCGTCGGCCGTCGTCACGCCGATCGCCCGGCGGCCGTCGAACACGACCCGGTCGACGTGGACGTCACTGACGACGTCGAGGTTGGGCCGCGACCGGATCGGGTCGAGGTACGCCTCGACGACCGTGGCCCGCCTGCCGTCGCAGCGGGTGAGCGGCACCGGCCCGGCGTCGGGATCGGCGGCGACGAGCGCCCTGTCGACAGCACCCCACTCGTAGTCCGGCACCAACTCGGTCTCCACGAGGTGGTGGGCGACGAACGGTCCACCTTCGAGGGCGATCATCGCGTTCACGGCACCCGAACCGCCGAGTCCTCGGCCGCTCAGGTACTGCGTGGGCGCCTGCCCGTCGACACGAACGGCGGTGAGGTTGCGATGGGTTCGATCGGGGTCGGCGAGGTCGTCGAAGAAGCTCCGACTACCGCTCCCGTCGTGGTCGCCCGCTGCGCCACCAGCGGATCGGCGTGCCGGCCCCGTTTCCAACAACGTCACCTCGTTCGACGGGTCGGCGCTGAGGCGGGCGGCGAGCACACAGCCGGCCGACCCACCGCCCACCACCGTCCACCGGGTGATCGGTGGGCTCATCGGTGGACGAACGGACGGGTCATCGGTGCGGACGCCGTTCGCGTGTCACGGCGCTTGCGCCTGGAGCGCGGCGAGATGGGCGTGATCGTTGTACCGCTCGAGCCGCCAGCGACCGGGCCCCACGAGCACCAACACGGTGATCGAGGTGTTCGCGGTGCGCATCTCGAAGATCCCGGTCGACGGCGTGCGCAGCGCCATCCGCAACGTGGCATCGACGACGCCGCCATGACACACGACGACGAGTGTCTGCCCGCTGTGGCGGTCGAGCACGGCCCGCAACGCGACACCCACACGGTGGTGGAAGGCGGCGACCGTCTCGCCGCCCGGGAACGTCACGGCGTGCGGATCCATCTCCCAGTCCGGCCGGCCGTGCGCTTCGATGAACGCCTCGAACGTCATCCCGTCGCAGTCGGGACCCGGATCGTGCTCGCCGAAGCCCTCGTCGACCTTGACGTCGAGACCGCCGAGCGCCGGGGCGATGATCTCGGCCGTCTCGATGGCCCGCGGGTAGGCGCTCGCGTACAGCGCGTCGGCCGTGATCTCTCCAGTCGCGGCCAGCCGGTCGCGGAGCGCCTCGGCCTGCTCGCGCCCGTAGGGCGACAGCCCCACGCAGGTGCGCGGCCCACCGATCACCCGATTGACGGTGACCATCGACTCTGCGTGGCGGACGAGCACGAGCCGTGTCGGGACGTACTCGGTGGAGTCGAACTCGGACATCTCGATCAGGCTACGCGGGCCCGCCGGCAAACATTTCGTTCAAAGTCACGTGCGGGGTGGCCGGGACTCCTAGGGTCGGCGCAGTGGCCGCTGGGCACCGACTGACCATCACGTCGATCGATCCCGACCCCCGTGGCCGGGCTCTCGTCGCCGCCATCGCACAGCTCGGATTGCCTGCGCCGGATCCCGACGACGTCGTCGTCGCCGACCTCGTGTTCGTCGACGGGCCGCTGAGCAGGGACGACCTGGCCGCGCTGCACGACTTCCTCGTCGATCCGTTGCTGCAGCGCGGCACGTGGACCACTCCCGAGGCGCCCGGCGTCGAGATCACCTACCTCGCCGGGGTGACGGATGGGTCGGCGGCCGCCCTGATGCACGCCGCCGCCCAGCTCGGCGTTCCCGTCAAGATCGCGGCGACCGGTCGCCGTGTCGAGCTCGGTCGGGCGATCGATCCGGCAACCGCCGACGACATCGTGCGCCGCGTCGTCGCCAACCCGATCATCGAGCGTTGGGCGTTCGGACCCATCGAGCCCGACCTCACGCCCGGTGGACGTTCCGACGGCACGGCAACGGTCGTCCCGGTGCGCGAGTTGTCACGGACCGAGCTCGAGCAGGTCGGCGTCGATCGGGCCCTCGCCCTCGATCCCGACGAGCTGTTGGTCGTGCAGCGCCACTTCGTCGATGAGGGTCGCGACCCGACCGACGTCGAGCTCGAGACGATCGCCCAGACCTGGAGCGAGCACTGCTCGCACAAGACGTTCCGGGCGACGCTCGTCACGGACACCGGCGACGAACGGCCGCCGTTGCTCACGGTGTTGCGGCGCTGCACCGACACGATCGCCGCGCCGTTCGTGCGTTCGGCGTTCGTCGGCAACGCCGGCATCGTCTCGTACCGGTCGGGCACGACGATCGCGCTCAAGGCCGAGACCCACAACCATCCGTCGGCGGTCGAGCCATTCGGGGGCGCCAACACCGGGGTCGGTGGCGTGATCCGCGACGTGCTCGGTGCCGCCCACCGCCCGATCGCGATCACCGACGTGTTGTGCTTCGGGCCGCCCGACATCCCGCTCGCCGACGTCCCCGACGGGGCGCTCCACCCGCTCCGCATCCGCGAGGGCGTGATCGACGGCGTCGCGGACTACGGCAACAAGATCGGTCTGCCGACCGTCGCCGGGGCGGTCCTGTACGACCCCGCGTTCACCACCAATCCACTGGTGTTCGCCGGGTGCATCGGCGTCGCCGACGATCGCCCCGCCCCGTCCGGCCCTCACCCCGGCGACCGCGTCGTGGTGCTCGGTGGTCGCACCGGCCGAGACGGCATCCGCGGCGCGACGTTCTCGTCGGCGACGATGGATGCCACGACCGGCTCGGTCGCGGGCGCCAGCGTCCAGATCGGCGATCCGGTCACCGAGAAGCTGTTGATCGACGTGCTGGTGGGCGCCGAGGACCTCTACACAGCGATCACCGACTGTGGGGCCGGCGGGCTGTCGTCGGCGGTCGGCGAGATGGCCGACGGTGTGGGAGCCGACGTCGAGCTCGATCTCGTGCCACTCAAGTACGCGGGTCTCGAGCCGTGGGAGATCTGGCTCTCGGAGGCCCAGGAACGGATGGTCGTGGCGGTCGATCCGAGCCGCCTCGGCGAGCTGCGCGAGCGCTGCCGGGCCCACGGCGTCGAGCTCGCCGACCTCGGCACGTTCACCGGCGACCGCCGGCTCGTCGTGCGCTCGCACGGCGATGTCGTGCTCGATCTCGACACCGGGTTCCTGCACGACGGACGACCGCCGCGCCGGATGACCGCCAAGCTGCCGGCGCCCGACCGCACGGTCGGTGTCGGGCGCACCGTCGACGACCCGAGATCCGTCCTGCTCGCGCTCCTCGCCCACCGGAACATCGCGTCCAAGGCCACCACGATCCACCGCTATGACCACGAGATCCTCGGTGCCACCGCGGTCCGTCCGCTCGTCGGTGTGCGATCCGACGCGCCGGCCGATGGCGTCGTCCTCGCCGACCCCGGCGGCCACGACGGTCTCGCGATCGGGATCGGGGTCAACCCCTGGTACGGCCTCCACGACCCGTGGGCGATGGCGTACACCGTCGTCGACGAGGCGATCCGCAACATCGTGGCCGTCGGCGCCGACCCCGATCGGGTGTCGTTGCTCGACAACTTCTCGTGGGGCGACCCGCGGCGACCGTCGACGCTCGGCGACCTCGTTGCCGCCGTCGACGGATGCTGCACCGCCGCCATCGACCACGGCGCACCGTTCGTGTCGGGGAAGGACTCGCTCAACAACGAGTACACGGGAGCCGACGGCGAACGCCACGCCGTGCCGCCGACACTCGTGATCACAGCCGTCGGCCATGTCCCCGACGCCGACGTCTGTGTGACGCCCGAGCTGGCGGCCGCCGGCAACCTGCTGTTCCTCCTCGGCGCCACCAAGCCCGAGTTCGCCGGGAGCCACCTCGACCTCGTGCTGGGCGCGCCGGCCAAGTTGGGCTCGGTGCCCCGCCCCGATCCGCTCGCTCCGGTCCGTTACCGCAACCTGCACCGGGCGATCCACGCCGGGCTGGTGAGGTCGTGCCACGACGTGAGTGAGGGCGGGTTGGCGGTGGCGCTCGCCGAGATGTGCATCGGCGGACGGCTCGGCGCCGACGTCACCGCGTTGCCACACGCCGACATCGCGACCGCGCTGTTCTCGGAATCGGCGAGCCGGTTGGTCGTCGAGGTCGCTCCGGCCGATGTCGACCAATTCCGCGAGGTGATGGCCGAGCCGGTCCTCCACCTCGGCCACGTCACCGCCGACGGCAACCTGTCGATCGCCGGCGTCGAAGCGATCCACGTCGACGAGCTCGTCGCCGCTTTCGACCGAGTCGGGATGAGCGCGTGAACATCATTGCGTTCCCCGGCCACACCACAAGCAGCCCGCGCAGTTGCTGGCCGCTCCTCGGCTGGCGCCTCGTCGCTCGCATCGGTGACGTGGGTGACCAGTGATCCGCGTCAAGGCGATCGTCATCAGCGGGCCCGGCACGAACCGCGATGGCGACGCGGCGCTCGCGCTCCGGTTGGCGGGTGCCGATCCGTCGATCGTGTCGGCCACCCAACTCGTCGAGCATCCCGACCTGCTCCACGACGCGCGGCTCGCGGTCGTCGCCGGCGGGTTCAGCTACGGCGACGCGCTCGGCGCCGGTCGGATGCTCGCTCTCGACCTCACGGTCGGGCTCGGCGACGCGTTGCGCGAGTTCGTCGCCGCCGGCCATCCGCTGATCGGGATCTGCAACGGCTTCCAGGTGCTCACGCGGACAGGCCTGCTGCCTGGTGCGCTCGGCCACAACGCCCAGGGGCGCTTCGAATGTCGGTGGGTCGAGCTCGATCCGCAGCCCGGATCGAGGTGCGTGTGGACGATGGGCCTCGACGAAGCCGTCCACTGCCCGATCGCCCATGGTGAGGGCCGCTACGTGCATCCCGACGTCGACGCGCTCGCGGCCGACGGTCAGGTCGCGTTGCGCTACCGCGGGTCCAACCCCAACGGCTCGATGGCCGACATCGCCGGGGTGTGCGACGCGTCCGGGATGGTGCTCGGGCTGATGCCGCATCCCGAGAACCACGTCGTCGCCCGCCAGCACCCGCACCACCGCCGCGGCGGTGGCGGCTCCGTGCACCTCGGTCTGCGGGTGTTCGAGAACGGCGTCGACTACGCGAGGGCGGCCTAGGAGGATCGATGCAGACCAACACGATCGAACCGTTCACCGAGATCGAGCTGCCGCTCTCCGACCGGCGCGACGGGAAGGTGCGGGCCTCGTACGCGCTCGATCCTGACCGACGGTTGATGATCACCACCGACCGGCTGTCGGCGTTCGATCGCGTCATCGCCGCGGTCCCCTACAAGGGCCAGGTGCTCAACGAGTTGTCCGCGTGGTGGTTCGCGCGCACGGCCGACATCGTCGCCAACCACGTCGTCGCCGTGCCCGACCCGAACGTGCTGATCGCGCGCGCGGCGCGGCCGATGCCGGTCGAGGTCGTGGTGCGCGGCTACATCACCGGTGTCACCGATACGTCGTTGTGGCGTCAGTACGACGACGGGGCACGCACGATCTACGGCCACCGCTTTCCCGACGGACTGGCCAAGAACACCCCGCTGCCCGAAGCGATCGTGACGCCCACCACGAAGGCCGAGCACGGCGGGCACGACGTGCCGATCACGTGCGACGACGTCGTGGCCCGCGGCCTCCTCGACGCCGAGCTGTGGGAGCGGGTGATGGCGGCCGCCCTCGAGGTGTTCCACCGCGGCAGCGTGCTGGGGCGCGAGGCTGGGCTGATCCTCGCCGACACGAAGTACGAGTTCGGTCTCGCATCCGACGATTCGCTGCTGCTGATCGACGAGGTCCACACGCCTGACTCGTCACGTTGGTGGATCGCCGACTCGTACGACGACCGCCTCGCCACCGGCGAGGAACCCGAGAGCCTCGACAAAGAGGTTGTCAGGCGGGCGTTCGCCGAGATCGGGTACCGCGGCGACGGCCCGGTGCCGCAACTCGCCGACGATGTGTGGACCGCCACCTCGGCGCGCTACATCGACGCCTTCGAGCGCCTGACCGGGGCGCCGTTCGTGCCCGGCTCCTACCCGGTCGCCGAGCGCATCATCAGCAATCTGAAAGAAGCGGGGATCCTTTGACCACACCGGTATTCGTCCGTTCGCCATCGTCGAAACCCAGCCCCTCCAAGCCCAGAGAGGAGTGCGGCGTGCTCGGCATCTCGACACCGCACGGTGACGGCGTCGCGGAGCTGGCGTTCTTCGGGTTGTTCGCGCTCCAGCACCGCGGGCAGGAGGCAGCGGGCATCGCCGTCAGCGACGGGCATCGGGCACGGGTGCACAAGGACGCCGGACTCGTCACCAACGTGTTCACCCGCGAGACCATGGCGCCGCTCACCGGGTACCACGCCATCGGCCACACCCGGTACAGCACGACCGGGTCGAACGCCCAGAAGAACATCCAGCCATTCGTCGTCGAGACGATGCACGGCCCGCTGGCACTCGCCCACAACGGCAACGTCGTCAACGCCACGGCGTTGCGCGACGAACTGCTCGCCAAGGGGTTCGGGCTGACGGCGACGAGCGACACCGAGGTGTTGACTTTGATGCTGGCGGCGGCCGGCGGACGCACGTGGGAGGAGCGCGTCGAGCGCACCCTGCCGGCGTGGAAGGGTGCGTTCTCGCTGGTGGTCCTGGCGCGCGACCAGGTGATCGCAGTGCGTGACCCGTGGGGTTTCCGGCCGCTGTCGGTCGGGCGCCTCCCACTCGGCGGCCACGCGGTCGCCAGCGAGACGTGTGCGCTCTCGACGCTGGGGTGCGTCGACATCGACGAGGTGCGGCCCGGCGAGATGGTCACCCTGCAGGGCGCCGAGGTGCGCCGCCAACAGGCACTTGCCCCGGCCGCCACGTCGGCCAGGTGCACGTTCGAGTTCGTCTACTTCTCCCGGCCCGACTCGGTGTGGGACGACCGCGGTGTCCATCACGTCCGCCAACGGCTCGGCGTCGAGCTCGCCACCGAGTCGGGGGTCGATGCCGACGTCGTGATCCCCGTGCCCGACTCCTCGATCCCCGCCGCGATCGGGTACGCACGGCAGAGCGGCCTGCCTTTCAACGACGGGCTGATCAAGAACCGCTACATCGGGCGCACGTTCATCGAGCCGACCCAGGACATCCGCGATCGTGGCGTCGCACTGAAGTTCAACGCCCTGGCCGAGAACCTCGCCGGCAAGCGGGTCGTGATGATCGACGACTCGCTGGTGCGGGGCACGACGGCCGGGCCACTCGTGAAGCTCGTTCGCGACGCCGGTGCGACCGAGGTGCACATGCGCATCACCTGTCCACCCATCACCCACGCCTGCCACTTCGGCGTCGACATGGGCCACGACGGCGACCTGATGGCCGCCCGCCTGACGGTCCCGGAGATGTGCGCCCAGATCGGCGCCGACAGCCTGGCGTTCCTGTCGCTCGAGGGGATGATGCGGGCGATCGATTCGCAGTCCGGCTACTGCAACGCCTGCTTCACGGGCCGTTATCCGATCGCTGTCGAGGAGGCGCAGGCCAAGCTCTCGTTCGAGGGAGCGCTGGCGTAGTGATCCGCGTCCTCGTCGTCGGCGGCGGGGGTCGCGAGCAATCGATCGCGTGGGCGTGCCGCCGCCACGGCCACCCGGTCGAGCTGGTCGCCGACCTCGGCGACGCATCGCCGGCCACGGTCGATCTCGTGATCGTCGGGCCGGAGGCTGCGTTGACTGCCGGCGTCGCCGACGAGTGCGCCCGCCGCGGCCTGGCGTGCTTCGGCCCGACGGCCGAGCTCGCCCGGCTCGAGTCGTCGAAGGGCTACACGCGCGAGCTGGCCGAGCAGCTGGGCATCCCGGGACCGGCGTACCGCCGGTTCGACGCGGCCGATGAGGCGATCGAGTGGTTCCGGTCGGTCGGCCGCCCGGTGGTCGTCAAGCTCGACGGGTTGGCGGCGGGGAAGGGCGTGATCGTGCCCACCGACGCGGCCGAGACGATCGAGGCGATCCGGACGACCGCCGCGCTGGGTCCGTTCGTCGTCGAGGAGCGTCTCTTCGGCCCGGAGTGCTCGTTGCTCGTGCTCTGCGACGGTCGGATCGGGCGGCCGTTGCCGATCGCCCAGGATCACAAGCGCATCGGCGAGGGCGACACCGGGCCGAACACCGGCGGGATGGGTGCGTACGCGCCGGCGCCCGTGCCGTACGACGCTGACGAGCTGACGGCGACGTTCGTGCAGCCGGTGCTCGACCACCTCGCCGCGGCCGGCACGCCGTACGTCGGTGTGCTGTACGCGGGGATGATGCTCACCGCCGACGGGCCGCGGTTGATCGAGTTCAACTGCCGCTTCGGCGACCCGGAGGCGCAGGCCGTGCTCCCCCTTCTCGAGTCCGACCTCGCCGAGGTGTTGCTCGCGTGCACTCGGGGCGAGCTCTTTTCGGCGTCGCTGCGCGTGCGCCGTGGCGCCGCATGCACGGTGGTCGCCGCCGCCGGCGGGTACCCGGTCGCTCCGATCGCCGGCGCCGAGATCCACGGCCTCTCGCCGAACGAGGATGCGTCGACGATCGTGTTTCCGGCGGGGATCGTCGACGGTTGCGTCGCGGGCGGACGCGTGCTGGCCGTCACCGGATTGGGCGACGATTTCGCTGGGGCTCGCGCCGCTGCCTATGAGCGGATGGCGGCGATCCGCTTCGACGGCATGCAAGTCCGCCGCGACATCGGGTGGCGGGCGCCGGGCGCGATGCTGACCTCCTACGCGGCCGCTGGCGTCGACATCGACGAAGGCACCCGGGCGGTCCGCAAGATGACCGGCGCGATCGAGCGCACGCTCGGTCCCGACGTGCTGCGCGGTGTCGGCAGCTTCGGCGGAGTGTTCTCGGCGAAGACGATCACGGCGATGAACGACCCCGTGCTGGTCGCTTCGACCGACGGTGTCGGCACCAAGGTCGAGCTCGCCGCCCGCGCCGGGCGGGTTCGTGGCGTCGGCGCCGACATCGTCAACCACTGCATCGACGACGTCCTCGTGCAGTCGGCGCGGCCGTTGTTCTTCCTCGACTACATCGCCGCCAGCAAGCTCGACGCCGATCTCGTGGCCGAGGTCGTCACCGGCATGGCCGAGGCGTGCGAGGCGGCGGGGTGCGCGTTGCTCGGTGGCGAAACGGCTGAGATGCCCGGGGTGTATGCACCCGGCGCGTTCGACATCGCCGGAACCCTGATCGGAGTCGCCGAGCGCTCGCAACTGCTTCCCCGCGACGACGTCGCGGCCGGCGATGTGCTGATCGGCG
Organism: Ilumatobacteraceae bacterium; assembly: GCA_035557475.1. Classification (GTDB taxonomy): domain Bacteria; phylum Actinomycetota; class Acidimicrobiia; order Acidimicrobiales; family Ilumatobacteraceae; genus JALOLG01. The sequence goes on from DATMDV010000225.1 coordinate 23,975, forward strand.
TCGCGTCCAGCGGTCCGCACACCAACGGCTACTCGTTCCTCCGCAAGCTGTTCGAGTGGCTGCCGCTCGACTCGGTGCCGGCTGGGCTCGACCGCCCGCTCGGCGAGGCGCTGCTCGAACCGCACCGCTCGTATCTCGGCGTGCTCGGCGCAGTGATCGACGCCGGGTTGGTGAAGGCGCTCGCCCACATCACTGGCGGTGGACTGCCCGAGAACCTGCCGCGTGTGTTGCCCGACGGCATCGACGCCAACGTCCGGCTCGGATCGTGGCCCGTCCCGCCGCTGTTCCAGCTGGTGCGCGAGTTGGCGACGGGCGTCGACACCCACGAGTTGCACCGGATGCTCAACATGGGCATCGGGATGGTCGTGGTGTGTGACCCGACCGCCGTGGCTGAAGTCCAGGCGTCGATCCCGGAGGAGACCTGGGTGATCGGCTCGCTCGTGGTGGGCACGTCGGGAAGCCGCACCGTGCACCTGATCACGTCGCCGTAACGCCCGCCCGCGCCTGAAGTCCCTGCTCAGGGTCGTTGTCGCACCCCTTGTCTAGGGTGGTTCGCATCCGGCTTCCCCCTGGTTGATCGTCGTGGTCGAAATGGGTTGGGTGATGAACGATCGTGGTGTCAGCGAGGCGATCGCTTCGCTGTTGGCGGTCGAGGTCGCGGTGTGTGATCGGACTGGTCTGGGTGTGGCGGTGGAGTTGGCGCAGCGGGTGCGGGGCTGGGTCGATGCGGTCGATGTGGCGATCGCCCGCCGCTCACGCGAGTTGGCCGCTGAGGGCCGCTCGGAGTCGGCGGCCGAG
>DATMDV010000226.1:0-11083 GCA_035557475.1 Ilumatobacteraceae bacterium
TCCTGCTCGAGATCCTGTCGGACTACCAGGTGTCGATCCCCGAGCTCGGCACGATCGTCGCCAAGCAGATCCCGCTCGTTTTTCTCACTTCGAACAACACCCGCGAGCTGTCCGAGGCGTTGAAGCGGCGCTGCCTGTATCTCCACGTCGACTACCCGACGCTCGAGCGCGAGAAGGAGATCGTGCTCACCAAGGTGCCGGGGGTCACCGACAACCTGGCCGACCAGATCGCCCGCATCGTCCGCTCGATCCGCCAACTCGACCTCAAGAAGTCGCCGAGCGTGTCGGAGACCCTCGACTGGGCGCGCACGCTGATGCTGCTCAACATCGAGACGATCGACGAGAAGGTCGCCAAGGAGACCTTGCACATCCTGCTCAAGTACCAAACCGACATCGCCAAGACGGCGAAAGAGCTGTCGGTGGAGAGCGCGTGATGTCAGGGGCGACATCGGTGGCGAGCACCTGAACGGAGTCGTGTCGTGCTCGACCTGCTGAACGGGTTCGTCGGTGAGCTCCGCAACGCGGGGCTGCCGGTCAGCCTCACCGAGAACCTCGACGCGATGGAGGCGGTGCAGCACATCCCGATCGACGACCGGGAGGCGTTCAAGTACGCCCTCGGCGCAACGCTGGTCAAGAACAACGCCCACTGGCGGGCGTTCGAGACGGTGTTCGAGGTCTACTTCAGCCTGCGCGGACCGGAGTACCGGCTGCTCGACGGCGACGAGACCGACCTCGACGAGATGTGGCGCGACATGCAGGACCAGATGCGCCAGGGCGAGGGGCGCGGCGCCGACGGCGGCGGGGCGATGGACAACCTCACCCCCGAGGAGATCGCGCAACTGTTGATGCAGGCGTTGCTCAACGGCGATCAGGCGATGATGCGGGCGATGGCGCGCCAAGCCGTGCAGCGCTTTGCCGGGATGGAGCCAGGGCGACCCGTCGGCGGCACCTATTACCTGTACCGCACACTGCGCAACCTCGATCTCGACGGGATGCTCGAGAAGCTCATGGAGGCGACCAAGGAACAGGTGGGTGGCGAGCTGACGTCACTCGAGGAACGCCTCGAGAAGGAGGAGTACCAGCACCGCATCGAGGCGTTCAAGGCCGAGGTCGAAGCCGAGATCCGGCGCCGGCTGGTGGCCGACCGCGGCGCCGAGGCGATGGCGAAGACGCTGCGCAAGCCGTTGCCGGAAGACGTCGAGTTCATGCACGCGTCGCGCGACGAGATGCAGTCACTGAAGAAGGCGCTCTACCCGCTGACCCGCAAGCTCGCCGCCCGGCTCACGCGCAAGCGGCGCCACGGGCGCAAGGGCCCGCTCGACTTCCGTAACACCGTCCGCCACTCGCTGAGCTACGGCGGGGTGCCGGCCGAACCGAAATTCAAATACCCGCGGCCGGCCAAGCCGGAGCTGATGGTCGTCGCCGACATCTCGGGCTCGGTCGCCGCCTTCGCCCGCTTCACGCTGATGCTCGTCTACGCGATCCAGAACCAGTTCTCGAAGGTCCGCTCGTTCGTGTTCATCGACGGCATCGACGAGGTCACCGACTACTTCAAGGCCACCGAGGACATCACCGAGGCGATCCATCGCGTCAACACCGAGGCCGATGTGGTGTGGGTCGACGGCCACAGCGACTACGGCCACGCGTTCGAGGTGTTCTGGGAGCGCTACGGCAAGGACGTCAGCCCCAAGACGACGGTGCTGTTGCTCGGCGACGCCCGCAACAACTACCACGCCAGCCAGTCGTGGGTCGTCAAGGAGATGCGTCACAAGGCGCGCCATGTGTACTGGCTCAACCCCGAGCCGCGCTCGTACTGGAACACCGGCGACTCGATCGTCGGCGAGTACGGCACCCACACCGACGGTGTGTACGAATGCCGCAACCTGCGCCAACTGGAAGGCTTCGTCGAGAAACTCGCGTAGCGCAGCGTGTAATGGGGCACAGGCGATGAAAATTTCAGTCCTGCTCTCGTAGTGTCACCGAACGGTGCGATTCGAAGTCCTCGGTCCACTTGTCGTCCGTGACGGCGACGGCGTCGACGTGACGCCGCGCGGAACGCAGAAGCGCCGGCTGCTCGCAGCGTTGGTCGCGGCCGCTCCCGATCCCGTGTCGGCCGAGCGGCTGGCCGACGTGTTGTGGCCCGGTCGGCCACCGTCGGCGAACGCGATCCAGGCCCAGATGTCGAGACTCAGGCGAGACGTCGCGCCGGTGAAGATCCGCTCCGACGGTCGGGGCTACGCGCTCGCGGTCCGTGAGGATGCGATCGACGTCCGGCGCTTCGAGGAGCTCCTTGTCCGCGCGGCCGCCGAGGCGGACGATGATCCCGGCGAGGCGCGATGCCTGCTGCGCTCGGCCGAGGCGCTGGTGCGGGGTCGTCCATACGACGACATCGCCGACACCGAGCTCGGGCGCGCCGAGAGCGTGCGCCTCGAACGAGTCGCACGGTTCGCGCAACGCCGGCGCCTCGAGCTCGAGCTGCACTCCGACGAGCACGTCGACGCGGCGTGCGCCGAGCTCGAGTCGCTCGTGGTCACCGAGGCGGTCGATGAGCACTGGTGGGCGCTGCTGATGACGGCGCAGTACCGCCAAGGCCGTCAGGTCGACGCGTTGCGCACGTTCCAGACCGCTCGTCGCGTATTGGGCGAGGAGCTCGGGCTCGAGCCGGGGCCCGAGCTGCGCGAGCTCGAGCAACGGATCCTCGCCCAGGATCCGACCCTGCGGCCTGCCCGAGCGGTCCCGGACGAGCCCGCCCGTCCGCATGATCAGCGCCGGATCGCCCGTATCCCGAACCGCCTGACGTCGATCATCGGCCGTGACGACGTGCTCACCGAGCTCGGCGACGAGCTCACGCGGGCACGGTTGGTGACGCTGCTCGGTCCGGGTGGAGCCGGCAAGACGACGATCGCGACCGAGCTCGCCAGGCGCGCGAGCACGTGCTCGGTGATCTTCGTCGAGTTCGCGCCGTTGACCGATCCCGACTCCGTGATCCCGGCGATCGCCTCCGAGCTCGGGATCTCGACGGGTGACACGCCGGCCGCGGCGGTCGGGTTGTCGACGCTCGACCGTGTCATCGACGCGATCGCCGGCTCGCCACACCTGCTGGTGCTCGACAACTGCGAGCACGTCGTGGACGCCGCGGCCAAGGCCGTGTACGAGCTGCTCGAAGCGTGCCCCGACCTCGTCGTGCTGGCGACGAGCCGCGAGGCACTGGGGGTCCCCGGTGAGGCGGTCCGGCCGCTGCCCCCGCTCGATGCCGATGACGCCACGCGCCTGTTCGTCGAGCGGGCCCACGTCGCCGCGCCCGACCTCGCCGCGGGTGAGCTCGACGAAGCGGTCGTCGCCGAGATCTGTGCGCGGGTCGACTGGCTTCCATTGGCGATCGAGTTGGCGGCGGCACGCATCCGCTCGATGCACGTGACTGAGTTGCTGGAGCGGCTCCACGACCGATTCACCGTGCTGGCCTCCGGTCCGCGCACGGTCGATCCCCGCCAGCAGACACTGCGCGCCGTCGTCGACTGGAGCCACGACCTCCTCGACGAGCGCGAGCGTGCCGTGTTCCGACGCCTGACCGCGTTCACAGGAGGTGCCTCGCTCGACGCAGCTGAGGTCGTCTGCAGCGACGACGACTTCGTACTGGTCGACGAGGTCGGCGCGATCGTGGAGCGCCTGATCGACAAGTCACTGGTGATGGTCGATCGCTCGTCGGGACGTGCCCGCTATTCGATGTTGGAGACGCTCGCCGAGTACGGGGCCGAACGTCTTCGTGAGTCGGGCGAGATCGAGCGTGTGAGCGATGTCCACGCGCACTACTTCGCCGATCTGCTCGCTCCGGCGCTCCATGGTCTCCTCGGACCCGAGCAGCGGACGTGGATCGACACGATCACGACCGAGCGCGAGAACCTGCGCGTCGCGGTCGAAGTCGCGGTCGCACGCGGTGAGGCGAACCTCGCGTTGCGTCTCGTCGCACCGGTCGGCTGGTACTTCTACATGGTCGGTCAGGCCGACCTGGGCTCGGTTGCGCTCGAGGACGCGCTGAGCTGCCCGGGACCCGTCGAACCGGAGTTGCGGGCGATCGTGCTCGCGCATTTCGGCTGGTTGAGCGCCAACGGACCGAACATGTCGATCGCCCTGGACGCGACCGAGGAGGCGTACGCACTCATCGCTGGCACCTCCGATCCGTGGACCGAGACGTTCGTCACCATCACCCGGATCATGTCGTTGTTCTTCAGTGGTGGGAGGGATCAGGTGCACGAGCTCCTGCCGGTCGCAGAGGAAGCGAGCCGCCGAACCACCGACGGTTGGTCGGCGGCGATCGTGGCGCTCGTGCGCGGCGTAGTGGCCCAGTTCGACGGCGATCCCGAGCGCACCGAGCAATCACTGTGGGAGGCGGTCCGGCGCTTCGAGGAGGTCGGCGACGAGTTCTCGCTGGCGATCGCCCTGACCGAGGCGTCCGAGATCGTCGAGATGTACGGCGACTACGACGCGGCGCACGACATGCTCGCCCGCGGGATCGAGTTGAGCGAGCGGGTGGGCTTCTCCGTGAAGCTGCTCGCGTTGCGCGTGCGCATTGCCAATGTCGAGACGCTCCGCGGCAACGTCGAGCGGGCCGAACAGATGCACCTCGATCTGCTCACGGAGATCGCCGACGAAGCGGTGCCGTGGCTGCGCACGATGTCGTACATCGGGCTGGCGACGATCGCCCGACGGACGCAGCGTCCGGAACAGGCATCGAGCTGGATCGAAAAGGCGTGGGCCATCTCGCGCACCAGGGAGGCGCCGATGATCCAATCGCTCGTCCTCGTCGGGCGCGGCTACACGGCCGATCTGCTCGGACACCACGAGCCCGCGGTCGACCATCAACGCCACGGGCTCGAGATCGCGCTCGCGCATTCCACGCCGCGCGGCGTGGCGAACTCGATGGAGGGGCTGGCCGGGGCGCTGGCGATCGCGCCGGACCCGGCCCGGCACGACGCGGCGGCCCGACTGCTGGGCGCCGCCGACGCACTCCGGCGCCGATCGGGCGGGCCGATGCCGCCCGCGGAGCGGTTCGACGTCGACCGTGCCGAGCGGCGCGCGCGGCGGTCGTTGGGGGATCAGGCATTCGACGCGGCGTTCGTGGAGGGCGCCGGGAGCGACGTCGACACGGTGCTCGACGGGGTCGATGCGCTGCTCTGACCAGGGGGAGGGTCAGCGACGGGTCAGCACGGGGTGCGGTGCGTGTCAGCGCGGTTCCGTTTGATCCTCGGGTGAGCCGTGTTCCGTGCGGCGCTGACTACTGCTGACTACAGCTGAACTCTTGAGGAGTATTCATGTCGAAGATCCTGTACCGCTGGGGGCGCGCGGCCGCACTGCACCCCTGGCGGATGATTGGCGCGTGGCTGGTGATCGCGGTCGCGGTCATCGGGCTCAATGCCTCCGTCGGCGGCGAGACCAACGACGACTTCACCATCCCGGGCACCGAGGCCCAGCGCGGCATCGACCTGCTCGAGGAGCGTTTTCCGACCCAGGGTGGTGTCAGCGGACAGATCGTATTCGCCGATCCCGACGGTGATGTCACCGATCCGGCGGCAAGGGTCGCGATTGCTGACACGCTGGCCGAGCTGGCGTCCGGGCCCAACGTGCTGGCTGTCACCGATCCGTACGACCCGGCGAACGCGTCGTTGAGCGCCGACGGGCGGATCGCCTACGCGACGATCCGCTACAGCGTCGATCCGCCGGGACCCGAAGAGGGCGAGGCGGCCGAGGCCGCCGTCGAGATCGCCCGTGACGCCGGGCTGCAGGCCGAGCTGTCGCGCTCGATCGTGCAGGGTTCCGAGGAGGTCGAGGGTGGCGAGATGGTCGGCCTCGCGGTCGCCATCATCGTGCTGCTCGTCGCGTTCGGTTCGGTGATCGCCGCCGGCATCCCGATCGGCTCGGCACTGTTCGGCATCATGATCGGGCTCGGCCTGATCGGCGTGATGTCGGGCCTGACCGACGTTCCATCGATCTCGCCGATGCTGGCGACGATGATCGGGCTCGGCGTCGGCATCGACTACGCCCTGTTCGTCGTCACCCGCCACCGCGGCTTCATGCACGAGGGGCGCTCGCCCGTCGAGTCGGCGGCACTGGCCAACGCCACCTCGGGTACCGCCGTCCTGTTCGCCGGCACGACCGTCGTCGTCGCCCTCGCCGGCCTGACGCTCGCGGGCATCCCCTCGATCGCGGTGATGGGGTACTCGTCCGCCGTCACCGTGTTCGTCGCGATGCTCGGCGCCGTCACCCTGCTGCCCGCGTTCTTGGGGTTGACCGGATCGAAGATCGATCGGCTCCACATCGGACGCCGGCGCTCGGAGGCCGAGGTCGCCGCCCACACCACGATGTCGGGCCGGTGGGCCGACCACGTCGGCCGCCACCCGTGGCGCTACGCGATCGGAAGCTTCGTGGTGCTGACCGCGATCGCCGCTCCCGTGCTCGCGATGCGCACCGGAATGGCCGACGACGGCAGCGCCGCTTCCGACAAGACGTACCGCAAGGCGTACGACCTGCTGGCCGACGGCTTCGGACCGGGCTTCAACGGCCCGCTCACGATCGCCCTCGAGGGTGTCGACGGCGGCGCCGTCGACCAGGCGGTCGGCGAGGATGTCCGCGCGTCGGTCGCGGCGACCGACGGGATCGTGTTCGTCACCGAGCCGTTGTTCAACGCGGCGTCCGACACCGTGGTGTTGACCGCCTTCCCGGCGACGTCGCCGCAGCAGGCCGAGACCGAGACACTCGTGCACACCCTTCGCGACGACGTACTGCCCGACTCGCTGTCGGGCGCCGGCGTCGACGCTTACGTCACGGGTCAGACCGCGAGCTACATCGACATCAGCGAGCGGCTGGGATCGCGGTTGCCGATCTTCATCGCCGCCGTCGTCGGTGTGTCGTTCCTGCTGTTGATGCTCGTGTTCCGGTCGATCGTCGTCCCGTTCAAGGCGGCGATCATGAACCTGCTCTCGATCGGCGGCGCCTACGGCGTGGTCGTCGCGGTCTTCCAATGGGGCTGGGGCAACGGCCTGATCGGCGTCGAACAGACGGTGCCGGTGAGCCCGTTCCTGCCGATGATCATGTTCGCCATCCTGTTCGGGCTGTCGATGGACTACGAGGTGTTCCTGCTCAGCCGGGTGCGCGAGGAGTTCGTGCGCACCGGCGACAGCCACCAGAGCGTCGTCGACGGGTTGGCTGCGACGGCGAGGGTGATCACATCGGCGGCGCTCATCATGATCAGCGTCTTCGCGGCGTTCCTGCTGTCGCCGGACGTGGAGGTCAAGATGTTCGCCGTCGGGTTGACGGTCGCGGTGCTGGTCGATGCCACCATCGTCCGGATGGTGCTCGTGCCGTCGACGATGGCGCTGATGGGCGACGCCAACTGGTGGCTGCCGCGCTGGCTCGACCGGATGCTGCCGCACATCGACGTCGAAGGCAGTTCGGTGATCGATGACTACGACGTCGTCATCCCCGACGATGCCAGCGAGCTGGACGACGACGACCGCGAGCTGGTCGGGGTCTGACAGCACGTGCCCGGCATCGCGCTTCCGCTTCGGCGGGGGAGCGGTGCCGGGCGTAGTGCCGACTAGAACATCCCGTTGTCGTTGGCCGCCGTGTCGGGAATGTCTTGGACCACGTCCCAGTGCTCGACGAGGCGTCCGTTCTCGAGACGGAACATGTCCATCGAGACAACGCCACGGTCATCAGGTGTTCGTTTGCCGACGACGTGTGCGGCGACCAGGTCGCCCTCCGCGATCACCCGCTTCACGCTGATCGCGAAGTCCGGGAAGTCCGTCGTCAGCTGGCGCACGAACGCAACGAGCCCGTCGCGGCCATCGGCGATCTCGGGGTTGTGCTGCCGGTACGTCGACCCCACATGTCGCTCCAGGGCATCGTCAATTCGCTTCTGGTTGAACGCCAGGTCGAAGAACTCGATCACGGTGCGCTTGTTGCTCTCGAGATCGGACACGGGCACCTCCCACTTTCCGGGTCAATGTTGCACGACGCTCGATGCCGCGGGACGACGCGGCGTGCTCAGCGGTCGAGCGGCGTGATCACGAGCGTCTGCACCGCCCGACCCACCGCGCCGTGCTCGTCGAAGAGCATCGTGTCGGACATGCCGATGCCGGACGGCTCCCAACGTGAGACCGACGACGCGCCGAGCCATTCGCCGATCGGTTCGCGGTGCAACACGATGGTGAGGTCGGGGTTGACGAACGTGTACTCCCAGGGTTCGCCGTTGCGCGAGAACGCGTTGCCGCAGTCGGCGAGGGGACAGATGCGCTGGAACGGCGACGGGTTCTCGTCACCCAGCAACGGGACGGTGCGCATCCACGCCGTCGTCGGCCCGCCACCGATGCCGTTGCCCGGCGGGTAGCGGACCGCGACACCGTCGCCGGTGAAGTTCGGCAGCGGGTGGCGGCTCTCACGGATCGGAAACAGCCCGGGGCCCGACCGCGCCAGCTCGGGCGGGTTCCACGGCGTCGTGGGCAGTTCGACCGACGCTTGTTCGCGCACGTGCAAGGCGCGTGCCGTGACGATCGCCTTGCCCTTTTGGTCGACCAGCGTCAGTGCCGTCGTCGAGACGGTGCGGCCGGCTCGGACGATGACACCCTCGACCCGGAACCCGGCGAACGGGATCGGACGGGTCAGATCGACTGTCAGACGGACCAGGCGCTGGTCGGGCACCAGGCGCTCCGTCGCGCGGGCGATCAACCCACTCGGCGGGCCGGCATGGCACGAGTCGGGATCCCACGGGCCGCGACAGTGATCGGTCGGTGAGAACCAGTCGTCGTCGCTCGTGAAGAAGCTGTCGGCCATCCGGATCCTGACTGTAGGCACCGACCAGGCGATCGAGCGCTCTTGAAATGTCAAGACAACGAGGACTCCACGATCCGTAGTGTCACGGCGTGGAAGTCTTCACGATCCGACACGACCGTTGGTACCGGTGGATCGCGGTCGTATGCGGCCTGGTCCCTCGGTGGAGTCGGGTGACAATCGACGGAGACCAAGTGGTCGTGCGGATGAGCTACGCGTTCACGTCGACGATCGCCCGCTCGGCGATCCGGTCCGTGACGCCGTGGAGCGGTCGCGTGTGGGGCTGGGGAGTTCACGGGTGGCGGCAACGGTGGCTCGTGAACGGGTCGTCGCACGGGATCGTCGTCCTCACAATCGATCCGGCGGCCCGAGCGCGGGTGCTCGGCGTGCCGATCCGCGTCCGTGAGCTGGCCGTCAGCCTCGACGACCCCGCTGGCTTCACCACCGCACTCGGGATCGTTCCCGCCACCCAGCCCGGGTGATCGGCGCGTCTCAGCTGCGCTGGTAGTTGGGGGCTTCCTTGGTGATCGTCACGTCGTGGGGGTGACTCTCCTCGCGGCCTGCCGTGGTGACCCGCATGAACCGGCTGCTGGTGCGCAGCGTCTCGAGGTCGCCCGCTCCCGCGTAGCCCATGCCGCTGCGCAACCCGCCGACGAGCTGGAAGATCGTGTCGCCGAGCGGCCCGGCGTAGGGCACCCGCCCCTCGATGCCCTCCGGCACGAGTTTGCGGCTGGTGGCCGCGACGGTCGACTGGGCGGTCGCATAGCGGTCGGCGCCGAGTCCCTGCATCGCCCCCAGCGAGCCCATGCCGCGGTAGCTCTTGAACCGGCGGCCCTCGAACAGCTCGGTCTCGCCCGGGCTCTCCTCGGTGCCCGCCAGCAGCGATCCGAGCATCACAGTGTCGGCCCCGGCGGCGATCGCCTTGACGATGTCGCCGGAGTACGTGATGCCGCCGTCGCCGATGACGGGGATCCCGCGCCGGCGGGCCCGTCGGGTGGTGAACCAGATCGCCGAGAGCTGCGGCATCCCGGCGCCGCTCACGACGCGCGTGGTGCAGATCGAGCCGGCGCCGACACCGACCTTGATCGCGTCGGCTCCGGCGTCGGCGAGCGCGTCGACACCGTCCTCGGTGACCACGTTGCCGGCGGTCACCGCCAGGTCGGGCCACGATCCCTTGATCCGCTCGACCGTCTTGATGACCCCGGCGGAGTGGCCATGGGCGGTGTCGATCGTGACCGCGTCGACTCCCATCGCGGCGAGCTCTTCGACGCGTTCCTCGACGTCGTCACCGACGCCGACGGCTGCTGCGCACCGCAACCGTCCGTACGTGTCGCGAGACGCGTTGGGGTACTCGAGCCGCTTCTGGATGTCCTTGACCGTGATCAGCCCGACCAACCGGCCGTTGTCGTCGACAAGCGGGAGCTTCTCGATGCGGTATGTCTGGAGCACCGCCTTGGCCTCGTCGAGCGACGTGCCGACCTTGGCCGTGACGAGCCGCTCATGGGTCATGAACTCCGACACCGGACGTTCGAAGTCGCTGCCCTCGCAGAACCGGATGTCGCGGTTGGTGAGGATTCCGACGAGGCGTCCGTCGGGATCGGTGATCGGCATCCCCGAGAAGCGGAACCGGTTCATCAGCTCCTCGGCCTCGTGCAGCTTCGCCGTCGGAGGGAGCGTGACCGGGTCGGAGATCATCCCGCTCTGGCTGCGCTTGACCTTCTGCACCTCGGCCGCTTGGTCGGCGATCGACAGGTTGCGATGGATCACACCGATTCCGCCGTGACGTGCCATCGCGATCGCCATGCGGGCTTCGGTCACGTTGTCCATCGCGGCCGACACGAGCGGCACGGCGAGCTCGATGCCGGCCGCGAACGTTGCCGAGGTGTCGACCGAGTCGGGGAGGGTGTCGGAGTAGCCGGGCACGACGACGACATCGTCGAACGTCAGCGCCACGAAGCGGTCGAAGAAGTCATGGTTAGGGTGGGTCACGGGTCCATCCTGTCTCTGGTGCGAGCGACGAGGCGCCAGCCGAGGAGCGGCCAGCAGCTGCGCAGGCTGCTTGTGGTGTGGCCGGGGAACGCAGTCAGGGCAGGGCGTAGGTGCCCTGCGCCGCGGCGGTCGGCTTGTCGTCGCGGTCGTCGCACCACACGCGGACGGTGCCGACCACGTTGCGGCGGCCGGCCGAATCGAGTGTCGCCCGCGCCCACAGCACCGATCCCTGCGCCGGTCGCAGGTAGCGGATCGACAGCTCCGACGTGAG
>DATMDV010000227.1:0-6405 GCA_035557475.1 Ilumatobacteraceae bacterium
CAAGCGGATCTCGACCATCGGCGCCTCTTGGCCGCACGAGCCGGGTTTGCGCATCTGGTCCTCCGGCCGCAGGATGGTGTTGACGCCGAGCTCGGTCGAGCCGTAGACCTCCCACAGCGACTCCGGCGGAAGGTTGGCTACATAGAGCTGCTTGAGCGCGTAGCTCCATGGCGCGGCGTTGGCGATCATGATCCGGATCGACGAGACGTCGTAGCGCGCCTTCACCTCGGCGGGGAGCGTGCACACCATCCGGATCGGTGTCGGGGCGGAGAACGTCGTCGTCACCCGATGGGTGTCGACCAGGCGCATCCAGTCCTCCGGATCGAACTTGCGCTGCAACACGATCGTCTGTCCGAGCGCCAGGGCGATCGCCATGAATCCGCTCGGGCCGGAGTGGTACAGCGGGCCGGTGGTGATGTAGACGTCGTCGGGCGAGTATCCGATCAACTGCAGCATCGCGACGAGCTGCACGGGATCGGCGACGCCGCGTCGCAGGGCGCCCTTCGGCCGCCCGGTGGTCCCCGAGGTGTAGATCATCGTCGCCCCAGCCTCGGTGGTCGCGGGGACGTCGGGCTCGTCCGACGATGCGGCTTCGACCATCTCGTCACACGCGATCATCCCCACCGGCGCGGGGCCGTCGTACACGAGAAACGTCGCGACGCTCGGGAGGTCGCCGCGGATCCGCTCGAACATCGGTGCGAACTCGGCGTCGACGTAGACGAGGACCGCGTCGCTGTGGTCGGTGACGTAGGTCGCCTCTTCGTCACTCAGCCGGTAGTTGATTGGTACCGCCGTCGCTCCGATCTTGCGCGCCGCGTTGATGATCGCAACGACGCCGATCGAGTTCTGGCCGCACCAGGCCACCTTGGTGTTGGGCCGCACGCCGAAGTCGAGGAGCACGCTGGCAAGCCGGTTCGATCGGGCCTCGAGCTCACCGTACGTGAGCGTCAGCACATCGCCGCCTGGCCGATCGTCGATGACGCCCATCTTGTCGGGATGCGACGCGGCGTGGGTCGTGAGGATGTCTGACATGGCCGCATTCGTAGCACCCGGCGGGGTGCTGACAAGCTGGCGGGATGACTGCGCGCATCATCAACGGCATCGACGAGGCCAAGGCGCTCGTCGGCGAGCACCTCGGCTACAGCGACTACATGGAGATCACCCAGGATCGCGTCAACCAGTTCGCCGAAGCCACCGGCGACCACCAGTGGATCCACGTCGACGTCGAGCGCGCCAAGGCCGGGCCGTTCGGCGGGCCGATCGCCCACGGCTACCTGACGCTGTCGCTCGGCCCGGTGCTGTACCCCGAGGTCGTCCAGATCAGGGGCTTTTCGATGGGCGTCAACTACGGAGCCAACAAGATCCGGTTCCCGGCGCCGGTGCCGGTGGGCGGCAAGGTGCGTCTCGGTGTCAAGCTGCTCGACGTCGACGAGATCGCCGGCGGGATCCAGATCACGCTCGAGTTCACGTTCGAGGTCGAAGGCGCATCGAAGCCCTCGTGCGTCGCCGAGATCATCTTCAGGCAGTACGTCTGAACTCTGGCACCACCTTGGTCGCGAAGAGTTCGAGGGATTGGGTGTCGGGGTAGTCGGAGCACCACGGCACGAAGCCCCGACAGCCGAGGTCGACGTAGGTCCGGATCTTGTCGGCCACCTGATCCGGCGTCCCGACGAGGTTCCCCTCGACCCAACTCGACCGCTTCTCGCCCCACAGGCTCTTCGACCCGGCGGCGTCGAGCTCGGCCTGCGAGTCTCGGATGAACAGCTCTGGTGACCACGTCATGCGGATCGTGTCGGGGTCGCGTCCGACGGCGGCGCAATGCTCACGCAGGACGTCGCGCTTGTGCGCCCATTGCTCGGGCTTGCCGCCGAAGTTCGAGCAGTCGGCGTGGCGGGCGACGACCCGCAGTGTGAGCTGCTCGCCCCCGCCACCGATCCAGATCGGGGGATGCGGCGACTGGATCGGCTTCGGGTCGCAGTTCGCGCGCACCACGTCGTAGTACTTGCCCTTGAACGTCGTCTCGGGTTCGGTCCACATCGACTGCACGATCTCGACGCACTCGCGCAGCATGCCGATCCGGTCCTTCGGCTTGGGGAAGTCGTACCCGTAGGCGCGGTACTCGTTCTCGTACCAGCCGGCGCCAATGCCCCAATCGAGGCGCCCGCCGGAGATCACGTCGACCGTCGACGTGATCTTTGCCAGCAGCGCCGGGTTGCGGTAGCTGTTGCAGCCGACCATCTGACCGAGCCGGATGCGGCTCGTGCGTTGACTGATCGCGGCGATCGTGGTCCAGCACTCGAACACGGCCTCGTGAGCCGGGCGCGGGACGTTGTGGAAGTGGTCGTACAGCCAGATCGAGTCGTAGCCGAGCTCCTCTGCCCGAAGCGCGATGTCGACCGCCGCCGACCACTTCTCGGCGGCGCCATCGATGCCCGACAGCTCCATCTTCCAACCCTGCGGCATGAAGACGCCGAACACGACGTCGCCACCACTCGATCCGGTCATCGCGCCAAACTAGACCGCACGAGCCGGCGACCAGACGTGGCGCGCTCCGACCTGCCGTGAGCCGGCTCAATCAGGCACGAGCCGGCGACCAGACGTGGCGCGCTCCGACCTGCCGTGAGCCGGCTCAATCAGGCACGGTTCGTGAGTGATTCGAGACCGGCTCTATGTTGCCGCGGGTGTGCGAACCCGTGCGGCTCAGCCTTGCCGAGGTGCACGAGGCGATCGCCGCCACACGCCCGGACGACGAGTGTCTGGTGTTCCGAGACCGGCGGTTCACGTGGTCGCAGGTGACCGACCGGACGCGGCGGCTGGCGAACTACCTCATCATGCAAGGCCTCGGTTGCCGCGTCGAGCGGTCGGAGCTCGAGGGCCACGAGTCGGGCCAGGACCACCTCGCGCTCTACCTCCACAACGGCAACGAGTACCTCGAGTGCATGCTCGGCGCGCTCAAGGCGCGAGTCGCTCCGTTCAACGTGAACTACCGCTACGTCGCCGGCGAGCTGCTGTACCTGTTGCGCGACTCGCGGGCGACGGCGATCGTCGTGCACTCGCAGTTCGCGCCGGTGCTCGCTGAGGTCCTGCCCGAGCTTCCAGACCTGCGCCTCATCCTCCAGGTCGACGACACGTCGGGCAACGACCTCATGGCGGGTGCCGTGTGGTTCGAGGACGCGTTGGCATCCGTCTCACCGTCACGGCCACCGGTCGAGTGGAGCGCCGACGACCTGTACATCCTCTACACCGGCGGCACGACAGGGATGCCGAAGGGTGTCATGTGGCGCAACGGTGACGCGATGGTCGAGTGCTTCGGCGGGTCGAAGACGGCGACGACCACCGACAGCTTCCTGGCCGAGGCGAACACCGGCCTGCGAGCGCTGTTGGCTCCTCCGTTCATGCATGGCGCCGGCCACTGGATGAGCTTTCGGACCTGGCTCGGAGGCGGAACGGTGTTCATCCAGTCAGTGCCGGAACGCCTGGACCCGGACGACATCTGGACCCTTGTCGAGCGTGAGCAGCTGAACTTTCTCCTCATCGTCGGTGATGCGTTTGCCCGTCCCTTGCTCGACGGGCTGGACCGCCGGCCGTACGAGCTGTCGGGACTCACCGTGCTGCTGTCGGGCGGCGCGCCATTGTCGGCGAAGCTCAAGGACGAGTTCCTGCGACGACTTCCCACGCTGATGATCGTCGACGGTCTCGGATCGTCGGAGGCGGGCGGTCAGATGTCGCACGTGTCGACAGGGGGCGGGGCGACCACCGGCACGTTCGCGATCACGTCGGGCAACCACGTGCTCAGCGCCGACCTCGACCGCGAGCTGGAGCCAGGCGATCCCGAGCTCGGCTGGTTGGCGAAGAGCGGGCGCCTGGCGCTCGGCTATCTCAACGATTGCGTCAAGACGCAACGCTCGTACCCGGTGATCGGTGGCCGCCGGTACGCGGTGCCCGGCGACCGGGCGCGACTGCTCGCCGACGGCATCGTCGAACTGCACGGGCGCGATTCGGTCACCATCAACTCTGGCGGCGAGAAGATCTTCGCCGAGGAGGTCGAGGCCGCGATCAAGTCGCACGAGGCGGTCTACGACTGCGTCGTCGCCGGTCGCGCGAGCGAGCGCTGGGGTCAAGAGGTGGTCGCCATCGTCCGGGTGCGCGACGGCTACGGGGTGACTCGGACGGCGCTGATCGCCGAAGCCGAACGCCACATCGCCCGGTACAAGCTCCCCAAGCAGATCGTGTTCGTCGACGAAGTCGTCCGCTCCCCTTCCGGCAAGGCCGACTACCGCTGGGCGAAGGAGATCGCCGCCTCCGACTACTAGCCACGTCAGGCAACGTTTCCCTCGTCGGTGGCGTGACTCCGATCCGGCGTTCTGTGACGATTCTCGGTTGTCGGCCCCGAGTCCTCGAGGAATGGATCGGCCATCGCGGTGGACATCCCCCTGCGCACCTGGCGGCGGACGTCCTGACGTGTGTGCTCGCCCTCGGTGCAGAGGCGTGGCTAGCCGAGTCCAGCCTCGTCAGAGGTCAGCAAGATCACGTGCCCGTCGGGGTCGTCGACCATCGCGGCGTACGGGCCTCGGGTCTGCGCCGGCGCCATCCGGCCGTGGTAGCCGGCGGCGACGAGTTCGGCGTAGCGCGCGTCCACGCCGGCGTCGTCGCCCAGGTAGAACTCGAAGAGGCTCGAGTAGCCGGCGCCCTCAGGCCGCCGGTGGTCGGGGTCGTACGTCCGAGCGAACACCGTGTCGAAGAACAGCGAGACGCCGCTGTCCATCCGGTGGATCACGAACGGCTGCGCGTCGGCCTCGGCGGGGATGTCGAGGCCGAGCAGGCGGTAGAAGCGCAGGGCGGTCGGCATGTCGCCGACGACGATGCCGAGCATCGACAACTGGACGGTCATGGCGCCGACATTAGGTGTGATGTAGGTGTGATGCGGGTGTGATGCAGGTGTGATGCCCATCCACCGTTCATCGGTAGCTGGTCCCTTCAGCGCTGGGGAGGCAATGGCCATCGCCGGCGGAGCCGCCACGACGATCCGTCCGGCGCAACGACCTCGCGAGTCATGTGATGAACAGAGCAGCCGGAGGGCCCAAGCGCGGCGACGGAGTCGCACGAGCCGGCGACCAGACGAGTGACGGTCGGGCGTACGGTGAGCCGGCTCAATTCACAACGGCAGGTTGCCGGTGGCCGTCTTGGTCGTGCCGTGGTCGCTGTAGGCGGCGATGGTGCGTTGCGCGATGCGCATCTGGTGGATCTCGTCGGCGCCGTCGGCGAATCGGGCCCAGCGGGCCTGGGTGAGCATGTGGGCGAGCGGGGTGTCGGTCGAGTAGCCGAGCGCGCCGTGGACCTGGATCGCGCGATCGATGATGCGCCACAGGCTGTTGGCGACGAAGTGCTTGGCCATCGACACGACGGCGGTGAACTCCATCCCCTGCTCGAGTTGGTAGGCCGCGTGCAGCACCATCAGCTTGCACTGGTACAGCTCGACCGCCGAGTCGGCGATCAGCCACTGGATGCCCTGCTTCTCGGCGAGCAACGAACCGTGCGAGTACCGCTCGAGCGATCGCGCCACCATCATGTCGAGGGCGATCTCGGCCTGGCCGATCCAGCGCATGCAGTGCGCCAGCCGCGCGGGGCCGAGCCGGTACTGGCCGAGCAGGTGGCCCTGGCCCTGACCGCCGAGCATGTTGGAGTGCGGCACGCGCAGATCCTCGATGAGGATCTCGCAGTGGTTGTGGCCGCCCGACATCGTGTGCACGTCGCGCACGACGATCCAGCCGTCCGACGGGAGGTCGACGATGAAGCACGTGTTGGCCGCCTGCGGGATCTCCGGATCCTCTTCCGTGCGCGCGACGAGCAGCGCGAACTTGGCGCCGCGAGCGCCGGAGATGAACCACTTGTGCCCGTTGATCACCCACTCGTCGCCGTCGCGGTACGCCTTGGTCTGGATCAACGTCGGGTCGGAGCCGGCGACCTCCGGCTCGGTCATCGCGAAGCACGACCGGGCGGTGCCCTCGCACAGCGGCCGGAGGTACTTCTCCTTCTGCTCGTCGGTCGCCCAATGCAACAAGGTGTGCTGGTTGCCCTCGTCGGGCGCCTGGGCGTTCAGGACGAACGGTCCGATGCCGACCTTGGCGGCCTCGGCAGACACCGCAGCCATGGCCGTCGGGCCGAGCGCCATCCCGCCCCACTCCTCCGGCATGTGCGGCAACCACAGGCCCCAGTCCTCGCGGGCCTCCTTGCGGAGCTTGACGATGCAGCCGACGAGCTGCGACCGGTCGTCCTGGTCGATCGCCTCCCACTCCGGACGCACCCTCGAGTCCATGAACTCACGGACCTTGAGGCGGACCTCGTCGACCTCGGGCGGGAACGAAAAGTCGATCATGCGATCGGAGTCTGGCTTCTCTCATGAGC
>DATMDV010000228.1:0-2729 GCA_035557475.1 Ilumatobacteraceae bacterium
GCCTCGCCGAGCTCGTTGGGGATCTGCTGCAGCCCGGCGAGCAGGATCACCATGTGGAACCCGAAGTACTTCCACGAGATGACGAAGAACAGGCTGTAGAGGACGATGTCGGGCTCGGCGAGCCAGTTGCGGATGTACCCCTCGGCACCGATCGCCGTGAGTATCTGGTCGAGCAGGCCCTTCGGACGCAGGATCTGGCGCCAGACGACGCCGGTGACGACCTCCGACAGGATGTATGGGGCGAAGAACAACGTGCGCATCACGGCCCGGCCGCGGAGCTTCTGGTTCAACATCACGGCCAGGCCGAGCGCCAACGGGATCTGCAGGAGCAACGACAGGACGATGATGATGCCGTTGTGCCGCATCGCGCCGCGGAACACCGGATCGTCGAACGCCTTGCGGAAGTTGTCGAGCCCGACGAAGTCGGTGAGTGGTTCGAGCCCGTTCCAGTCGTAGAGGCTGTATCGGGCGCTCTGGAAGATCGGATACAGCACGAACAGCGCGTAGAGCGACAGCGCCGGCAACAGGAACATCACGACCATCGGTCCCGGGAGGCGCCCGAGTCTCGAGTGGGCGCGCTCGGTCAGCACGTCGTCGTCACCTCGTGGTGTCACGGGTGTCGCGGCGGCGGAGGAGGGAACGATTGGAGTCGTCACACGGGGCGAGAACGTCAGGGCAGGCCGGTTCGGGTGGGAGACAGAGCCTCCCACCCGAACGAGGGGACTGTTGGGTTCAGCCGGCGGCTGCCGCGGTGATCGCGGTGGCGACCTCTTCGGGCGTCGCGGTGCCGGCGAACAGGGTCTGGACCGCGTCGTTCACGGCGGCGCCGACGTCGGGCGTGAAGAACTGGTCGAGGTACAGCTGCACGAAGCTGGCCTGGTCGATGCCGGCGAGGACCATCTGCATGTTCGGGTCCGTGATCGACACCTCGGCTCCCTTGGTCACCGGGAGACCGCTGCCGGATTCGCCCCAGACCGTGGCGTTGTCGACGTTCGTGATGAACTCGAGGAACTCCACGGCCTCGGGCGGGGCATCCTTGCCGACCGCGAACCCGTCGCCGCCGCCAAAGGCGTCGGTCGCGGCACCAGCACCTCCGTCGACCATCGGGAACGGGAACCAACCGAGCTCGAACGGGAGCTCACCTTCGGGCACCCCGGCCGCGCTGCGGAACGTCCCCGGTGCCCATTGGCCCATGAGGTCCATGGCGGCCAGGCCGTTGCCCATCGCTCCGGCTTCGCCATCGGCACCGTCCCACGGCGCGGCGAGGAAGCCGGGCTGGAAGGGCTCCATGTCGATGAGCCGCTTGAGCTCCTCGCCGGCAGCGATCACCTCGGGCACGTTGAAGTTGCCATCTGCCGCGATCCCGTTCATCACGTCCGCGCCGCCGAGTCGCACCATCAGGTACGAGTAGTAGAAGTGAGCCGGCCACTTGTCGCCGGCCCCGACGGCGATCGGCGTGATGCCCGCATCCTTCAGCTGTTGCACCACGTCGAGGAGCTCGTCCCACGTCGTGGGCGGCGCTTCGATGCCGGCTTGGGTGAAGAGGTCCTTGTTGTACCAGAACCCGACCATGCCGAGGTTGAACGGGATGCCGTACTGCTTGCCGTCGATGTTGTAGAGACCGACCGCTCCCGGGTTGAGGTTCTTGACCAACTCGGACGACGCGGCGGTGATGTCTTGCACGAGTCCGGCCTCGACCTGCTCGCGGAGACCGCCACCACCCCACGACTGGAACAGGTCGGGCACGTCGCCGGCTTGGAGGTTGGTCTGCAGCGCGGCTTTGAACGCTTCGTTCTCGAGGACGTTGATGTCGATCGTCACGTTCGGGTGCATCGTCATGAACTCGTCGGCCATCGCCTGCCAGTTCGACAGGCCCGGATCGTTGTTCTGGATGTGCCACCAGTTGATCGTGACGGGCTCGCCGCCGCCGCTGTCGTCGGCGGTGGTGGGCTCGGATCCGGTGTCGCCTGACGCCCCATCATCGGACGCAGTGTCGCCGGACGCCCCATCGTCGGACGCGGTGTCGTCGGCCGCTGGGCTTTCAGCGTCGTCGTCGCCGCACGCGGCGCCGGCAAGGGCGAGGACGGTGACGAGCGAGAACGCTCGCCAGCGTCGGTGGTTGTGCTTCCTGGTCAAGGTCGCTTCCCCCTTCTGGTTGGTGTGATTGGGTTGGTGGATCGGGTTGGGTTGGGCTTCGGAGCCCTGGCTCCGGTGGAGGTCAGCGGGGTTGTAAACGATTTCAGTCGAGGTCGCAGGCCGGCGTCGCCGGAGCTCAACGCCTCGGTGACGCACTGGATCGGCGGATGACGAGCTTGGTCGGCAACGTGATGTGGATCGGGTCGGCGGCGTCGTGGCGTTCGGGGTGCTCGATCAGCTCGACGAGGGTGCGCACCGCTTCGTGGCCGAGCGCCTGGATCGACTGATCGACGGTGGTCAGGGGTGGGTCGGTCAGCGCCGATTCGGGGATGTTGTCGAAGCCGACCACCGAGAGGTCGGCCGGGATCTCGATGCCGAGCTCAGCCGCGGTGCGCATCGTCTGGATCGCCGAGAGGTCGTTGGCGGCGAAGACCGCCGTGGGACGGTCGGCAATCGTGAGCAGCTCCCGGGCCGGCGCCTCGGCCGTCTCCTGCGTGAACCCGCCGACCCGCACGAGGTCGGGGTCGAAGGCGATGCCGGCGGCTTGCAACGCGGCCCGGTATCCCGCTTCTCGCCGGCGGGCCGACTCGAGG
>DATMDV010000229.1:0-11448 GCA_035557475.1 Ilumatobacteraceae bacterium
GCGAAGGACCGCCAACCCGTCGCTGAGCTGGTTCTCCCGAATCTGCACGTCACAGCCGGGGTACAGGGTCCCGAACGCGTCGGCGACCTCGAGAACGAAGCGCCCGGCGGCCGCGCGGAAGAAACCGACCCGGAGCAGACCGTGCACCTCGCGGCCGGCCGCGATCGCCCGTTCGATGCCGGCCTCGATCTGCTCGAACGCTGGTTTCAGGTCATCACGGAGGGCCCGCCCGACCGGCGTGAGCTTCACACGTCGACTCGTTCGTTCGAACAGCAAGGCGCCGAACCGCCGTTCGAGGTTCTTGATCGTCTGGCTGACTCGCGCGGTCGATACGACCAGCCGCTCGGCGGTGCGACCGAAGTGCAGTTCGTCGGCGAGCGTCAGAAAGATCTCGATCTCACGCCGCTCCACCGACTGTCCTCTCGTCTCGGTTCGTTACCGCTGAGGTTAACGAACTTTGCAACCTTCGCCATTGTTCGCAACTCCCCACTGGCGGATCGTTGACGAGTCGGACCTCGCCAACCCATCGCAAAGGAACACGACCATGACCAACACAAGTCCCACCAACCACACCGCCAGCCCGCGCCCCGTCCTCGTGCTCGGCGGGACCGGCAAGACCGGACGGCGCATCGTCGACCGGTTGCGAGCATTGGACGTCCCGGTGCGGATCGGCTCGCGATCCGCACAACCGCCGTTCGACTGGGACGACGAGTCGACATGGACGCCGGCGCTGGAGGGCGTCGGCGCGGTCTACATCTCGTACTACCCGGATCTCGCCGCGCCGGGCGCAACCGATGTGATCGGCTCGTTCGCCGGCGTCGCCGTCGCGGCAGCGGTGGAACACCTCGTCCTGCTGTCCGGTCGCGGCGAGGATGAGGCACAAGCGTGCGAACGTTTGATTCAGCACGCCGGCGTCGACTGGACGATCCTGCGGGCAAGTTGGTTCAGCCAGAACTTCAGCGAGAGCTATCTCCTGGACGCGGTGTTGCGCGACGAAGTCGTCGTACCGGCCGGAGACGTTCCCGAGCCGTTCGTCGATGCCGACGACATCGCCGACGTCGCAGTGGCGGCCTTCACCGAGGACGGCCACACCGGGCAGTTGTACGAGCTGACCGGACCTCGGATGTTGACCTTCGAGGAGGCCACCGCCGAGATCGCCAAGGCCGTCGATCGAGAGATCGCCTTCGTTCCCGTGTCGCCGGCGGACTACGCGGCTGCGCTCACGGCCGAGGGCGTGCCGAGCGACGTCATCGACCTCGTCCTCTACCTGTTCACCACCGTGCTCGACGGACGCAACGCCTCGATCGCCGATGGCGTCCAGCGCGCTCTCGGGCGCGAACCCCGCGACTTCTACGACTACGCCTGGGACACCGCCCAGCGCGGGACTTGGGATCACGGGTGAGCGCGATGAGAACGATCCAAACCGTCACCCTCATCGCCGCCACCGTCTCCATCGGTCTGGTGGCGGGCCTCCTCGGCGCCTTCGCGTGTGCCGTGATGCCCGCCCTGCGCGGCGCGGACGACCGCACGTTCGTCGACGTCATGCAGCGGATCAACGTGGCGATCATCAACCCCGTGTTCCTGTCCGTCTTCGTGGGCGGGCTGCTCGTCACAGTCGCTGCCGCGGCGGTGCACTTGCCGGAGGACGAGCGGGATGCCCTGCCGTGGATCATCGCCGGCCTCGCGCTGTACGTCGTGACGTTGATCATCACCGGCCGCTTCAACATCCCATTGAACGACGAGCTCGACGCCGCGGGAGATCCGAACGGCGTCGCCGACATCCACGCGGTGCGTGAACAATTCGAGAGCAAGTGGATCGCGTGGAACATCGCTCGGACGATCACGAACGTGGCGGCCTGCTGCTGCCTTGCCTACGCCCTGATCGTGTCCGGCCGCGCGTCGGCCGGCGACGACGGCGACGCCGCGCCGCCCGCGGCTGCGATCGAGTCATCGGCAAGCGAGCGGCTGGTCACAACTGCCCCGTGGTGAAAATTGCGTTCGCCCGAGAACCTGGCCCTCAGCGACTAGTTTTCGTGGGGCGACCGGGTCCGCGGCGACCGAGCACACCTGAACGGAGCCGTTCCATGAACGACGAGCAGTACCAGAAGGTCCAGCACGGCACCGGCTTCATCGCCGCCCTCGACCAGAGCGGCGGGAGCACGCCCAAGGCGCTCAAGCTGTACGGGATCGGCGAGGGTGAGTACTCGGGCGACGACGAGATGTTCGGCCTGATGCACGCCATGCGCGCCCGAATCATCACCAGTCCCAGCTTCGACGGCGACCGTGTTCTCGGGGTGATCCTGTTCGAGAACACGATGGACCGCGAGATCGACGGCACCGGAACGGCGGAGTTCCTGTGGTCGGCGAAGCACGTCGTGCCCTTCCTGAAGGTCGACCAGGGGCTCGCCGACGAGGTCGACGGCGCGCAGGTGATGAAGTCGATCACGGGCCTCGACAAGCTGTTGGTGCGCGCCAACGAGAAGGGCGTGTTCGGCACCAAGATGCGCTCGGTCATCAAGCTCGCCAACAAGGCCGGGGTCGACGCCGTCGTCGACCAGCAGTTCGAGATCGCGCGCCAGATCCTGGACGCCGGGCTGGTGCCGATCATCGAGCCCGAGGTCGACATCAACAGCCCCCAGAAAGCCGAGGCCGAGTCGTTGCTGAAGTCGGCGATCGACACTCAGCTCGGCCGGCTCGCCGGCGACCAGCAGGTGATGCTGAAGCTGACCCTGCCCGATTCCGACGACTTCTACTCCGACCTCGTCGAGCATCCGAACGTGTTGCGGGTCGTCGCGCTGTCCGGCGGCTACTCGCGCGACGACGCCAACGAGCGGCTCGCCCGCAACCACGGCGTCGTCGCCAGCTTCTCGCGCGCCCTCACGGAAGGGCTGTCTGCCCAGCAGAGCGACGACGAGTTCGACGCCACGCTCGACGCCTCGCTCGACAGCATCTACGCCGCCTCGGTCACTTGAGGTTCAGCGGTCGCGCTTGTCGGACCGGAGTGTGAGCAGGAGCGCTCATCCCAGCTTCTCGTGCAGGAACGCAACGACCTCCGGCCAGATCTTGGCGGCGAGCTCCTCGTCCAATGTACCCATTGCGTTGTGCGGGCCCATGAACGCGTGCCCGGTGCCCGGGTGGATCGTGAGCGTGACGTCCTTGCCCATCGCCCGCAGCTTCTCCTCGAGAGAACGGGCCGCGTCAGGGCCGAAGAAGTCGTCGTTCTCGGCCATGTGACCCTGGACCGATGCCGTCAGACCGGTCCAGTCGGGCTCCGCATCACCTTGCGGGAAGCCGTAGAACGGCACCACCGCCTTGATGCGGTCCGGTCGATTCGCGGCGAGGATCAGCGAGAGCATGCCGCCCATGCAGAACCCGACCGCACCGATGCCGTCGCCCGTCACGATGTCGAGCCCAGCGAGGTAGTCGACCGCGCCGCTCATGTCGCGCGCTGCTCGGTCCGGTGGGAGACCCTGCATCAGCTCGGCCGCTTTGCCCATCTCGTCGTGGCCAGCCAACTCCCCGTGATACAGGTCAGGTGCCAACGCCACGAATCCAGCGGCACCAAGCCGATCGGCCATCTCCTTGATGCCGGGATCCAGTCCCCACCACTCCTGAACCACCACGACCCCGGGACCCGAACCCCCCGTGGGCCGGACCAGATAACCGGACGCCGTTCCCCCATTGCTCTCGAACTCAACCGTGTCTGCCATGGGCGCGGACGTTACCCCTCCCATCCACCCGGCTGCCCAGCGCGAGTGGTCTCGATACGATCGGGGAGGTGTCGGTGCCGATCCCGCCCGAACTGGAGCGGTTGCTGACGTCGAATGCGGTTGCGTTCGTGTCGACACTCGGGCCGCGAGGTGAGCCTCAGACCACGCCGCTGTGGTTCCTGTGGGAGGACGGCGTGCTGCGGTTCAGTCTCGTCGAAGGTCGGCAGAAACTGCGCAACCTTCGCCGCGATCCCCGCATCTCCGTCGTGGTCGTCGACCCGGCCGAACCCACGTGGTACGTGGAGGTGCGGGGCCATGTCGGCGGGCTCACCCACGACCCCGATCTGGCCCTCGAACGCAAGGTGGCCGAGAAGTACACCGGCGGCCATGTCGACGCCGAACCACCGGGCACGCCGCGGTTCGCCGCCAGCGTGGTCGTCGAGCGGATCACCAGCCAGATGGGGCACTGATCGCACGGGCCGTCAGACGGTCATTCGACTGCGCGCGGCCGCGCCGTGCTGTCACGAACGACGAGCGTGGTCGGCAACACAACGTGTTCGGCCTGTGTCGTAGCGCCTGCGCGGGTCTGTTCGATGAGGGCAGTGAGCATCGAGGTGGCGATGCGACCCTTTGCCGCGACATCTTGGCGGACGGTGGTGAGCGGCGGGCGAGTGCGCGCCGCGAGCGTGCTGTCGTCGAAGCCGACGATCGAAACGTCGCCGGGGACGTTCAGCCCGAGCTGGTCGGCCGCACGCAAGGCGCCGGTCGCGAGGAGGTCGGAGAAGCACAGCAGGGCGGTCGGCGGCTCGACGGTGTCGAGCAGGGACCGAGCGGCGTCGTAGGCGAGGTGCTCGTCGTCGGTCGGGAGTTGCATGACGACCGGCCGGATGCCATCGGCGTCGAGGCCATCCAACCAACCCAACATCCGCTGCGTGGTGACGTGTCCGTCTCCTGTTGACACGGGATTGGTCACCAGGCCGTGCGGGCCGGCGAAGCTGGCGGTGATGATGCCGACTCGTCGATGGCCGAGCTCGACGAGGTGTTCGGCGGCGGCCCGCGCCCCGGAGCGATCGTCGATGTTGACACTCGGGGCGTCGTCAACCGGTGCGTGGTCGACGTAGACGAGCGGGAGCTTGCGGCGCCTCAGCCACTCGACGCCGGGCGACCTCGTGTCGCACGAATACACGAACGCCCCGTCCATCGGTACGTCACGGGCTGGCACGATGTCGCCGCGTCCCGACGCCAACAATGTGAGCGCCAGGCCGCTCGGTTCGAGCTCGTCGGCGATGGCTCCGAGAAAGGTGGTCGCGACCTCGTCCGTGAAGGCGTCGCGAAGCGAGTCAGTGAGCAATATTCCGACGGCGCCCGTGCGGCCCCGCGCCAGCGCACGCGCCGCCGGATCCGGCCCGACGTAACCGAGGTCATCGGCGGCGGAGAGGATCCGCTGGCGCAGTTCAGGAGAGAGCTGGTCGGGGCGAGAGAACGCGTTCGACACCGTCATGCGGCTGACACCGACGCGGTCAGCGATCGTCTGCAGCGTCACTCTCGACATCAGCTCGATTCTGGCCTGCATCCGTACTGCTGGCTACGACGGGGAGCATTCTGGGTGTCGACGGGTGATCGGCAGAGATGGCAGCCGGCGGGGAGTGCTCGCGAGTGCGGCGAGGACACGGCGCAGCCTCCGGCGCGGCTCGACGTACGGTTGGACTGGTGCGCCGGGGAGTGCGCTGTAGGCGGTGCGCTGCAGCGCGTCCTGGGCGTAGAGATCGGCGAGCACACCGAGCGGTGGCAGTGCCGGCGACACGCTGGTGAGGGGCTTGTTGGTGGTCATCGGAGTTCCTTTCGAGGTTCTTCTGTACCGCTACAGTACCTGCTCGTTCTATACCGGTCAAGTAACATCGGCGTGGCAATCGACACAGCGGTTTGGAAGGTGTCAGGCGCCGGCCAGTCGGCTGATCAAATCGCGGTGTTCGTCATCGAGTGGCATGGCGTCGCCGGCGTTGGCGTTCTCTGTTGCCCGGCTCGGCTTCGACGTGGCGGGGATCGAGACCGTGGTCGTCGGATGGCTCAGTCCCCACTGCAACAACGCCTGACTCCAGGTTTGGATACCGAAGGCTTCGAGCGGTGCAAGCTCGGCTGCGGTTGGGGGGTTGCGCATGAGATCGGCGGCAGCGAACGGTCGCATGATCAGTACGCCGAGTCCGAGCTCGGCGGCCAGTGGCAACAAGCGCTTCTCGACCTCGCGTTCGCGTGGGTTGTACGGGATCTGAATGGCATCGAGGCGACGGGTGACCATCGCTGCCTCCAGCTCGTCGAAGTTCGCCGCCTTCCAATGGGTCGCGCCGACGAATGTCACTTGGCCGGCATCGCGCAGCTCCTCGATGCGCCGCAGCCGCTCGGGCCAGCGGACCATGTTGTGGATCTGCAACAGCTCGATGTGTCCTCCGTAGAACGACAGCGATGCCGCGATCTGACGTTCCGCCACGACGTCGTCGTCGGTCCACACCTTGGTGGCGACGACCGCCCCCGCACGACGGCTCTCGAGCACGGCGCCGAGCGTGCGTTCCGCTTTGCCGTACATCGGCGACGAGTCGAACAAGGTCGTGCCCGCATCGAGCGCCGCCGAAACGACGTCACCGGCGAGCACGAGATCGTCGGTGTCCAACGTCTTCGACGTTCCCATCCCGATGATCGGCACCATGGGTGCATCGGCATGCTTCGGTGAGAGCGAACGCGTCTCCATGCGGCACATTCTCTCACCGCGGTGCTGAATCGGACCCGAGCCGTGATGCAGGTCACAGCCCGTACACGGATACCGGCGTAGATCGGGTGATGTGCGTGCCGTCTCCGACCTGGCCGAATTGGTTGAATCCCCAGCATTTGATGCGGCGGTCGGCGAGCACTGCGCACGTGTGTCCGATGCCGCCGACGACGGAGGCGCCGTTGGCGATGCCGGCTACCACGACCGGTACCTTCGAGATGCTCTGGCTGCCGTCACCGAGCCAGCCGATCCCCCAGCATCGCAACGTGGCGTTGCCGATCACCACGCAGGTGTTGGCATATCCGGCGCCGAGGGAAGTGACGTTGGCGATCCCCGGAACGACGACAGGCGTCGACGACGTCGCCGGGACACCGCCGTTGCCGAGCTCGCCGCCGCCGTTCTGGCCCCAGCATCGCAGTGTCCGGTCCGCGAGCAGGGCGCACGAGTGATACCCGCCCGACGACACCGCGACTGCGTTCGTGATACCGACGACGCTCAACGGCGCCGGCGCCCAGCTGACCGTACCGCCGTCGCCGAGCTGGCCGAAGCGGTTGTCGCCCCAGCACTTGACCGTGCCGTTGGCGAGCACCGCACAGCTGTGGGTGTAGCCGGCGCTGACCGACACCGCGTTGTCGATACCTCCGACCGCGCCCGGTTCGATCCCGCGATAGGTGATGCGGGTGCCATCTCCGAGCTGGCCGAACTCGTTCCATCCCCAACACTTGACGCGGCCGTCGGTGAGCGCGGCGCAGGTGTGGTGTCCGCCGGGTCCGACGTTGATCGACCGAGCGTTGTTGATACCAACGACCTGGATCGGCGTCGGCGAGTCAGGGGACGCGACGGTGCCGTCGCCGAGCTCGGCCGAGAAGTTGACGCCCCAACATTGGATCGTGCCGTTGGCGAGGAGCGCACAGGAGTGAGCATCACCCGACGTGATCGAGACCGCCGTGGTGATGCCCGTCACCGGCACGGGAGTGTCTGACGCGACCAGGGTGCCGTTGCCGAGCATTCCCACGTTGTTCCTGCCCCAGCACTTGATCGTCGCTTCGACGAGCAGCGCACACGAGAACGTCCCACCGACGGAAACCGCGGTGGCAGGCGCACCCGTGACGCTCGCAGTGCCGGGGAACCAGCCGACCACGTCGGCGATCAGGTGCGTGTCGCCGGCAAAGTTGAACAACGACACGTTCCCGCCGTCGCCGACACGGGCGATCGTCAGGTTCGGTGTTGTCTGACCGGCAACGAAATTCAGATTCGACGCGTTCGGCAACGCCGCGCCCGTCGGATGCACCGTCACGAACCCCGACGCCGTCGGCTGCGTCGCAGTGATGTTCAACACCACCGCCCCAACACCAGTGGCGGGGACACCGCCACGGCCGACAACAGTCAGCTCCAACGTCGAGCTCGGACCCACCGCACCACCACCCGCGAACAGACCATCGACCGTCCCCGCACCCGGCCGCGTATCCAACAAACGACCCGGCTGCAACGACACGTAGCCGACGTCATCGCCAACAGCGAGCACCCCCGGCACATCACCCGATGGTGTCTCTGCGGACGTGACGGCCGGGAACAACACGGCAACGAGCACCGCAACAACACCCACACGCCGTCTCCGCCTCACAACGCCCCCGCTCCGTAGCCCCGCCGCGGCTACGGCTGGCGTGAACGTACCAGGCCATCGCCGCACCACCATGGTCAGCGCGGCCACGGAGACGCTGGTGTGAAGCGTGCCCGTGGTCCGGTCAGTCGGCGACGTCGGCGATGGCTTGGTCGAGGATGGTGATGCCGAGGTCGAGCTCGTCGTCGGTGATGGTCAGCGGCGGAGCGATGCGGAACACGCCGCCCATGCCGCGCAACGCGGTGATGTTCATCGACAAGCCGAGCTCGAAGCAGCGCCGAGTGATCGCCGCGCCGAGCTCGGGTGCCGGCTTCTTCGAGTCCTTGTCGGTGACGATCTCCATCCCGACGAGCAGGCCCCGTCCGCGCACGTCGCCGACGCAGTCGTAGCGATCGCGTAGCTCATCCAGTCCGGCCCGCAGGCGAGAACCAGCCTCCTCGGCCCGCTTCGCCAGACCGTCGCGCAGGACGATCTCGACCACTTTGAGGCCGACCGCGGCGGGCAGCGGGTCCGAGACGTGGGTGGTGTAGAAGAGGAAGCCGCGTTCATGGGCCTGCTCTTCGATGTCGTCGGTCGTCAGCACCGCCGCCAATGGCAGGCCGGCGCCCAGCGTCTTCGACAGCGTGAGGATGTCGGGCACGATCCCGTCGCGCTCGAACGCGAACATCGTGCCGGTCCGGCCGATCCCGGTCTGTGCCTCGTCGAGCACGAGCAGCATCCCTCGCTCATGGCAACGGGCCTGGAGGGCGGCGAGGTAGCCGGGCGGCAGGTCGAGGATGCCGCCTGAGGACAGCACGGGCTCAGCGATGAACGCGGCCGGCGCACCGGTGCTCTGGCGATCGATGAGGTCGAACGCATCGTCGAGCTCGGTGCGCCAATCGAACTCGCCGTCGACGGTGCGGAAGCGGGGCCGATACGCGTTCGGCGCGAACACCGCCATCGACCCGACCGGCGCGGGACCATGACCGCGCCGTCCGGCCGAATACGTTGCCGCGGCCGCGCCGCCGGTCATGCCGTGCCAGCTCTGAGCGAATCCGACGACCTCCCAGCCGCCCGTCGCCATCTTGGCCAGCCGCAGCGCGGCCTCGTTGGATTCGGCGCCCGTGGTCAACAGCAGCACCTTCGTCAGCCCGGGGGCGAGTGACGCCAGCATCTCGGCGAGATCGATCACCGGTCGCGACAGCATCCCGGAAAAGAGGTGGTCGAGCCGACCGATCATCTCGCTGACGACGGCGACGATCTCCGGGTGCGAGTGTCCGAGGATGGCGCTCATCTGGCCGCTCGTGAAGTCCAGGACACGCCGCCCCGAGACGTCCTCGACGAACGCCCCCGACGCCCGCTCGGCAATGAATGGCGACCACGTCGCCCCGTAGCGGACGAGGTGGCGCTCGGCCCGCCGCAGCTCTGCCTCATCCGACATCGGACCATCATCGCGCCCGACGCCGCCGCCATGCCCCACGCGCTGGTCACGGGCGTCGCGGGCAAAACGTGAACTACGTCTTCCGAATCGCCAGCGTCACCACGGCGAGGTGATGAACGGTCAGCGTTCCCCCGTGAGCCTCGATCCGGCGCCGGATGCGTTGAACGAGCTCAGCTTGCCGCTCGGGAGCAAGCTCCTTCACCCCGGATTGGGTCGAAAGGTTGGTCGCGTACTCCTCGGCAGTTAACGCGATGTCGAACGGGACACGCGTGACAGTGGGCTCCTCGAACAGCCCGGACGCAGCCACCGCAGATCCGACGTCGTCGACCAGATTTGGATGCCTGGTCGCGGGGTCGACGCGCTCGGCGCCAACGGCGGCCCAGTCGTCTTGGACATCTCACCAGAAGTGGTCGGCGTCGGCGGGGACGACGACCGGGGTCGAGACCACCACGAGATGGCCGTGCGGATTCAGTACCGCGGCTGCTTTGAGGAAGCGAATGTCAGGGGCAACCCAGTGGAACGAGTTGCACGCGAACACGACGTCGAACGTCACGTCGTCGGGTTCCCACGCCTCGAACGACGTCGCGATCACCGAGACATCAGGAAATCCTGCGAGGTTCTGGCCCGCTCGAGCAGCGAGGCGCGGGTCGACCTCCAACGCCACGACCCGTAGACCGCGTTCGGCCAACGGCCGCGTTGCCTGTCCAGTACCCGGGCCGATCTCCACGATGGTCGATCCAGGCTGCAGTCCCGCGCGCCGGACGATGTCGTCGAAAACGGCGCCCGGCGCGACTGGTCGAGTGCGGTCGTATGCGTCGGGATCCTCACCGAAGCGTCCCCTGAACGCGTCTCGCTGACCCGTCTCCCACGGCTGCATTGGCGTCATGTCCACTTCCACCAGACTGCCCCAGGAGCGCCTCGATCAGCTGACGGAAGATGCGGAGCTGCTCGCGCATGGCCGACGGGTTCTCGGTGGTGCGGCACAGGATGAAGCCGCCCTCGAACGTGGTGAACAAGTGGTCCGCGAGCGCGTCGAGGTCGATCGCGCGGTGGAGGTCGGCCAGCGCCGGGCGAAGCAGGTCGACAAATGCGCGTCGCCATGCCGAGCTCGATGCGGCGACCGAGCTCGACGAGGGCGACCCGGTCGACTTGGCTCGAGCGCAAGACGCGTTGCGGCCACGCCTCCCGAACCTGGCCGTCGTCGGCGGATGCTGCGGAACCGACTCCCGCCACGTCGCGGCGATGTGGGCGGCGCCGTGAACTGAGAAGCGGACGGACGAATCGACCTGAGCGTCGGCGCACCGGCCAGGCGGCCGTAGTGTGCTCACGGTGGGGGCCATCAGCGGCATCTCGGACAGATTCATCGACGCCTTCGCCGCCCTCGATGCGGTCGAGGCAGTGCTCGAGATGGGCGTCGGACTCGACGCCGACACGATGACCGACTACTCACCCGACGGCGAGGCGGCCAGGGCCGACCTGTACCGCCGCACGCGTGAGGCGCTGGCGGCGTCGGTGCCCGAGGACGAGTCCGAGCGACTCGGCGCCGGCTACCTCGACGACCTCTGCGCAAACGGCCTCGAGCTCATCGAGACGGGGGAGCGTTCCTGCCTGCTCAACGAGCTCGGCGGGCCGCAGGCGGCGGTGCGACAACTCTTCGATCTCGTCGATCAAGAGTCGCCAGAGGCATGGGAGCGGATCGGGGTCCGGTTGGGCAAGGTACCGGCGGCCATCGACGGCTACCGCCAGAACCTCGCCGCCGGTCTGCAAGCCGGCCACCGTTCGACCGTCCGGCTTTCCGAGGCTGTGGCCGACCAATGCGCCACCTGGGCGGGCAACGGCGACAGCGGATGGTTCGGCGAGTACGTGGCCGGCGCCGCCGATCCGGCGCTGGACGCCCTCGCCCGTGACGCGGCCGCCGCCTACGGCGAACTGGCGA
>DATMDV010000230.1:0-2277 GCA_035557475.1 Ilumatobacteraceae bacterium
CTTGGCCGAGATCGTGATCGCCGTGGCGAGCTTCGCAGTGCCCAGCTTCTCGACGGCGTCGAACACGTCGGTCGTGTAGTCGACCTGCGGCGTGTACGTGAGCGGGACGATCGGTCCTTGCGTGGCGATCACGCTGGCGACGAGCTGGCGCTGCAGCGCGATCGACTCCTTGATCCACACCTTGCAGGCCTCGAGCCCGCCGGCGAGAACCTCCTCGTCGACCTTGCGGGCACCGTCGGCGTAGTACGAGAAGCTCTTCTCGGTGCCACCGGCTTCGACCATCATGATCGCGATGTCGCCGCTGTCGAGCTGGCGGCCGGCGACGACGAGCTCGAACACGCCCGCTTCGCCCTCGGCGTAGGTCGGATGCGGGATCCACTCGCCGTCGGTGCTGTAGGCGATGCGCACGGAGCCGATCGGCCCCTCGAACGGGATGCCGCTGATCATCAACGCGGCCGAGGCGGCGTTGATCGACAGCACGTCATGCGGGTTCTCCTGGTCGGCGCCGATCACGGTGGTGACGACCTGGGTCTCGTTGCGGAAGTCCTTGGGGAACGACGGGCGCAGGGGCCGGTCGGTCAAGCGACAGGTGAGGACGGCGTCCTCGGTGGGGCGACCTTCACGACGGAAGAACGACCCGGGGATCTTGCCGGCCGCGTAGGCCCGCTCCTCGACGTCGACCGTCAACGGGAAGAAGTCCGTCCCGGGACGTACGTCGCGGGCGGCGTTGGCGGTGGTCAGCACCGTGGTGCCTCCGATGCTGGCAACGACGGCGCCCTGACTCTGTTGGGCGAGCTTGCCAGTCTCGAAGGTGAGCGTCTTGTCGGTACCGGAAACGGCACCCGAGACGCGAATGGGATCAGCCACGAATGGCTCCTTTCCGACCTCGGGTTTTTCATTCGCCGGGTCGATCTGGAGCGGCCGGGCCGGTTCCCAGTTGGCGACCCCGTCGCACCGTGCAAATTCACGGCCACGGGATGGGCAACCGGTAACCGACGGCTGGCCGCTCGGTTCTGGTGGAGCAACGGACGATCCGCACTCCGAACATCAGGCTACCGGTTCCGGGTGCGACAACGGTCATACAACCGTCACGCACGGTCCCCCGGCGGTCACCCCACGGGCAGCGCCCGGCGCACGTACTCGTCGAAATGCGGGATCGCGAACTCGACCCATCCGTACCGCGGTGAGTAGATCACGCCTTCGCTGATGAGACGCTCGCGGAAGGCGGCGACGGCCGGCGTCGACTTGCCGGCCGCCTCGGCAACGTCGCCGGAGCGGTGCGGACCCGACCCGAGCGACGCCAGCGCCTGCACGTACGCCACCTCCGACGACGGGATGCGCGCGATGCGGGCAGCGAAGAACGACGTGTCGAGCGTGTGGTCTACGGCGGGTGCCGCGCGGCGCACGTCGTCGACGGAGATCGGATCGTCGACGGCGGCGTTCCACGTGTGGTACGCCCAGATCTGGACGAAGAACGGGAACCCGTCGGACCGGTCGACGATCGCCTCGACGGCTTCGTCCGACCAGGTCACACCAATCGTCTCGGCCGGGATCCGCACGGCGTCGACGACGTGCGCCGGGCTGAGCGGGCCGAGGTCGCCGACAGTGAACATCCGCTCGGCGTACGTCGCCGCCTTGGCGATCTCGCCGACCAGGTTCGGCAGGCCGGCGAGCAGGCACCACAACGGCAGGCCGTCCTGGCCGCACCGGTGCACGCCGGCCAGAATCCGGCGCAGGTCGTGGGCGTCGACCATGTGCGCCTCGTCGATGGCGAGCATCACGCCCAGGCCCTCCTCGCCGGCCGCCGTTGCGAGGTCGGTGATCACGTCGGCGAGGGCCTCGCGGTCGGCCCGGCCACGCGCCTTGTCGAGTCTGACGCCGGTGCCGGCGATCGTGAGCGACACCGAGTCGATCGACCGGAACGCGCGAGCAACCCGCGGTCCGGGCTCGAGGTCGTCGAGGATGCGGCGCGACTGCCGCAGCAGCGAGGCAACGGTGTCGTCGCCGCCGACCGCCTCGTGGCGGATCACGCGAAACCCGACGTGCTCGGCCACCGCGGCGAGCGTCCCGAGCAGCACGGTCTTGCCGACGCCGCGCAGCCCGGTGAGCATCAGGTGTTGCGTGCTGCGCTTGGCGATCAGCCGGCGCAGGCTGATCTCGGCGGCCTCGATGACCTGGTCGCGCCCGACCAGCGTCGGCGGCGGCGTGCCGGCGCCCGGGGCGTACGGGTTCGCCACCGGGTCGTACTGTTCACCTGACATGCCGCTACTTTAGCAA
>DATMDV010000231.1:0-3298 GCA_035557475.1 Ilumatobacteraceae bacterium
CGTCGTCGTTGTCGTCGTCGTCGTCGTCGTGACGACCGGGCACAGCGGCGGACGCTGGACGGTCGCCGAGCTGGAACCGGTCGACTGGTTCGACCAGACGGCGTTCACGTTCTCGGTGGCCGAGGCCTGCGTCCCCGGATAGGTGGCGGTACGGGTGAAGGCGAGCGAGTCCGCCTGCGAGCCGGCCGGGGAGTAGCCGCCCGGGGAGGTGATCGACCAGTTGAGGCCGCGGACCTCGTCGGCCCGTGCCGTCCACGTCACCGACCAACTGTCGACGCGGCACTGTGTTGTGCCTGAGACGAGTGGGTGGTGAGCCGATGCGACACCTGGCGCGATGGCGATGCCGAACAGCACCACCCCGATCGCCATGGCCGCGGTTGCAATCCTCCGCTTGACCGTCCGCTGTTCGCGCAGTCCCGTCCGCTGTTCTCTCATCGCAGTTGCCCGCCTCTCTCTTCCGTCTCTCATGTGCCTGCCCCCAGGCGGCCATTCAGCCACGCTCAGCCAGTGTTCACTCTACGTAGTGATTCGAAACATAACAGACCCCCTGGGCGACGTGGTGGATATTTCCTCGTTCACCTGGTGGAATGCGTCCGAGAGCGTCGGAGTGACCACTCAACGTGGTGGCGATTCTTAACGCTCAGTCGCGGACTGGTCACGTACGGTGTTCGTCGGCCTGAGCGTCGCCTGACGAAGCAGACACTTTACATTCGAGCAGCCGGTACCCGCCACGGGCGGCGAGACGGCGCGTCGTGCACCCGGTCGAGCGCAGCCACCGGTCGAGGGAATCGGCTCCGAGATGACGCTGCACGACGAGCACGGCCGAGCCGTTCGGTGCGAGCCGGCCGAGCCACGTGGTGAGGATCGCGTGGAGCGCCGGCTTGCCGACGCGGATCGGCGGGTTCGACCAGATCAGGTCGACGGCGAGATCGACGGGCACCTCGTCGGGATGGACGACGGAGATGTTCGTCAGACCGAGGCGGGCGGCGTTGTCGCTGCACAGCGTGCGCGCCCGAGCATTCACGTCGACGGCGAGCACGGCCGCGAGCGGAGCTCGCATCGCGAGCGTGAGCGCGATCGCACCGGCACCGCATCCGAGGTCGACGAACGTTCCCGTGGGCGGTGGTGGCGGCGCCTCGCGCAACAGGATCGCAGTTCCCGTGTCGAGCCGTCCGTGGCTGAACACCCCGTGGTCCGTGCGCATCGAGAACGACACATCGGGGAGCGCGACGTCGATGGTGCGCTCGTCTGATCGCGACTGCGGGGACTCCTCGAAGTAGTGGTTCGGTGGTGGCATGGCGGGCCCGATCGACGGCACCGAAGCGTGTCGCGGTTTCGTTGTCGACATCTTGACAGTGGTGTGCCCGATGTCGCCGGACCGGCGTGCGTCACCGACTGGATAGCCTGATCATGTGGCGTTCTCGATTCGGAAGTACGGGGATCCGGTGCTCAAGTCGAAGGCGGCGCCCGTCACCGAGGTCGACGGCAAGCTGGTCCGCCTCGTCGACGACATGTTCGACACGCTGTACGAGTCCGACCTCGGCATCGCCCTCGCCGCGCCCCAGATCGGTGTGCAGAAGCAGGTGTTCGTGTGGGACCTCGACGAGCGGCCCATGGTGGTGTTCAATCCCGAGATCGTCGAGTCGAGCGGCGAGTGGGTGTACGACGAGGGCTGCTTGTCGATCCCCGGTCTCTACGTCGAGATGGTGCGCCCGAAGCAGGTCCTGATGCGCGGCATCGGGCTCGACGGCGAGACGATCGAGATCGAGGCCGACGAGCTCGAGGCGCGGTTGTATCAGCACGAGCTCGACCACCTGAACGGTGTGCTGATGTTCGATCGGATGACGCCCGATCAGCGCAAGGAGGCGCTGGCCGAGTACCGCCGGTTGCAAGAGGACGCCCAAGTCGGTCCTCCGCGCAAGCGCCGGCTCCGCCTCACGTGAGGCTCGCCTTTCTCGGCACGCCCGAGATGGCGGTTCCACCGTTGCGGGCGCTCGTCGCCGACGGTCACGACGTCGCCCTGGTGATCACCCGTCCCGTACGGCGGCGCGGCCGCGGTGCTGAAACGTCACCGAGCCCGGTGCACGCCGCCGCCGAATCGCTCGGGCTCGACGTGCACCATGTCGTCGACGACGTGCTCGGGGTCGACGCCGAACTGGGTGTCGTGGTGGCGTTCGGCGAGCTCATCAAGCCGCCCGTGCTGGCCCGGCTGCCGATGATCAACGTGCACTTCTCGCTCCTTCCCAGATGGCGCGGCGCGGCGCCGGTCGAGCGGGCGATCATGGCCGGTGACGACGTGACCGGGGTGTGCCTGATGCAGGTTGCCGAGGGTCTCGACACGGGCGACGTGTACGCCAGCGTCGAGGTCCCGATCGGTCCGCGTGAGACGGCCGCGCAGCTGCGCGGTGAGCTCGTGAAGGTAGGGACGGCGCTCCTCGTCGAGCAACTCCGCAACGGGCTGGGCCGACCGACGCCACAGGTCGGCGAGCCGACCTACGCCGCCAAGATCAAGCCTGAGGAACTGCGGATCGACTGGGCGCGACCAGCGATCGCGCTCGATCGACTCGTGCGTGTCGGTGGGGCGTGGACGACGTGGCGGGGGAGTCGCATCAAGGTCATCGAAGCCGACGTCGTCGACGGGCGTCTGGTGCCGAGCGTGGTGCAGCCAGAAGGCCGCCGGCCGATGGCGTTCGCCGACTGGTATCGGGGTGTCCGGGCCGCCGAGGGCGAGTGGTTCGAATGAGCTCGGAACCATCGGCGCGACGCATCGCGTACGACGCGTTGCGGCGGATCGAGAGCCACGGCGCCTACGCCAACCTCGTGATGCGCGCGGTGCTCGGCTCGAGTGAGCTGTCGGACTCCGATCGACGCTTCGCCACCGACCTCGTCTACGGCACCACTCGCATGCGTCGGGCGTGCGACGCCCTCCTCGATCGATTCATCGCCGTTCCACCGGACGAGGGAACCCGAACGCTCCTGCGCCTGGGCGCCTACCAGCTGATGTACGCCCGCATCCCACCGCACGCGGCCGTCAGCGAGACGGTCGCGCTCGCACCCAAGCGGACCCGGGGTTTCGTGAACGCCGTGCTCCGCAAGCTCTCGTCGGCCGGCCCGTCGATGCGATGGCCGTCGGAGGCGGCGCGGCTCAGCTACCCCGATTGGCTCGCGGCCCGTTTGATCGCCGAGCTCGGCGCTGACGACGCCGCGGCGTCCATGGTGCGGATGAACGAGCCGCCACCTGTCAGCCAACGCGCTGACGGTTACGTCCAGGACCTGTCGTCGCAATGGGTCGCCACCG
>DATMDV010000232.1:0-34341 GCA_035557475.1 Ilumatobacteraceae bacterium
CGTTCCACGCGGCCAGCGCGGTCGACGTGCTCAACCGGTTCGTGACCTCGCTCGGCATCGCGTGGAGGTGATAGGTGAACAGCGCCAGCGCGTCGCTCATCCCGTCGAACGAGTACGTCGGTGGGCCGTCCCCGTCGTTGAGTTGGCGGTCGAGCTCTTGGATGAGCAGGTTGCGCGGCGTCGCGAACGGTTCGTCGTCGGGCCAGATGCGCCGGACGATCTCCATGCCGGGGTCGTGGCCGGTCGACTGCACGACGACGAGCCGCCCGTTCGGCGCCAGCGCGCGGGCCAGCGGCGCCAGCACCGTGCGCACCTTCGGCTCGGCCTCGGTCCTCGAGCGGTACGGCTGGGCGGCCAACACGAGGTCGTAGTCGAAGTCCTGGGCGGCGCCGATGTTGCGCGGGATGATGTCGTGCAGCGCGAACGCACGATCGGCCCGATACAACACGAGCACCGACGGTGTGGCGTACACCGGGTTGCCGCTCTTCGAGCTCGTCGTCTGCCAGCCGGCCTCGAGGATGTGCTCGAGACCCGAGATCTGCTGGTGGTAGTCGTACGCGTAGTCGCCCTGCAGCGGGACGTCCCACCACTGCACCCGGGATTGGTTGGCCGGCGATCGCGGGTACAAGCTCGGCGCCTCGGCGTAGAACATGTTGGTGAGCACCACGACCGTGTCGGGATGCTCGGCGAGGCGGTCGGGGAGACCCGCGAGCGTCAGGCGCGTGTCCTCCATGCTGATCTCCTTGCCGACCACCACGAACGGAACCGAGGGCAGCCGGCGATGGAGGTCGCGGAGCACATGGCTCAGCACGACGCCGTTGCCCGTTCCCGCGTCGAACAAGCGCAGCGCGGGTGGTGTCGGCTTCAGTTGCGTGAGCTCGTGCCCGATGCGCGTCGCGACCTCGGCCTTCTCGCTCGTCGTCGTCACGAACAACAGGTACTTCTCGCGGTTGTCGTAGAACCGGAACGGTTCGGTCGCGGCCGAGTTCGTCGCCGCGTCCTGCACAGTCGAGGGCGTCGCAGTCGTGCTCATGGTGTCCCCTTTGTCAGCACATTGGACGGCTGTGACCGAACCGTATGCCCGGTGACGTGATCGAGGGCGCCCGCCGTTCGTCAGCCGCGAACACCCGTTGA
This sequence comes from Ilumatobacteraceae bacterium, assembly GCA_035557475.1. Taxonomy (GTDB): domain Bacteria; phylum Actinomycetota; class Acidimicrobiia; order Acidimicrobiales; family Ilumatobacteraceae; genus JALOLG01. The sequence goes on from DATMDV010000232.1 coordinate 1,135, forward strand.
CGCGCCTCGGGCGCGGAAGTCGGCGGGCCGCCCCACGCGTAGTGTGACGCTCCGCATGACGTCGACGAATGGCCCGCCCGACACGCCGCTGACTCCGGACTTCTACCACTACGACTGGAACGCTCTCGTCTCCGTCCGGCTCTTCGATGCCACCGTCAGCGTCGGATGGGCTGACGGCACGACGCTCGACTGCTACTCGTTGTGGCTCGCCGAGAACGCCCATGGGCTCGGCGTCGAGCCGAAGAGCCGAGAGGGCATGATCGACCCGGCCGACCTCCCGGCACCGAGCGACCTCGTCGACGCGACCGTCGGACCCGACGGTGAGCTCGTGTTGCAGTGGGACGGCGGGCCGGTGGCGCGCGTCCACCCGGGCTGGCTGCGCCACGTCGCCGATGGAGCGCATCGACCGCACTCGTACCTGCCGGCACGTCAGACGTGGACGGCGAGCGACCTGCCCGAACCGCCGACGATCGACGGTTCGCGCGTCCTCGACGACCCTGACGTGTTGACCGAATGGCTGACGCTCCTCGTCCGTTTCGGGCTGGCCCGGCTCAGCGACACTCCCGCCGACGTCGACTTCCTCGGCGAGTTGGCGGCGCGGATCGGGCCCATCCGCGACTCCAACTTCGGCCCGGTGTGGAGTGTCCGGGCGAAGATCGACCCCGACAGCACGGCGTACACCGGGCTCAACCTCGGCCAGCACACCGATCTCCCCACACGGGAGACGCCACCGGGGTTCCAGTTCCTCCATTGCGTCGAGAACTCGTGTGAGGGTGGTTGGTCACGGATGACCGACGGGCTCGCCGTCGCGGCCGAGCTGGCGGCCAACCACCCCGACGCATACGAGGCGCTCACGACGTTGCGATGGGTGTTCTTCAACCGGTCGGTCGACGACGACCACCGATGGTCGGGGCCGATCATCGACCGTGGTGGACCGGGGCAACCGCTCACGCTGCGGGCGTTCTACCCGGTGCGCGCGTTCCCCGACATGGCACCCGCCGATGTGCCGCGCGCCTACGCCTCGTTGCGCCGATTCTCAGAGGTCGCTCACGACCCGCGGTTCCAGGTTCGCTACCCGTTCCGTGTCGGCGACCTCGTCGGGTTCGACAACCGGGTGGTGCTGCATGGACGCGACTCGTTCGACCCGGTGAGCGGTGCCCGTCATCTCCGCGGTTGCTACATCGACCACGACGACGTCTTCTCGCGCTTGCGGGTGCTCCGCCGGCGCGCCACGGCGACCACCACCTGACCCGCCGAGCGCTGCGCCCAGATCACGCCGACGAGCACGAGCACACCGCCGCCGACTTGGATCGCCCGCAACTCGTCGCCGAGCAGGAGCACCGCCCACACGATCGTGAGGACCGGTTCGAGCGTCGCGATCGTCGCCACACGGGTCGGCGCGAGGAAACGCAGGGCCTGATAGAAGCACGCGCCCGACACGATCGTCGGCACGATGGCGAAGCCGACCAGCTCGGCCACGACGCGTCCATCGCTCGGCAGGTGCAACCCGATCGCGACCGACAACGCGGCCATTCCGAGCCACGAGCCGACGAGGCTCCACCCCATCGTCACCAATCCGTCGGCGCGCGCCGTCACGACGCGACTGCTGACGATCGTGTACGTCGCCAACGCCACCGCCTGCACCAGCGTCAGCACGACACCGAACGCATCCCCACGGCCGGCGCCTTCGAACACATCCGGCACCGTGAGTGAGATCCCGACGATCGTGACGCCGATCGCCAGCCACGTCGTCACAGGGATCCGCTGGCCGAACAGCGGTGCGGCGGCGGCGACGAACGCGGGATACACGTACACCAGGACGATGTAGAGCGAGGTGTCGAGGTGATCGAGCGCAACGAACCCGATCCACGACATGTAACAGAACAAGCAGCCGACGAGGACCAGCGGTCGGCGTGGCACAGCCAGCGGATTCGGACCGCCGCGCCGTGATCTGACGACGAGCACGATCCAGCAGGCGGGGATCGCGATCGAGAACCGCCAGAACAGCAATTCGTTGGCCCGCAGATCGTCGAGCAGGTGCTTGCCGAGGATTGCCGAGGCGGAGTAGGCGGTGGCGCTCAATGCTGCCCACGCGATCCCGCGTCGCACGTCCCGACGGGCGGTCGCCACGCGGCGGCACGCTAACCGCTCCCTGGTGCCGCGGCCCTGGTCCGTTCGGTACCGTCGCGGGCGGACGTGCAGTTGATGGACGTGCAGTTGATGGACGTGCAGTTGATGGAGGTGTGTTGTTGATGGACGTGTGTTGTTGATGGACGTTGAGTCGTTGCGCCGCGATCTGGCGGCCGCGTTCCGGTGGGCGGCCCGTCTCGAGCTCCACGAGGGCGTCGCCAACCACTTCAGCGTCGCGGTGTCCGACGACGGTGGCCAGTTCCTCCTGAATCCACGCGGCCGGCATTTCTCGCGGGTGCGGGCCAGCGAGCTGCTGCTACTCGACGCCGAGCATGTCGGTGCCGACGCCGATCCGACGGCGTGGTATCTCCACTCGCATCTGCACCGACACGTACCGCACGCGCGCTGCGTCCTGCACACCCACATGCCGTACGCCACCGCGCTCGCCTGCCTCCGCGACTTCGAGCTGCTGATGCTCGACCAGACGGCGTGCCGATTCCACGACCGGATCGCGTACGACCGTCACTTCGGAGGCATGGCGCTCGACGATGCCGAGGGCGAGCGCGTCGCCAAGCTGCTCGGCAACGATCACAGCGTGCTGTTCCTCGGTAACCACGGGGTGATCGTGATCGGACCGACGGTGGCCGACGCGTTCGACGAGCTGTACCACCTCGAGCGGGCGGCGAGGTTGCAGGTGCTCGCCCTGTCGACCGGACGCCAACTCGACCTGATCCCCGACGAGATCGCCGCCCTCACCTGCACGCAGTGGCTCGAGTACCCGGAGGCCGCGGCCCTCCACTTCGCCGCATTGCGGGAGATCCTCGACGACGAGTCGCCCGACTACCTCGACTAGCCGCTGCGATGTCCGTTCGATTGCGCACCGTTGAATCCGTCGACGGTGTGGTCCGTCTCGGCTGGGACAACGGCACGACGAGCGCGTTCCACCACGTGTGGCTCCGCGACAACTGCCTGCACTGCCGTCATGCCACGACCGGGCACCGTGTGGTCGAGACGTCTTCGATCGCCGGGGCGGCACCCGCGTCCGTCGAGATCAGCCCGGCCGGCGATCTGCTCGTCCGCTGGGCCCGCATCGGGGTCGACGAAGCGACCGAGCACGTCAGCGTGTTCCCGTTGGATTGGCTCCACCGACACGACTACTCCAACGGCGTGCGACGCGAGCGCGACCAACCAGTGTTGTGGGACGCGTCCGACGCGACTGCCCTACCGGCGGCCGACATGGCGTCGGTGCTCGCCGATGATGCCGTGCGGTTGGCGTGGATGAGCGGGTTCCGCGACCGCGGTGTCGCGATCCTGCGCGATGTGCTCACCGTGCCCGGCACGGTCGCCTATGTCGCCGGGCATTTCGGCGAGGTGCGCACCACCGGGTGGGGAACGGTCTTCGACGTCCGCGCGGTTGCCGGCGCCAACTCCGTCGCCTACACGAACCTCCCGCTCGTCACCCACACCGACGAGGCCTACCGTGATCCGGCGCCGACCATCCAGCTCCAGCACTTCTTGCTCGCCGACGCCGAAGGCGGTGAGACCACGCTCGTCGACGGCTTCAAGGTGGCGGCCGACCTGAGAGCGGACCACCCCTACCTGTTCGAGCTGCTCACCACCGTGGCGGTGCACTTCCACTTCCGCGACGACGCCAACGAGCACGAGCACGACGCCCCGGTGATCGAGCTCGACGCGGCCGGCGATGTGCGCGCGATCCGCTACTCGAATCACTCTGCCCAGCCGTTCCTGCTGCCGGCCGAACAGATGGAGGCGTACTACGACGCGTACACGACGTTCGGCGGGATGCGTGAGAGCGACCGGTATCGGGTGACGATGCGGCTCGGCGCCGGCGACCTCTACATGGTCGACAACCGCCGCGTCATGCACGGCCGCACCGGCTTCCGCGGCGGCGGTGAACGCCACCTCCAGAGCTGCTACATCGAGCGCGACGAGTTCATGAGCCGCCTGCACGTCCTGGCCCGCGACCAAGCGGCCCGAGGGTGACTCGGTCGGCTCATGGCGGAAGACGGAGCCGACTCTGGCGATGCTCGCGACTGGGAAGTCGTCGTTGACCTCGGGGCGATCGTGATTGCCGTCAATCCCTCCGCGAGGTCCGCAGATCAGGGATGGTGGGACTGTCGAATCGCAGCGACGAGCAGCCCGTTCAGCGGTGAGGTCACGACGATCTTCACGACTGCTGATCTCGACGCCTTCGCGTCGTCCCTCACAAGTCTCGGCGAACAGGGCGAGGCGATTCTCGGAGGCGGACGTGCCGCGGAAGTGCGGTTCGTTCAGGAGCCGCAGATTGGCGGCACGCCGGGACTCCTCGCGATCGAGTGCTCGGTGACGCCGAGTGGTGACGACCCGTACCCACGCCTGACGTTCCTGATCTTCGACGTTCGACCATTCGCTGAACGCGCAGCGGCACGCGTCCATCAGGTGCTAGCGCGATCCGCAGAGCAGGAGTGATCGATGCTGGCCGCGGGAACGCGCTCCGGAGCAGGCAACCTGTCGGGGTGCTGTCGAGAATGACGCGTTCGGTCGCGATCTCACTCGGGGTGATCGCGCTCCTGTCCCTGAGCGCTTGTGGTGACGATGACGACGAGGCCGGCACAGTCGATGTGTCGACAACATGCGACCGTGTCAAGGACTTGGGGAACGCCGTGCTGACGATTCAATCGGCGAGCACTGTCGAGGAGGTCGAGGAAACGCTCGCCGCACCGATCGCAGCGTTCGTCGAGGCCGCGGAGACCAGCGGCGATGAGGAGCTCGCCGAGTTGGCGGCCACCTACGAAGCCAACTTCGACGAGTACCTGGATGCCGAGGGTCTGGACGCTCGCGAGGCGGCCGACGATGTCGACGTCACTCTGGACCGGGCAGCGCAGCGATGTATCGAGCTCGGAGCGATGGAACGCGATGAGTTTCCGCAGCAGCCGTAGACCGCACGCGCGCCTCCTTTGACGATTTGTAAAACGTTGGTACCGTTGCCCCATGTCGGATCGGTCGTCGCTGCGCGTCGACGGCGCCCGCCTGATCGACCGTCTCGACGAGCTGGCGCGCATCGGCGCGATCCCCGATACGCAGGGCTGTTCCCGGCTGGCGCTCACCGACGACGACCGGGCGGGCCGTGACCTCGTGGTGACGTGGATGCGCGACCTGGGGCTCGAGATCACGATCGATGCGATCGGCAACGTGGTGGGGCGCACGCCGCACCCGAGTGATCAGGCACCGGTGATGACCGGCTCGCACATCGACACCGTGGCCACCGGGGGCCGCTACGACGGCAATCTCGGCGTGCTCGCCGGGTTGGAGGTGATCGAGACGGTCCAGACCGCCGGCCTCGAGCTCAGCCGCCCGCTCGCCGTCGGGTTCTTCACCGACGAGGAGGGTGCCCGCTTCGCGCCCGACATGATGGGCAGCCTCGTCTACGTCGGGGGTATGCCGCTCGAGGAGGCGCACGACATCCGCGGGATCGACGGCGCGATCGTCGGCGAGGAGCTGGCGCGCATCGGCTACCTCGGCCCGAGCCCGTGTCCCGGCCCCGCTCCGCACGCGTTCGTCGAGCTCCACATCGAGCAGGGTCCGGTGCTCGAGGCCGAGCGCTACCTCATCGGCGCCGTGACGGGTGTGCAGGGGATCTCGTGGACCGAGCTCACGATCACCGGCCAGTCGAACCACGCCGGCACGACGCCGATCTCGATGCGCCACGACGCCGGGTACGTCGCCGCCCGGATCGTCACGTTCGTCCGCGACCTGGCGGATGACCTCGGGCACGGCCAGGTCGGAACGGTCGGCAAGCTCGACCTGCGACCCGATCTCATCAACGTCGTCGCCGGCTCGGCCACGCTCACCGTCGATCTGCGCAACACAGACGAGGCGCTCCTGGAGGAAGCCGAGCGACGCTTGGCGGTGTTCATCGACGAGGTCTCGGCGGCGGAGGGAGTCACGGTCGAGGCGCGCCGGATCGCGCGCTTCGAGCCGGTCGACTTCGACGACCGGGTCGTGTCGCTCGTCGAGAAGACGGCGCTCGACCACGGTCACGCGACGAAGCGGATGCCGTCCGGCGCCGGCCACGACGCGCAGATGCTCGCCCGCGTGTGTCCCACCGGCATGGTGTTCGTTCCGAGCGTGAAGGGGCTCAGTCACAATCCCGCCGAGCACACCGACGCCGCCGATCTCGAGGCCGGAGCCAACGTGTTGCTGCAGGTGATGCTCGAGCTGACCGACCAGGAGTTCGCGTGACGCGTGTGCTGCGCGTTGGCGCCGCCCAGCTCGGTCCAATAGGTCGTGCCGACGCGCGCGACGAGGTGGTCGACCGGCTGTTGGCGCTGCTCCGTCGGGCAGCGGAGGAAGGGTGCGAACTCGTCGTCTTTCCCGAGCTGGCGCTCACCACGTTCTTCCCCCGCTGGTATCTCGACGACGACCGTGACGAGCTCGACTCGTTCTACGAGACCGAGATGCCGGGACCGCACACCAAGGCGCTCTTCGACGAGGCGGCCCGACTCCGTGTCGGGTTCTGCCTCGGCTACGCCGAGCTCACACCCGACGGTCATCGCTACAACACCTACGTGCTCGTTGAGCGCGACGGGTCGATCGTCGCCCACTACCGCAAGGTGCACATCCCCGGCCACGAGGACCACGAGCCGTGGCGCCCGTTCCAGCACCTCGAGCGGCGCTACTTCGAGGAGTCGCCCGACGGATTCGGCGTGTGGCGGGCGTTCGACGGCGTGATGGGGATGGCGCTGTGCAACGATCGCCGGTGGCCGGAGACCTACCGGGTGATGGGGTTGCAAGGCGTCGAGCTGGTGATGATCGGCTACAACACGCCGATCCACTACGCGCCGGACCCCGGCCAGAACGCGTTGCAAGGCTTCCACAACCATCTCGTGATGCAGGCCGGCGCATACCAGAACGGCACGTGGGTCGTCGGCGTCGCCAAGGGCGGCACCGAGGAGGGAGTCGAGTCGCTGGCGCAATCGGCGATCATCGCCCCGTCCGGGCAGATCGTGGCCCAGGCGGTGACCAGCGGTGACGAGCTGATCGTGGCGAACTGCGATCTCGACTGGTGCGCCAAGTACAAGGACACGCTGTTCGACTTCGCCCGCTACCGGCGTCCCGAGATGTACGGCCTGATCGTCGAACGCAAAGGCGCCGTGGCGCCATGACGGCGTTCCCCGGCCACGCAGGCCGTTATTGGCCGCTCCTCGGCTGGCGCCTCGTCGCTCGCATCAGTGACAGGGTGTTCCAGTGAGCGCGCTCGCCCCCAACGAGACCGCCGGGCTGGTGTGCGCCCACCACCACTTGTACTCGTCGCTGGCGCGAGGCATGCCGGCACCGCCACGCGTCCCGCAAGGGTTCCGGGAGATCCTCGAGCTCATCTGGTGGCGGCTCGACTGCGCGCTCGACCTCGAGCTCATCGAGTGGTCGGCGAAGCTCGGCGCCCTCGAGGCGCTCGAGCGCGGGTGCACGGCGATCATCGACCACCACGAGTCGCCGAACGCGATCGAAGGCTCGCTGTCGGTCATCGCCGACGCGTGCGCCGAAGTCGGCGTGCGGGTGAGCACCGCCTACGGCGTGACCGATCGCCACGGTGCCGAGGGCGCTCAACGCGGCCTCGACGAGAACGACCGATACCTCGCCGCCGGCGGGCGGGGGATGGTCGGTGTGCACGCCGCGTTCACATGCACCGACGACACCCTGGCGGCAGCCGCTGAGCTGGCCACCAAGCACGGCGTCGGAGTCCACATCCACGTCGCCGAGGGCCCCGACGACGGTGATGCGGCCGACCGGATCCGCGACCTCACCCGCGAGGACTGGCTCATCGTGCACGGCGTGCACCTCGGCGACGATCACGGTCTCACGGGCACGATCGTGCACAACCCTCGGTCGAACATGAACAACGCCGTCGGCTACGCCAGGCCGGCCCGCTTCACGAACCCGGTCGCACTCGGCACCGACGGCATCGGCGCCGACATGCTCGACGAGTTCCGCGTCGCCTACGTCCGCCATCGCGAGCACGACGTCTCGGCGACACCCGCCACGGCGTGGTCGTGGCTGGCAACCAACCACGCGCTGTTCCCGGAGGCACTGTGCGACCGGGTGGTCTGGAACTACGAACCGATCGACCCGTGGCGCCTGGCGTTCAGCACCGGGGTCGGTCCGCGAGAGGTGCGCATCGACGACGTGCTCCTGTACGCGGACGGCGCCCCGACCCGAGTCGACGCCGCCGAGATCCGGGCCAAGGCAGGCGAGGCCGCGAAGCGCCTCTTCGCACGGCTGGAGACATGACGATGGCAGCGTCGTGATGACCCGCCTCGCGCTCTACCTCCAGGACGCCCACACGATCACCGAGGCGATCGCGTTCGCGCAGTACGCGGAGGAGCGCGGCTTCGAAGCGGTGTGGCAGGCCGACTCGCGACTCGTGCGCGAGGCCAGCGTGCCGATGGCCGCGTTCGCCGCCACGACCGAGCGGATCAAGATCGGCTCCGGAGTCATCGACGTGTGGTCGCGCAACCCGGCGCGCCTGGCATCGATGTTCTCGACGCTCGACGACCTCGCACCCGGACGCATCCTGTGCGGTCTCGGCGCGTGGTGGGATCCGCTGGCGGCCAAAGTCGGCATCGACCGCGTCAAGCCGCTGACCGTGATGCGCGAGGTCGTCACCGTCGTGCGTCAACTACTCGCCAACGAGAACGTCACGTTCCATGGCGAGTACGTCCACGTCGACGGCATCGAGCTCGACTACGTCTACCAGGAGCGACGGGCCAAGGACGTGCCGATCTACATCGGGGCCACGGGCATGAAGATGATGGAGCTGACCGGCGAGATCGCCGACGGCGTGGTGCTCAACTACCTCGTCTCACCCGACTACAACGCGCGGGCGCTCGACGCGCTCGCCGTCGGTGCCGAGCGCGTCGGCCGCCGCGTCGACGACATCGACCGCCCCCAGCTCGTGGTGTGCTCGGTGCACGACGACCGGGCGACAGCGCTCGACATGGCACGCAACATGGTGACGCAGTACCTCGGGCAGCAACCGCACATCATGAAGGCGTCCGGTGTGCCGCAGAGCCTGCTCGACGAGGTCGGCAAGGTGCTCACCTGGCCGGCCACCCACGAGCAGGTCGAGGCGGCCGCCAAGTTGGTGCCCGACGAGATCGTTCAGATGCTCACCGCGTCCGGCACACCCGAAGAGGCACAGGATGCGGTCGCCACGTACATGCGCAACGGCTGTACCTGCCCGATCCTCTACCCGCTCGGCGACGTGCATGCGATGATCGATGCGTTCGCCGGATGGCAGTTCCCGACCGCGGCCGGGTCCGCGGCCGGGACGATGAACAAGGATGGTCGTGATGGCTGAGTTCGTGCTCAACGGTTCCCCCGCCAAGGCGAGCGACGACCATCCTCACCTCTTGAGTGCATTGCGCGACGAGCTCGGTGTGACGTCGCCCAAGGACGGCTGTTCCCCGACCGGCCAGTGCGGCTGCTGCACGGTGCTTCTCGACGGCAAGGCGCGCGTTGCGTGCCAGATCTCGATGGACAAGGTCGAGGGAACGGCCATCACGACCGTGGAGGGTCTCGACCCGGTCGAGCGCGACCGCTACGCCTCGGCGTTCGCCGCCAGCGGGGCGCTCCAGTGCGGGTTCTGCACGCCGGGCATCGTGATGCGCACCAAGTCGTTGATCGACAAGAAGGGCTCGTCGCTCACACGCGAGGAGGCGTCGCGCCACCTCGGCGGAAACCTGTGTCGCTGCACGGGCTACACGAAGATCCTCGATGCCGTCGAGGCGCTGGCGAGCGGCAACATCCCAGTGATGGTGACACCGGGCGGCGTCGGGTCGCGCGGAGTGAAGTACGAGAGCTGCCAGCTGGCAATCGGCATGCGTCCGTACATCGACGACATGAACCCCGACGGCTGCCTGCACGCCGCACTCCACTTCAGCGAGCACGCCCGTGCCGACATCGTGGCCATCGACGCCACGGCCGCGCTCGCCGTCGCCGGCGTCCACGCCGTGTACACCGCGGCCGACATCCCCGGCGAGCTTCGTGTCGGCATCATCCACACCGACTGGCCGGTGATGATCCCGATCGGTGGGCGCACGGCGTACCTCGGCGACGTGCTCGCCATCGTCGTCGCCGATACCCGGGAGATCGCACGGGCGGCGGCCGCCGAGGTCCGGGTCGAGTACACGGTCCACCCGCCGATGACCGATCCGGTAACCGTCATGCACAGCGACGAGCCAGCGGTGTGGCAGCTCGACGGCAACGTGCTGTCCCGATCCGTCTACAAGCGGGGCGACGTCGACGCGGCGCTCGAGCAGGCGGCCCACGTGGTCAACGAGACGTTCCAGACCCAGCGCATCGAGCACGCGTTCCTCGAACCGGAGTCGACGCTCGCGGTGCCGACCGACGACGGCCGCCTCCACGTCTACTCGGGTGGTCAAGGGGTGTGGGACGACCGCAATCAGATCGCGTCCGTGCTCGGCGTCGAGCGCGACCGGGTGACGGTCGAGTTGGTCTCGAACGGCGGTGCGTTCGGTGGCAAGGAGGACATGGCCAACCAGGCCCACACCGCGCTTGCCGCGTGGCTGCTGCAACGACCGGTCAAGTGCACGCTCTCGCGCGAGGAATCGCTGCTGATGCACCCCAAGCGCCATCCGATTCGGATGGAGTACACGGCCGGCTGCGACGCTGACGGGAAGCTCACGGCCGTGCGGGCTCGGATGTTCGGTGACTCCGGACCATACGCGTCGGTCGGCATGAAGGTGCTCGAACGTGCGGCCGGCCACGCGTCCGGTCCGTACACGATGCCGGCGATCGACGTGGAGGCCATCGCCGTGCGTACCAACAACCCGGTGTGCGGCGCGTTCCGCGGCTTCGGCGCCAATCAAGCGCAGTTCGCGATGGAAGGTGTGATCGATCGGCTGGCCGAGCAGGTCGGCATCAGCGGATGGGAGATGCGGTCACGCAACGTCGTGACGCCCGGCGATGTGTGGGGACCCGGTCAGATCATGGACGACGGCTGCCTCGGGGCGCGGGAGTGCCTCGACACCATCAAGCCGCACTACGACGACGCCGTCGCGAGTGGAAAGCCCGTCGGCCTCGGCCTCGGACTCAAGAACTCGGGTCTCGGCAACGGGTTCAAGGAGATCGCCAAGGCGGTCGTGCGTTTCGGCGACGAGGGACGGGTCGAAGTGCGCCACTGCTGGACCGAGATGGGCCAGGGCGTTCATACCGTTGCTCTGCAGGTCGCGGTCGAGGAGCTCGGCATCGATCCCGGCCGCATCGACGTGATCGTCGACACCACCCGCGAGCTCGGTGCCGGCCAGACCACCGGCAGCCGCGGCACGCTGATGGGCGCCGGCTCGGTGGCCGAGGCGTGCAAGGCCGCACTTGCCGATGGTTGCAAGGTCGGCGTCGACTACGAGGGCGAGTACCGGGTCGACTGGACCAACTCGCTCAGCGAGGGTCTCGAGCATCCGATCATCCACTCGACGTTCGGCTATGCCGCCCAGATGGTGGTGCTCGACCCGGAGTCGGGCGACGTCGAGCGGGTGATCGCCGTCCACGACGTCGGCCGAGCCGTCAACCCACAGCTGTGCGAGGGGCAGGTCGAGGGCTCCGTGCACATGGGTCTCGGCTACGCGCTGACCGAGGGCTTCCCGGCCGACGCCGACGGCCGCCCGCTCAACACGACCCTTCGCAGCCTCGACATCATCCGGCCCAAGGACATGCCGCCGGTCGAGGTGATCCTCGTCGAGTCGGCGCAGCCAGGCGCGCCGTATGGCATCAAAGGTGTCGGCGAGATCGGGCTGGTCCCCACCGCGGGTGCCGTGGCCGCGGCCATCCGGGCCCACGACGGGACGTGGCACAACGAGCTGCCGATGCGCAACGACGCGAACCGCGAGCGGTCCAGCGCGTGGGTGTGACTCGCACAGGATCTCAGCCGCGCTGAATCTGCGATCGGCGGTGATCCGGATCGGTTCGGGCGGCGAACCTCCCGGTTAGTGAGACGCGCGCTCGGGATTCAGGGCCTCTCGCACCGGCTAGCGTCGCCGCCGGTGTCCACTGGGGTGCGCGACTGGGAGCGGGCCGTCATCGACCGGATCGTCGCCGGCGACGACTCGGCGCTGGCAGCTGTGTTCGACCAGTACAGCGCGCTCGTGCACGGCACCGCGGCCCGACTCGTCGGTCGTGACGCCGCCAGCGATGTCTGTCAGGAGGTGTTCGTGCAGCTCTGGGAGCACCCGGAGCGGTTCGATGCCGCCAAGGCCAGCCTGCGGACGTTCCTCGCCGTCCTCGCCAGGCGGCGTGCCATCGACCAGCTCCGCCGCACCGGCCGTCGGGCCACGAACGAGGAGCGGTCCGGCCGCCAGACGCTCACCAGTGTCCCCAACCTCGAGGAGTCGGCGATCAACATGTTCGAGGCCGAGCGGGTCCGCGCCGCTGTCGCGCGCCTTCCCGACGACCAGCGGCGGGCGATCGAGCTCGCCTACTTCGAGGGACTGACGTTCCGTGAGGTCGCGGTGGCGACCGGCGCGCACGAGGGCACCGCCAAGTCGCGGCTGCGTCTCGGCCTCAATCGACTGGCGAACGCGCTCGGCTCGGAGGGAGTCGTCGAATGGGCATGAACCGTGACGATGTCGACGATCTGCTCGCGGCGTGGGCGCTCGATGCCGTCGAGCCCGCTGACCGCGAGGCGGTCGACGCCGTGTTGCTGGTCGACCCTGAGCGAGCGCGGGTCGCGCGAGCACTGCAGCACACTGTCGCCGCCCTCGGTGACGTGGTCGCCGAGTCGCCACCACCTGAAGCACGGATGAACGTCCTGCGTGCCGCCGCGGCGCGCGGCCGCGATTCGCTCGATCCGACGCCGGCCCTCCTGCTCTTCGAACGCCAGGTCGCATCGATGACCGAGTTGCTCGTCGGGCTCGAAGACGACGAGTGGCAGATGGGCGTTGCTCCGTACGCGTGGACGGTCCACGGGTTGATCGCCCACCTCCTCGCCGTCGAGCGATACATGGCGGGCCTCATCGGGCTCGACGCGCCCGCTGTCGAAGGCGTCGAAGATCACCTCGCGATGGGCGCCGACATGATCGCGGCCGAGCTCGCGGGTGGCTTCCGCCGTACGTTCTCGGCGTGGAAGGCCCAGGCCACCGACACGATCGCGACCATCCGGTCACGTCCCGAGGCACTCGACGACCGTGTCGTGTTCCACGGCTGGCCGGTCTCGGTCGACACGCTCCTCGTGGTCAGGGCGTTCGAGGTGTGGACCCACGCCGACGACATCAGGCGGGCCACCGCACGTCCGATGCAGACGCCGCCGCCACGCGACCTGCGGGCGATGTCGATGTTCTCGGTCGGGACCCTCCCGCTTCTGGTTCCCACCGAGCTCGTGAAGGGCCCGGCGCGCATCGTGCTCACCGGTCCAGGCGGCGGGACGTTCGATCTCGACGGACCGGGCACTGTACGCACGGTGACCCTGGTGGCCGACATCGTCGACTACTGCCGCACGGCGGCGCGTCGGATCGACATCGAGGAGCTGCCGAAGATCGTCGAGGGTGATCGCGACCAGGCCCACGCCCTGCTCACCGCGGCCCGCGTGCTCGCGGTGTGATCCGTTCGCCCACGGCCGACGAACTCTCGCCAAGCAACCGCAACCGCAGAGAGGAGAGCACTTCGATGGCTGACCATGTATCCACCGTCTCGGGCATCTACCAGGCATTCGGCACGGGTGATGTCGCCTGGATCCTCGACCAACTCGCCGACGATGTGGAATGGGACCACGGCCTTCGCGACACAGGTCTGCCGTGGCTGGTGCCCGGAACCGGCAAGGACCACGTCCTGCGCTTCTTCCAGGCGCTCGGTTCCGGCGTGGCGTTCGACGTGTTCGTCCCCGGACCGATCTGCGATGGCGGAGACACCGTCATCGCCGCCGTCCGCGAGGCGGGCACCGTGCTGACGACCGGTCGGCGCATCGAGGAAGACACGTTCGTGCACATCTGGACGTTCCGCGCCGACGGCAAGGTCGCCAGCTTCCGCCACGTCGGCGACTTCGCCCGCCACGAGCAAGCGGCTCGCTAACCCCAACTCACGAGATCGGTCAGGGGACGACGAACGGACCCACGACCAGGCGGGTGCGGTCGAGCGAGGCTTCGAGTCGTTGTCGGGTCGTCTCGTCGATCTCGGTGCTCGCCAGGTCGGCGGTGACCAGTCGCACGACGAAACCGGCGTTCTTGTCGACCCATGTGGGGTACAGCACCGGTGCTGCGACGGCGCGACTGCCGTCGGCGGCGACGGTGAACTCGACGATGGCAACCGCACCGTCCTGAGAGGCAGCTGGCCACTGGTCGCCGGTCGGCATGTTCGACAGGATGTTCCCGAGACCGAACACCACCCACGTGCCGTTGACCTGCTCGACCGGTTGCAGCACATGCGCGTGGTGGCCGACGATCAGATCGACCGCGCCGCTGGCCGTCACCTCGTGTGCGACTTGGCGTTGCCAGTCCGAAGGTGCCGTCCGTCCCTCGACGCCCCAATGGAGACTGACGATCACGATCTCGGCGCCGAGTCGCCGGGCCTCGCCGGCGTCACCGACGATGCGGACGGGGTCGATCAACGCCGAACGCCACTCCTCGCTGGGTGGCGGCCGGATGCCGTTGTACGAGAACGTGTACGACAGGTGTGTCACCGCGACGCCGGCAACGTCGAACCGCCGCGGTGCGATCTCCTCCGGCGTCCGCGCCATCCCGGACTGTTCGATGCCGACTGATTCGAGCGTGCCGACCGTGCGGTCGATCCCTGCCGGACCTCGATCCAGCGCGTGGTTGCTGGCGGTCGAGCAGCGGTCGTAGCCCGCCGCCACCAGCGCGTCGGCGACCTCGGCCGGTACGCCGTAAACCGGGGCGGTCGACAACTCCTCACCCTCCGGTGCGATCGGGGTCTCGAGGTGGCAGACCGCGAGGTCCACTGGATCGAGGACCGGCCACAGGCGCTCGAGCATCGGCCGGAAGTCGAAGCCGGAGCCGGCGGCGTTGAGGGCGGCGCGCCGCCACAGCGGGCTGTGGACGAGCGTGTCGCCCGTGAACGCCACCGTGATCCGACGGGGCGGTGGCGTCGTGGTCGTGCTCGAGGAGGTGGAGCTCGTCGACGTCGAAGGAGGGCTCGACGTCGTCGAGGCGATCGTGGACGACACTGTGGATGACACCGTGGTCGTGGACGCCGTCGTCACGGGCGCCGTGGACGACCTCGCCGGCGTCGCCCCCCGCCGAACGGCCGACACCTCGGCGGTCGCGCATGCCGCGGCGACCGACGTGAGCAGCAGTGCGGCGAAGCGGGCTCGCATCTGAACAGGCTCGCACGCGACGGTCGACCAAAGGCTGGATACCGTGGCGGTGTGACAGCCGCCATCGAGGTCGCCGTCGACCACGCCAACCGGGTGTGGGACGACATCATCCCCGTGTTGCACGAGTACGTGGCGATCCCCAACGTCTCGCCGTCATTCGATCCCGACTGGGAAGCCAACGGCCACATGCAGCGGGCGGTCGATCTGATCGCCGGATGGTGCCGGAGCCGGCCGATCCCCGGCCTCACCCTCGAAGTGCACCAATTGCCGGGTCGCACCCCGCTGATCGTCGTCGAGGTGCCGGCCACGGGCGGTGGCCCGGTCGACGACACCGTGCTGCTCTACGGACATCTCGACAAACAACCCGAGATGGAAGGTTGGCGCGAGGGCCTCGGGCCGTGGACTCCGGTGCTCGAGGGCGATCGCCTCTACGGGCGCGGCAGCGCCGACGACGGGTACGCGGCGTTCGCCAGCCTGACCGCGATCGAGGCGATCCACGCGGCCGGTGGAGCGACCGCGCGCTGCGTCGTCCTGATCGAGGCCAGTGAGGAGTCCGGGTCGCCCGACCTGCCGGCATACGTCGAAGCCCTCGCCGATCGCATCGGTCGACCGAGCCTCGTGGTGTGCCTCGACTCCGGCTGCATCGACTACGACCGGATGTGGGTCACGACCTCGCTGCGTGGCCTCGCCGGTGGGGTGCTGTCGGTCGACATCGTCACCGAGGGTCTTCATTCGGGCGACGTCTCGGGGATGATCCCGTCGAGCTTCCGGATCAGTCGTTCGCTGCTGTCGCGAATCGAGGACGAGGTGACCGGTGACATCCTGTTGCCGGCGCTCGAGGTCGCGATCCCGGCCGACCGTGTGCGTGAGGCGCAGGCCACGGCGGCGGCGGTGGGTTCGCTCGCCGACCGTTACCCGTTCGTTGACGATGCCGGCCCGACCACCGACGACGCGGTCGAGCAGCTCCTGTCGAGGACGTGGCGACCGGCGCTGAGCGTCGTCGGCGCCGAAGGTCTCCCGCCCGTCGGTCGGGCGGGCAACGTGTTGCGACCGGGGACCAAGCTCAAGCTCTCGATGCGACTGCCGCCGACATGTGAACCGGCTGGTGCCGTCGATGCGATGCGCACCGCGCTCGTCACCGATCCGCCGTACGGCGCGCGGGTCACGTTCACCGGCATGGAGCAGGCTCCCGGGTGGAACGCGCCCGAGTTCGCGCCGTGGCTCGTCGAAGCCCTCGACGCGGCGTCGACGGCGACGTTCGGCGAGCCCTCGCGCACGTTCGGCGAGGGCGGCACGATCCCGTTCATGGGGATGCTCGGTGAGCGCTTCCCAGACGCCCAGTTCGTGATCACTGGCGTGATCGGCCCCGACGGGAACGCCCACGGGCCCAACGAGTATCTCCACGTCCCGACGGCGCGACGGATCACGGGCGCGGTGGCGCTGCTGCTCGACGCCCACGCGCGTCGCGAACGATGACGTCACGATCGCCGGCCGATGCGCGATCCTGAGAACGTGCGGATCCGGACCTTGGTGGCGGCTGCGACCGTCGCGTTGCTGCTGACGGCGACCAGCTGTGCCGAGAACGAGCCCGAGACCGCCGTCACCCTCGCGCCGCTGGCGGTCGAACCGGTGGCGGCACCGACGACGATCCCGCCCGGACCCGGACCACCGGACGGACCGACCACGACCACCACGGATCCGGGGGTCGTCGAGGGCCTCGACGAGCTCGACGACCTCGATGGTTTCGACGGCATCGAGGCAGGCTCCGAGGTCGTCATCGGACGCTCGGTCGAGGACCGACCGATCACGGTGGTGCGTCGTGGCGACGAAGGGGGCACGAGGGTGCTCGTCGTCGGCGTCATCCACGGCGACGAGGACGCCGGCGCCGACATCGTCGACGTCCTGCGCCTCGCCGATGTGCCAGACGGTGTCGAGCTGTGGCTCGTGCGTTCGATGAACCCCGACGGCCAAGCCGCTCAGGAGCGTCACAACGCCCACGGCGTCGACCTCAACCGCAACTTCTCCCACAACTGGGGTCCGGTCGCCGAACCCGGAAACTGGGAGTACGCGGGGGAGGGGCCGGCCAGCGAGCCCGAGACGCAGGCGATGACGGCGCTCGGCGAGGGCGTGCATCCCGACCTCGTGCTGTGGTACCACCAGGATCTGTTCCGCATCAGTCCGGGGTCGGGCCGCGACGGCGAGATCCGGGCGCGCTACGCCGGGCTCACCGGCCTGCCGCTCGTCGAGGTCACCGGCGGCACCTACACCGGTACCGCGTCGCAATGGTCACGCACGGTCGTCGACTCCGGCGGTGTCGGGTTCACGATCGAGCTCGGACCGTCGTTGACCCCTGACGAGGTGACCACCCACGCCGAGGCGGTGCTCACCATCGCGTCGGAGATGTGACGCGAGCCGGCCTCGTCGCACGGCGCTCGATCAGCGGATGAACCAATCGCCCGACGCGATCGGGGAGAGCTCGAGCCCGGTGCCGTACTCGTAGGCCCACACGTCGTGCCCATTGCGGGTGCGGATGGCGACCCGTCGATACAGCCCATCGACGGTGTCCTCCTCCTCGTCGAGCACGGCGAGGGCGTGGTCGAGCGTGTCGGCCACGAGCTCGAACGTCTGGCCGACGATCCGGCCCGTCCCCCCGAACACCGCGGCCGGGTAGTCGAGACCCGTGTCGTACAACTCGCCGTCGGCCTCGTCGGCGACGCCGTCGCCGACGACGAAGGGCTGCAACAGCGGCCACCGGACGTCACCGGGGCGCAGCGTCCCGTACACGAACACGTGGATGATCGACACAGCTCCATCATCGTCGCACTCCACCGGGCGATCTGGCCGTGCGGGACGGCGACGACGTGGGCGATACTGCCTGGCGTGTCTGCACGCATCGAGCGCATCGAGTTCGCCGGGAGCCAGGACGCCGTACTGGCGGCGCGGCTCGACCTTCCCGCAGGGCCACCGCGCGGGTTCGCCGTGTTCGCCCACTGCTTCACGTGCAGCAAGGACCTGCGGGCCGCGACCTGCATTGCCACCCAACTGGCCCAGGTGGGCTTCGGCGTCCTGCGCTTCGACTTCACCGGTCTCGGCGCCAGCGAAGGCGAGTTCTCCAACACCAACTTCAGCTCGAACGTCGACGACCTCGTCGCCGCCGCGGCGTGGCTCCGCGAGCACCATCAGGCGCCGCAGCTGCTCATCGGCCACTCACTCGGCGGAGCCGCCGTGCTCGCGGTGGCTGCGCAGATCCCCGAAGTCAGTGCAATTGCAACGATCGGCGCGCCGGCGGCGGCATCGCACGTGACGGGCGTGCTCGCCGACGCGGTCGACGAGATCGACCGCGCCGGCGAGGCGACCGTCGAGCTCGCCGGACGCACGTTCACCGTCCGCCGGCAGTTCGTCGACGACGTGTGCTCGCAGAAGGTGCTCGAGCAAGTCGGCTCGTACCGGGGTGCGCTCCTCGTCATGCACTCGCCGATCGACAACACGGTGGGAATCGAGCACGCGGCTCGGATCTTCGAGGCGGCGCGGCACCCGAAGAGCTTCGTCGTCCTCGACGGCGCCGATCACCTGCTCACCGACCAGCGTGACGCCCTGTTCGCGGCGAAGGTCATCGGCACGTGGGCCGCCCGATACGTCGACGACACGAGTGGCCTCGCGCCGCCACCCGCCCCCACGGCTCAGGTCGTCGTCGCCGAGACGACACAAGGGGCGTTCCTCAACCACGTCGTGGTCGGCCACCACCGCTTTCTGGCCGACGAGCCGGAGTCGGTCGGCGGGTTCGACGCCGGACCCTCGCCGTACGACCTGCTCGCCGCCGCGCTCGGCGCGTGCACGTCGATGACGTTGCGGATGTACGCCACCCGCAAGTCGATCGCGCTCGACCGGGTGACGGTCGAGGTCACGCACGACAAGGTCCACGCGACGGACGCCGACGGGGCCGGGGTCGACGGGGCGGCGCCCCGACTCGACCGCTTCCACCGTGCCATCCACCTCGAGGGCGCGCTCGGCGACGATGACCGCACCCGTCTGCTCGAGATCGCCGATCGCTGCCCGGTACACCGCACGCTCGAGCAGTCGTCGTTGATCGAGACGGTGCTGGTGTGAACGTGCACGAACGTCGCCCTCAATGGGCGAGGTCCGGGCGATCGAGGTCTGCGGCCAGCCATCCGGTCAGGTTGCGACGCTGCTCACGCCGGCGTTCCAGCGCCGCGTTGAGCTCGGCGCCGTACAGGCTGATGAGCGCGTGCAGGCTGAACCAGCTCATGAGAGCGAGCATCGAGGCGAACGTCCCGTAGATCTCGCCGGCGTCGGCGATCATCCGCGACACCACGACGGTACCGACGAGCTGCAGCACGGTGAACAGGACACCAGAGAACACCGCCCCCGGCCACACCATCGTCCAGGTGACGGGAGCCGCCGTGAGGAAGCGGAACATCGTCGCCACCACGGCGATGTTGACGACGAGCGCCCCGACGACGATCAGGACTTTGCTGATCGCCGCCAGCTCGGATGCGCCGGCGATGCCCGCCAGCACGACCGTCCCAACCTGGGCGAGGCCGATCGCGACGAGTCCGAGCAGCGCCCGCAGCCGCTTGACGGCGATGTTGGCGCGCTCGTCGATGTCGACTTCCCACACGTCGTCGAACGCGGCTTGGACGCCGATGAACGCCTTCATCGAGGCCCAGAGCGCGGTAGCGAGGCCGATGACGAGCGCCCACGTGTTGCCTTCGAGGTCGCCTGCGTTCTCTTTGATGGTCGACCCGACGACCGGGATCTGGTTGAGCGCCGAGTCGACGATGTCCGTCCGTAGCTGCTCGTCGCCTTCGAGCACGAAGCCGAGGATCGTCGTCGCCGCCAGCAACAGGGGGAACACCGACAGGAATCCCCAGTAGGCGAGCACGGCGGCATTGCGACCGGTCTGATGGCGCCGGAAGCAGTCGAGCGTCTCGATCGCGACGTCGACGATCCGGCTGCGTCGCCGGATCGCCATCACCTGTGGACGGGTGGACCACGGCATCACAAGTTCCAGTCGACGGGTGTGACGCCGGCTTCGACGAGGGCCGCGTTGGCACGGCTGAACGGACGGCTCCCGAAGAAGCCGTTGTGGGCGGACAGCGGCGACGGATGGGGCGACTCGACGATCACGTGGCGGGTGGTGTCGATCAACGGCTTCTTCTTGCGTGCCGACGACCCCCACAGCACGAACACCACCCGTTCGGGCTTGGCGTCGACGGCGCGGATCACCTGGTCGGTGAACGTCTCCCAGCCCTTGCCCTGGTGTGAAGCCGCCTGGCCGGCGCGAACCGTGAGCGTGGCGTTGAGCAACAACACGCCCTGGTGGGCCCACGCCTCGAGGTTGCCGTGGCCGGGCGGTTCGATGCCGAGGTCGGCGCGCAGCTCGGCGTGGATGTTGGCGAGCGAGGGCGGGATGCCGACGCCGTGTTGCACCGAGAAGCACAACCCGTGGGCCTGACGAGGACCGTGGTACGGATCCTGTCCGAGGATCAGCACACGCGTGTCGGCGTACGGCGTCAGGTGGAGGGCCGCGAAGACCTGGTCGTGCGGCGGGTACACCGTGTGGCAGCGGCGCTCCTGGGCGACGAACGCCTGCAACTCTTTCCAGTAGATCTCGTCGAACTCGCTGCGCAGGATCGGGTTCCAATCCGTCGTCACGATCCCGTTGCCTAGCATGCGGAGCGTGTTCGGTCATCTCCCCCGTGCATCGCTGGCGCTGCTGCCGACGCCGCTCGAGCGAGGGCCCGAACTGGCCGGCGGACAGCGGCTCTGGGTCAAGCGCGACGACCTGACCGGCCTCGGCATGGGCGGCAACAAGGTGCGCAAGCTCGAGTTCCTGTGCGGCGACGCGATCCGCACCGGCGCCCGCTCGCTCCTGACGGTCGGTGCCGCGCAGTCGAACCACTGCCGGTTGACCGCTGCTGCCGGCGCCGTGCTCGGGCTCGAGGTGCATCTGGTGCTGTCGGGAGAACGACCCGACCGCCCGACCGGCAACCAACTCTTGTCGGCGCTGTTCGGCGCCCAACTGCACTACACGGGTGCCCACGAGAGCCACTGGGGCGAGCTGATGATCGCCGCCGATTCCCTGGCCGAGGCACTTGCCGCCGACGGCGCGGCGCCGTACGAGATGCCGATCGGGGGAAGTACCGCGACCGGTGCGGTCGGGTACGCGGCCGCGTTCGTGGAACTGATGGAGCAGTGCGTCGCGATGGGGGTCGAGCCGGCCGCGATCGTGCACACGTCGTCCAGTGGCGGGACCCACGCCGGTCTCGTCGCCGGTCGCGCGCTGTGGCGTTCGCTCGGTCATCGGGTGCCCGAGATATTGGCGATCGGTGTGGCGAAAGGCGTCAACATCGGCATCCCCGACGTCGTCGGGCTCGCCGGCGACGCGCTGGAGTTGCTCGGGCAGTCGGCGGATCTCGTCGACGCGGCCGACGTGCAGCTCGACGCCGACTGGCTCGGCGACGACTACGCGGTGCCGACGACCGCCGGTGACGACGCGATGCGCTGGGCGGCGGCCGCGGGCGGCTGGGTCCTCGATCGCACATACACCGGCAAGGGCCTCGCCGGCCTGCTCGGAAACGCGGCCGACGGTCGCTGGCCTCGCCACGCCGACGTGATCTTCGTGCACACCGGCGGCATGCCCGCCGTGTTCTCCCCCGGCGGCACCCCCTAGCCCAACCCCCCGTTCTGTCTGCTTCAGAACGCCCGTGGCTTCGTCTGGAGCAGACAGGTCGGTGGGGTTAGCGTTCGGGCATGAGTGAGATCCTCGATGTCGACCTGCTCGCGTTCGAGAGTGGCACGGCTGCCCAACGGCGAGCTGTCGTCGACGGGGTGACGCGCAGCCTCGCCACGGGCTTCGTGTTCACGAGTCACGACGTGCCCGAGGACATGCTCGACACCGCGTACGGGATGCTGCGCGAGTTCTTCACGCAGCCGCAGGACTCCAAGCAGCGTTTCGCGGCGCCAGGCGCCAACGGACAGACCGGATACACCGGACTCCTGGTCGAGACCGCGGCGTCGAGCGACCAGCCCGACTGGAAAGAGATGCTCAACTGGTCGACGCCGATCCCGGCCGGGCATCCCCTGAAGCGCAAGTTCACGACCGCGTATCCCGATCAGGTCCTCCCCGAGGAAGCGGTCCCGGGCATCACCAAGGTCCTCTACGAGTTCCACGACCGGATCGCCGACCTGCAGCGGCGGTTCCTCAGGGTGATCGCCGAGGGGATCGGCTGCCACGAGACGTTCTTCGACGAGATGGTCGCCGACGGACCGACACTCACGCGTGCGATCCGCTACCCACCGATGCAGGAGGTGCCCGGCGACGGACACGTGTGGGCCGGCGAACACGGCGACATCAACCTGATCACCGCCCTCCCGCGCGCCACCGCGCCCGGGCTCCAGGTGAAGGTCGACGACGACTGGGTCGACGCCGTCGCGCCCGAGCGCCGCGTGATCATCAACACCGGCATCATGCTGGAGCGGCTGACGAACGGCACGATCCCGATCGGTTGGCACCGCGTCGTGGCCGCACCCGGGTACGAGGGCGAGCGGTACAGCGTCGTGCAGTTCTGCCATCCCCGACCGTGGACGATCCTGTCGCCGGTTCCGAGCTGCTGCACGGCGGAGAACCCTCAGCGGTTCAGCGCGATCTCCGCCGCCGACGCGCTCGACGAGGTGTTGTATCAGATCAACCTCGTCGAGACCGCCCGCCGCGTCTGATCAGCGCGCCACTCGTCATCGCACGTCGGGATCGACGGTGATCACGGTCCGCGCAGCAGCAGCGACGCCGCTGGACGCACACCCTCGGCGCCGAGCGTGATGGCGATCCAGATCTCGGCCGACAAAGCGATGTGATCGGTGAAGCCCAGCGGTAACACGGTGTTGCCGCCGGCGTACGGGCCGAACGGTTCGGGAGGTGACCACACGCAGCCGGGCGTCGGATAGACCAGCGCCGCGAGCCCGGTGGCCTGCACCTGCCCGGACGCGGTGATCGTCCAGTTCCCGGAGAGGTCGCCGGCGGTCACCTCGGTGACGCCGATCGGCTCGTCGAACACGGCGGGGTTGGGCGGCACCGACCAGGGTCCGATCCCGACCGTGCACGTCTGTCGGAACAACGCCTGGACGACCGGTCCGTCGGCGTCGATCGGTGTGCCGTCGAGGGCGGTGATCGTGAGCCGGAGGTGCGGCCACACCGGCTCGTTCACCAGTTCCGTTGCCGCCGGGTCGGCCGCCGGGTCAGTCGCGGAATCGGTCGTCGCCTCGGTGTCGACCGTGATGTCGGTCGCGGGTGCGACGCTCGAGTTGATGGGCTCCCGGTCGCTGTCGCCGAGGAACCCGATCACCTGGCCGGCGCGCACGGCACCGCCGACCCGGGCAAGTGCCGTGAGTCGCAATGCCCGCGGCGCCGCTCCGTCGTCGGTGCCCGGGTTGTCGTCGTTGAACCCCGCGTAGTGGTAGCTGGTGCCGGCGGTGTCGGTGATCGTGAGCTCGACCCGTCCGGTGCTCGCGTCCTCGTACACGACGGAGGTGACCACGCCGTCGGCGGCGGCGAGGACCGGTTGGAGCTTGCGGCCGAACACGATCGCCGGATTCGGGTCGTCGCACGTCTCACCGTCGCACGGTGGAGGCGGGGCAACGGCAGCCGGTCCGAGCAACGGGAAGGCGAGAGAGCGCTGATCCGCCGTCGCGGCGGGGACGACCGGCGGGATCCCCGACAGCAGTTCGAGGCCGGGTGGGAGCGGATAGAGGCGCGGCGGGAGCGGTCCGCCCATGAAGTACGCGAGCGTGTCGAGCCAACGCCATTGGTAGGCGCGGATCGTGAGCACGTTGCCCGCTTCCGGCTTGGGCACGATGTCCATCAGCGCCGGGTTGGTGAGTGCCGCCGGGTAGTACCAGATGATGGGGACGACCGAGACGTCGTTGTTGTAGCGGCGCAGGATCGAGGCGACATCGGCCGCGGCGCGCTCGTCCTGCACCCACGGAGGGGCGAGGTAGGCCTCGGCATAGCCGGCGTAGTTCGCCCACGTCTTCTTGATGTACTGGTAGGCGCCCGACGCCCCGCCCCTGTTCGGCGGGATGTCGTACGTCTCGCGTGATTCCATCCACCGGATCGTGAGCAGGATGTACTCGAGGTCTTCGGGCTGCACGGTGAGGTCGAGCGGCGCCGCTTCGGGCACCGTGGTCGTGGTCGTCGTCTCGGTGGTCGTGGTCGTCGTCGTGCCGCTCGTCGGCGGCGTCGTGGCGACCGTTGTCGTCACCCGTCCGGGGATCGTGGTGCTCGTCGTCGTCGTCGCCGTGGGCACTGTGGTCGATGTGCCGCTCGGCGGGGCGACGGTCGTGGTGGTCGTCGTTCCCGTCGACGGGTCGGTGGTCGGCGGCGGCTCGACCGTGTCAGGCGTCGTCGTGGTGGTCGTCGAATCGTCCGGATTGGCGAGCGCGATCGAACCCGGCAGGGCGATGAGCGCAATCACCGCCGGGGCAACGGCGCGCAGCAGATTCGAACGGGACACCATTCACACGACCTCACGCCGGACCAGCGAGATACCAGGCTATACGGCGCGCGTTCATCGGCACGCCCCTCGTGAACCTTGAGCGCGACGAGGATATGGTTCGCGCGCCGTGGACCCATCGCGTGACGTGATCCTCGCCGTCGACATCGGCGGCACGAAGTTCGCGGCCGGGCTGGTGACGTTGCGCGGCGAACTGCTCGACCGCACGTTCGTGTTGGTGGAGCACGATGTGGGGCCGCAGTCGCACTTCGCGGCGCTCGTCGGCATCGTCCGCCAGCAACTCGAGCAGGTCGAGGAGCATCACGGCGTCGTCGTCACCGCCATCGGCATCGGCTGCGCCGGTCCCATCGAGCGCCAGTGTGTGACCGTGTCGCCGGTGAACATCCCGGCGTGGCGCGCGTTCCCGTTGCGGAAACACCTGAGCGACATGTTCGAGCTCCCGGTGTACGGCGACCTCGACGCCAAGGCATTGGCGCTTGCGGAGGGATGGCTCGGGGCGGCCCAGGGGCTGTCGACGTTCTGCGCCCTGACTGTGTCGACGGGTATCGGCGGGGGGATCGTCATCGACGGCCAATTGCTCGACGGGGCGACGGGGAACGCCGGTCACGTCGGCCACATCATCGTCGAGCCGAACGGTCGGCGGTGCGTCTGTGGGGCGCGCGGGTGCCTCGAAGCCGAGGCGTCGGGCACCGCCATCGAGGCGATCACCGGACGGCCGCCGACCCAGCCGACGTACGAGATCATGCGCCGCACGGGCCGTCTCGTCGGTCGTGCGTCGGCCTCGCTCTGCAACGTGCTCGATCTCGATCTCGTCGTCGTCGGCGGCGGCGTGGCGCTCGGGTTCGCGGCGACGTTCTTCAACGCCGCCCAGGAGGAGCTCGACCGTCACGCGCTGATCGGGCGCGGGGTACGTCCACGGATCACTCCGGTCCGTCTCGGCGATCAGGGACCGCTCATCGGTGCCGGCGCGGTTGCCATCAGGGGACTCCGGCGGCGCTCGTGAACATGTTTGAGGAAATGCCCGACCTGGAAGACTAGGTCGGTGACGAAGATCCGTTCTGGAAGCTCGGGCAGTATCCGCGACCGGCGCGGCCAGGGTGGAGGCGGCCTCAGCATGGGCGGCGGCGGCTTCCCGATCCCCATGAAGGCGGGTGGTGGCGTGCTGGGCATCATCGTGCTGCTCGCCACGATCTTCCTGCCCAAGCTGCTCGGCGGCGTCAGTGGCTCGTCGGCCGCCGATGTCTCCCCGTCCGAGGAAGCCACGGATGAGGAAGTCGACTGTCCGACCGAGATCGAGCAGATCGTGTGCGGTGCCGTGAATGAAGTGGAGGCGTACTGGGCCGAGCAGCTCCCGCTGTCGTTTGACGTCCAGTACGAGCCCACCGACACCGTGTTCTTCACCGGCTTCACGAACACCGGCTGCGGCCAGGCGTCGTCGCAGACCGGCCCGTTCTACTGCCCGCTCGACAACCTCGTGTACTTCGATCTCGACTTCCTCGTGCAACTCCAGGACCAGCTCGGGGCGACCGGCGATCTCGCCGCCCAGTACATCGTCGCCCACGAGTACGGCCACCACATTCAGAACGTGCTGGGGATCAACGCCCAGATGCACGAGGCGCAGCAGAACGACCCCGACCGCGCCAACCAGTACTCGATCGCGCTCGAGCTGCAGGCCGACTGCTTCGCCGGCGCGTG
The DNA here is from genome assembly GCA_035557475.1 of Ilumatobacteraceae bacterium. GTDB lineage: Bacteria > Actinomycetota > Acidimicrobiia > Acidimicrobiales > Ilumatobacteraceae > JALOLG01. The sequence goes on from DATMDV010000232.1 coordinate 27,829, forward strand.
GGCCCGCGACGTCGCCAACGAGGGCAAGTTCGACAACCCCCAAGAGGTGGACGAAGCGCTGAACGCGGCGGCCGCCGTCGGCGACGACCGGATCCAGCAGCAGACCCAGGGCCGGGTCAGCCCGGAGACGTGGACCCACGGCTCGTCCGAGCAACGCGTCGAGTGGTTCCGCCGTGGGTTCGACTCGGCCGATCCGGGCAGCTGCGACACGTTCGCCGAGATCGTCTGAGGCGCGGGCGGACTCCGAACGCTTCAAACGGTGAGCCGGCGGTAGATCGCTTCCGCCGGGCCACGCCCGAAGCGGCGCTGCCACGCCACCGCCGTCGCGATGCCAACGATCCAGAAGCCGGCCGAGAAGAGCAGCGCGGTGTCGAGGCCAGTTGGCCGGATCCAGTCGAGCCAGTCGACCACGAGGTTGAACACGAGGGCGTGCACGATGTACAGCGTGAGCGACATCTGTCCGGCCCGTCGCAACACGTCGACGAGCGGGGCGGTGGTGAACCGGTCGGCGAGCCAGCCGATCACGGCGAACGCGATCAGTGCCGTGCCGAGCGCGCTCATCACGTAGACGATCCCGCGATCGAACGGGTCGGTGCTGGCGAGCACGCGTGCCCGTGCGTCGGATGCGGACGCGTTCACCAGGTTGGCGATCGTGAACAGCACGAACCCGACACCGATCGCCGCCGGGCGCCACCAGGACGTTCCGAGCAGCCGGCCGAGCACGATCCCCGTGCAGAAGAAGGCCAACCATGGCAGGAGCGGGTGGGTGCCGTTGACGAACACGCCGAACACGAAGTCGGGGATCGAGAACTCGTCGGGCGACGTCAGCCATCTCGTGCTCTCCCCGTCGCGGGTCCGCTCGTAGAGCCACCAGTTGATCGACCACGCGGCAATGGCGGCGACCGCACCGATCACGAGCAGCCAGCGGATCCGGAGTGTGAACAGCCACGCCGCGAGCAGGAACATCGCGCCGTAGTAGGGCAGGATCGTGCCGTTCCAGATCTCGTCGAAGAACAAGCCGAACACGTACAGCAGCGCACCGCGCTTGGCGAGGCGCCACCGCAGCGTTCGCGTGCGCTCGACATTGCCGATCGCGGAGCGGGTCAGCAACGTGACGCTGACGCCCGCGACGAGTACGAACGTCGCCGCGAACCGCGTCGACAGCGGGCCCGTCCACGGATCGAACAGGTCGTGCGCCCAACCGTCGCCGCGGGGCGCGCCGCGCAGGATCAGGTAGCCGTGGTAGTTCATCACGACGACGCCGATCAGGGCGAGCGCGCGTACGACGTCGGGTCCGGGTCGCCGGTTCGTCAGATCCATCGAGTCTCGTCGACCAACGTGGTCGTGAGTGGCCGCTGCAGATCGACCCACGATCCCGTCGTCGGGAACACCTCGCCGGCCGGTACGAACACCATCGACGTGTGCATGTGTGGTGGCTCGATCAGCTCGAGCCGTCGCCGTTCGTGGTGGAACGGGCTGCGACCGTCGGCGAGTGGATGCACACCGTTGGCGGTGCCGGCCCCGATGATCACGAGCGTGCCGTCGCGATCGGCCGTGCCGAGCCGGTAGCCGGCGCGTTCGCCCGCCGCGATCGTGGTGGTGTGCAGCACCGAGGCCTCGAGCCGCAAGGCGGATTTGTCGCCGTGCCACAGCGCGGTGCCGAGTCGCAACCGGTAGCGGTGGGACGTGGGGAGCAGCGCGTAGTCCGCCGGCGCGAGGTGGCTCACCCACACCTCCAACGACGGATCGACGGTATCCAGCCATCGTTCGATCTCGGCGCGGTGCTGGCGGGCGTCTCCGGCGAGGGGTGGATGGATCGAGACACCTTCGATCCGCAACCCGGCGGAGCGTGCCTTCTCGACGAGACCGATGCCGCCACCGAACCGGCGCATCGACGACATGAGTTTGACGACCACGCGACCCGCCCACGACGAGAGCGCTGCGACGTGTTCGAGCGATCCGACGGTGAGGATCGCCCGCGTGTCGTCCGGAGCATCCAGCGCGGGTGTGAGCACGACCGGTGTCGGACCTTCGGGCAGGCCGTCGAGCTCGTAGACGGTGCCCACCGCGATCGTGTCGGCGAGCTCCGCCGCGATCGCGGCGAGGTTCTGACGCCCGAACCCGTACCCGTTGCCCTTCACGACCGGCACGAGCCCCGGCGTGACATCGACGATCGACCGGACGTGGCGGCGCCACTCGGCGCCGTAGACCGTCAGTCGCACCGTCACGCCGCGAGACGGTACCGGCTGAGCGATCCGCCCCCGCCGCGTGTCCGAATCCGCCGCCCGCCGCGTCCCCCACGCGTGCCCGAATCCGCCGGCCCGCCGCGTGCCCGAATCCACACAGAACGCCCCGGTGCGCATACGGATGTGCACGAAAGCGGACAGAACGATCTCGAGCACGTCTCAACCCGCCTGCCGACCCGTCGCCGCGCGTCGGCCAAATCGAACAGTTCGATCTGCGTCGACACCGTCTGCGCAGCAGTGCGAACTGTTCGACTGGGCTCGACGCGACTCAGCTGTCGGGGCGGGAGCGGCCCGGCCAGGAGGTGAAACGGGGGATCAGGGGGGCGATGGTGCGTTCGCGGCAGATGCCTTTCCACACTCCCACGCCGTACGCCATGTCGTCGGCGAGGTGGGCGGGATGCCGGAGGGGGAGCAATGCGGCGAGGGCGATCAACCGGGCCCGGCGCGACCGGATCGCGGCGACCAACACGATCGGCCACCACACTCGCCGCACGGCATCGGCGAGCAGCCGTCCGGCGTAGACGTTGCCGAGCCCGGCGATGCGCAGCGACACCTTCGGTGGCACGTCGCCCAGCTTGGGCACCAGCGCGGCGGCACTCCCCGCGCCGACGGCGACACCGGCGAGCGGATGACCGGCCGCGGCGAGCACCCACGAACCTGCGCTCCAACCGCTCATCTGCACCGGCGCCAGACGGCCTGGGTGCCGTTTCGAGAGCGGCGCTGCCGACGATCCGTAGTCGATGCGCTGGCGGACCCACGCCAGCCACGTCGGACGCGGCGGGTGGTGCGCCTCGACCGCCGGCTCGTACCGGCACGTCCAGCCAGCCTCGTCGAGCCGCCACACGAGATCGACGTCCTCCCCGAACCGGACGTCGACGTCGAACCCACCGACCTCACGGATCGCATCGACACGGACGACGATGGCAGCGGCAGGGACGTAGCTCACTCGCGACCCGGCGCGGATGCGCGCCGGCTCCGGCCCGAGGTCGAGGGGCGAGCGTTGCTCCTCGTACCGCTCGAGCGCGCTGTCGCCCGGGGTGCTCCGGATGCGCGGGGCGACGAGCCCGACGCGCGAATCGTCGAAATGGGGGAGCAGCCCGTCGAGCCACGCATCGGGCAGCGCGACGTCAGCGTCGACGAACGCCACCAGCGGCGTCGTGACGTGCTCGAGGCCGGCCATCCGGGCAGCGCCCGGGCCGATGTTGACGTCCGAGCGGATCGTCGCACCGGCCACCGGCGATGGCGACGCGTCGTCGACCACGATCGTCCCGTCGGCGACCTGCACCAGTTCGCCGTGGACCGGGACGACGATCGTCACGTCGGAGACGGCGAACTGATGTGACGACCCCGCGTCGGGGACTGGGTGGATCGCGCCTGCGTCGAGAAGTCGATCGACCAGGACCGACGGTGCGATCTCCTCGCCTCGCTCGATCCGCTCCACGACCTCGACGCCGCCCGTGGTGAGCCGGAACAGCCTCAGCGGCGACCCGCCGATCACGACGTCTCCGTGGCGCTCGACGGATCGGTCGAGTCGGTACTGCATCACGCCAGCCACGCGTCGACCGCATGGGCGAGATCGTCGGCGAGCCGCCGGAACAACTCGGTTCCGTGCTCCGCCGACGCCGCACGTGGATCGCCCAACACCCCGCTCGTGCTCAGCGCGTATACGCCGGAGCGCACGAGGTCGGACGTCGACGGGATCGGGCCCGGCACCGCCCGCTCGAGGCGGACGAGATCGGGACGGACGGCGAGCATCAGCGACGTCTCCGTGCGCCCGGCGTGCGGATCGCCGCCGTCGACGCGTGGCCACCAGGCGAGGACCCGCCGCGCCTCGGATTCGAGGTGGGCGACCGCGCGACCGACCGCGGCGGCGTTGCCGCCATGACCGTTGACGAGCACGACACCGTGCGACCAGTCGGCCGACCGGACCAACTCGACCACGACCGAGTACATCGCGTCATTGCCGATCGACAACGTGCCGGCGAATCCCTGGTGCTCACCGCTGGCGGTGATCGAGACGGTCGGTGCGACGACGCAGTCGGACCGTCGGGCGCCGAGATCCCGCGCCAGGGCCTCGGCGATGATCGAATCGGTGGCGAGCGGAAGGTGCGGTCCGTGCTGCTCGCACGAGCCGATCGGCACGACGACCACGCGCGTCGCGTCGACCTCCGGCCAGCTCACGTCACCCAGGTCCACGCCGTGACGGTACCGAACCGGTGACTCCCGGGCTTTGGTCACGGTCGTCCGCGTCCGACGCGGAAGGCGGTGACGCAGGCGAGGTCGTGCGGTGGACCCGCGGCCCCGAGGTCGCGATCTGGGATGATGGCGTCCCGTGAGCGACATCGACACCGAGACCGACACCTCGTGGCTGTCGCCGGAGCGGCTCGAGCAAGTCCGCGCCCAGATGCCGATGGTGTACGTCGATGCCGTGCCGGTACGTGTCGACGCCGGTGGGATCGTCACCGAAGTCGGTCTCCTGTTGCGGGCCGCTCCCGACGGGACGATCAGTCGGATGGTGGTCAGCGGGCGAGTGCTGTTCGGTGAACGGGTGCGCGACGCGCTGATGCGACACTGCGAGAAGGATCTCGGGGCGCGGGCTTTTCCCCGCATCCCGGTCGACCCGGCGCCGTTCACGGTGGTCGAGTACTTCCCCGATCCCGATCGCAGCGGCTTCTACGACCCCCGCCAACACGCCGTGAGCCTCGCCTACGTCGTGCCCGTCGACGGGCACTGCGAACCGACGCAGGAAGCCCTCGACCTGGCCTGGTTCACGCCGGCGGAGGCGGTCAGCAACAAGGTCCGCAGCGAGATGACGAGTGGACAGGATCGGCTCGTGCGGATGGCGCTGGCCCATGTCGGTCAGCTGCCGTGAAGGTGACCGTTCCGCGACCGTGCCACAAGAAGTCGGGGTGGTCCGCGTAGGCTCGGCCGCGTGCCCGAAGGTGACACGATCCACCGCACTGCCAGTGCGATTCGCACCGCCCTCGTCGGTCGGCCGATGCTGCGGTTCGACGCTCCTCGTCTCGTGGGTCCCGTCCCGCAGGCGGGACGCACCGTCGAGACCGTCGAGAGCCATGGCAAGCACCTCGAGATCACGTGGGACGACGGGCTGATCCTCCACACCCACATGCGGATGACGGGGTCGTGGCACCTGTACCGCTCCGAAGAACCGTGGCGTCGCCCATACCACCAGCTGCGGGCCGCGATCGAAACCACTGAGTGGGTCGCGGTGTGCTTCAACGCACCGGTCGTCGAGACGTACCGCGAGCCCGACCGGCGCCGCCATCCGGGCCGTGGACGGCTCGGCCCCGACCTGTGCAAGACCACTACCGATCTCGGCGACGTCGTCGACCTCGTGCTGTCGTACCCCGAGCCGGAGGCCCGACTCCGCGACGTGATGCTCGATCAACGGGTGATGTGCGGTGTCGGCAACGTGTATCGGTGCGAGGTGCTGTGGGCGACCGAGTTGAGCCCGTGGGCGCACATCGGCGACCTCACCCATCACGACGCGGTCGTGCTCGTCAACACCGCGGCGGGGATGTTGCGGGCGGGCGCGCGCACGGGCCGGAGGGTCACGAACCCCGACGTTCGCGGTGGTTTGGCGGTCTACGGACGCAACGGTCAGGGGTGCGTGCGGTGCCACGAGACGATCGCGGTCCGCCGCGTCGGCGACCACGCCCGCTTGCTGTACTGGTGCGAAGGGTGTCAGGTCCGCCTCGACCCACGGCTGGTTGACGACTCGCGCGAGATGGACCCGCATCCGGCCGCGGCCAAGTTCCTGTCAGACCTCCCCTGGCGCCGCGAGGACCCGGCGTAGGTCAGCGCAGTTCGCGACGCAACGCGAACCGCAGGCCGCTCCACGTTGCGTCGATCGCGCCGGCCATGCTGTCGTCCGCGGCGGCGCCGTCCCGTCACTCCGTGGCGATCGCCTGGAGCACGTCCATCTTCGACGCCTTGCGGGCGGGATACCACGCCGCCAGCACCCCGGCGAGGATCGCACCGATGAGCACGACGATGATCGTCGAGTACGGAATCGTGATCCCGTTGATGATGCTCTCGGGCACCGCGAGCGACAGCGCAACGCCGAGCGCGAGCCCGACGACGATGCCGACCACGGCGCCGAACACCGACACGATCACGGCTTCCCACCTGACCGTGCGGCGCAACTGCCGGCGGGTCATCCCGACGGCGCGGAGCAGCCCGATCTCGCGTGTGCGTTCGAAGACGGACAGCGCGAGTGTGATGGCGATGCCGACGATGGCGATGA
>DATMDV010000233.1:0-9007 GCA_035557475.1 Ilumatobacteraceae bacterium
TGAGTGACGAGCTACGCGACTGGGCGGTGTCGGCGCTGAGCGCATTGGCCCACGATTCGCGCCTGCAGGTGCATCGTCTGCTGGTGCAGGCCGGCGAGGACGGGTTGAGTGCTGGTGCGATCGCCGAACACCTCAGCATGCCGGCTTCCTCGTTGTCGTTTCATCTGGCGCACATGCAGGCCGCCGACATGGTGCGGCAACGACGTGAGGGGCGGTCGCTGATCTACTCCGTGAACTTCGAATGCATGGACGCGCTGATGGCGTACCTGCACGAGAACTGCTGCCAAGGCGTGACGTGCCGCCCTGTGTCCCAGGCAGCGCCGAAGGCACGGCGTCGCCAGAAGGTCATGGCATGAGCCAGGTCCGTCGAGCCCGACCGGGAGAACCGATCATGTCCGAGCGCACAACCGAAGCACTTCCCGTCGCGATCATCGGGGCTGGCCCCGTTGGTCTCGCTGCCGCCGCACATCTCGCCGTGCGCGGCTTGCCGTTCGTGGTGTTCGAGCGCGGCCCGAGGCCTGCGACGGCGATGGCTGAATGGGGACATGTCACGTTCTTCTCGCCGTGGCGGTACGTCGTGGACGCCGCGGCGCGACGACTGCTCGAAGACGTCGGCTGGTCGATGCCCGATCCTGATCGCGATCCGACGGGACGCGAACTTGTCGATCACTATCTCCTTCCGCTGGCGGCGCATCCGGCGATCGCGCCGAATCTGCGCTGCAACGCTCGCGTTGTCTCCGTGACGCGTTTGGGGATGGACCGCGTGCCTTCGAAAGGGCGCGAAGAGCGCCCGTTCGAGATCGTCGCCGCCGGATCCGACGGCACAGAGGACCGGTATCTCGCGCGGGCCGTCATCGATGCGTCGGGCACCTGGAGCAACCCGAACCCGGCAGGCGCCAGCGGCGTCCACGCGCTCGGCGAACGGGCCGCGGCGGCCCGCATCAGCTATGGCATCCCCGACGTGTTCGGAACACAGAGGGAACGCTTCTCAGGCCGGCGCGTGATGGTCATCGGCTCCGGCCACTCCGCGATGGACTCGATCCTCAGCTTGACTCGCCTCAGAAACGACGAACCGTCGACGGAAATCCTTTGGGCCATGCGCTCGACGCCGACCGAGAGAACGTTCGGCGGCCTCACCGACGATCAACTGGCGAGCCGCGGCGCCCTCGGCGAGCGTGCCAAGGCCGCCGTTGACGACGGCGCCGTCCAACTCGTCGCACCGTTTCGCGTGCACGCCTTCCGACTCGACGGAAGCGTGCTCGCAGTGACGGGCGAGACCGGCCGCGGCGCCGAGACCATCGCCGTCGATGAGGTGATCGTCGCCACCGGCTTCCGTCCCGATTTCAGCGCGTTGTCCGAGCTCCGGCTCGACCTCCATCCGTGGCTCGAATCGCCGCGCGCGCTCGGCCCGCTGATCGACCCCAACGAACACAGCTGCGGCACCGTGCCGCCGCATGGCGAGGACGAGCTCAAGCATCCCGAGCACGGCGTCTACATCGTCGGCATGAAGAGCTACGGACGCGCGCCGACGTTCCTCATGATTACTGGCTACGAACAGGTGCGATCCGTCGTGGCGGCGCTGGCCGGCGACTGGGAGGCGGCGCGCGACACCCAGTTGGTGCTGCCAGAAACCGGCGTCTGCCACGGTCCTGGCATCGCCGTTCCGCAATCAGTCAGCGGTCCGTCTGCGAGCTGCGCACCGACGTCCGAGGTCGCCGAGATCCTGCGGCCTGCTTCGGTCGCCTGTTGCGGATCGTAGGTATGGGCGTGGGGGCCGCGTCCGCAACGAAGCGGTTTCCGTACCTGCTGGTGTCTGCGCTGGGAGTCGGCCAACTCGTTGCGTGGGGCAGCTTCTACTACGTGTTCGTGTCACTCACGGACCCGATGGCCGAGGAGTTCGGCTGGACCAAGACGGAAATCGCCGGCGCCCTCTCGGTGGCCCTCGCCACCACTGGCCTGTGTTCCTACGTGCGGGGGCGGTGGATCGACCGCTACGGCGGTCGGTTGCTGATGACCTGTGCCGCGTTCTGCGGCGCGGCACTGTTGTTGGTCTGGGCGCAGGCAACCGCGCTCTGGCACCTCTACGCCATCAGCGTCGGCATCGGCATCGTCTCAGCGATGCTGCTCTACGACGCCGCGTTCGCCGTGGTCGCACGGATGCTCGGCGCCGACTACCGCAGAGCCATCATCGTCATCACGCTCTTCGGCGGGTTGGCGAGCACGGTCTTCGTGCCGCTGACCCAATTCCTCGTGACTTCCTTCGGGTGGCGGAACGCGCTGATGTGCCTTGCCGCGATCCAGCTGCCCTTCAGCGGCGGCATTCCATACCTGCTGCTGCGGGGCCGCGAGATGGCCGCCGGCGACGCGACAGCACCGGGCAACCCGACCGTGGTGACTTCGATCAAGCCGGCGTTGGCGCACCCGGTGTTCTGGCTCCTCGCCCTGAGCTTCGTCAGCTACGCGTTTCTGTTCACGTCGCTGATCTTCAACCTCGTGCCGATGCTTCGCGAGAGCGGCTACACGACGGCCGAGGCCGTCGCCGCCTATGCCTGCATCGGTCCATCCCAGCTCGCGGGCCGAGTCGCCGTCCTCACGCTCGAACGTTTCATCAGCCTCACCCTCGCCGGACTGATCGGCACGCTCTTCCCCGTCCTGGCGATGATCGTCCTCATGACCCTCGATCCACACTCACCGCTCGTGATCGTGTTCGCGATCGCGTTCGGCACTGGCATGGGGATCAAGACGATCGTGCAGGCGACTGCCGCGCCCGAGTTCCTCGGCCGCGCCGGCTACGGCGCCCTGCAGGGCGCGCTCATGATCCCGGTCTACCTGGCCCAGGCCGTATCACCGTTCCTCGCCGCGTGGATCTGGCAACTCGACGGTCGTTACGAGCTGTTGCAGGTCGTGCTGTTGCTGATGGCCGGCATCTCGGCGGCCGCATTCCTCTTGGCTGCCAGATTGCGACCGGGCCGGATCGTTCGGTCGCCTGCCGCTGCGGTCTCGTGACGCCGTCACCTCCGCCCGCCTGGCGGGTTCCTCGTGACCCTCGAGTCGACCTGAGGGTTTATGCTCGAGTGGTGAAGACGGACGACGACACGTGCGGGTGCGTGAGCGAACCAGCCGTCGTTGACTCGGCGGCCACACCTGAGCCGGCGCCCCCAAGCACCAAGCCGACGGCGGTCGACGGATCGCCGCCGATCGCGTGCACGCTTCATGCGGACTCGATGGAGGATCGCCTCGACGACTGGCGCGCGGTCCTCGCCCATGTCGAACGCCGCGAACCGATCGACGGTGGCGTGCGGGCATCGTTCGGCCGATCCGTTCCGCTGGAGGAACTGGTGCACCTCGCCGCTGCTGAACAGGACTGCTGCCAGTTCTTCGAATTCGCGATCACCATTGACGGTCGCGGCGTCGCGCTCGAGGTCCGCGCCCCTCTCGACGCCTTGCCGATCGTGTATTCCCTGTTCGGAAGATGAACGGAGTGAGTCGAGACGTGTGATGTCGGGCGCCGACTTGCTCGCCCAAGAAGCACGTCGATCGCGCGGTGCGCTCCCCGACGTGCAGTACGGCCACACCGATGGGGTGATCGACCTCACCTGGGGTCACCCCGACCCGTCCACGTTCCCACGCGACGAGATCGCCGAAGCCTCTCGCGCCGTGCTCGACCAGTGGGGCTGGCAGGCCCTGTCGTATGGAGCGCCGGCCGGCGCAGCGGCCGTCAGGAGTGCCGTCGCTGGTCACCTCTCCGAGGTCGACGCCGACGTGGCGCCGCAGGCCGTGTTGATCACCGACGGGAGCACGGGCGCGCTCGATCTCGTGCTGTCGCTGCTCGCCAGTCCCGGCGATGTCGTCTTCGTCGAGCAACCGACCTATTACATCGCCCTGCGGATCTTCGCTGATCACCGGCTGCGCGTGGTCGGACTTCCGAGCGACGCCGACGGGCCCGATCCGGACGAGCTCGCTCGCCGCGCGGCGGCAACCACCGCGGCGGGCTCGAAGGCCTTCGTGTACCTGGTCCCGACGTACGCCAACCCCACGGGCAGGTGCTTGCCCCGAGCACGGGCCGCAGCGCTGCTGGCCGCGGCGGCGACCGGTGGCGCTGTTGTGGTCGAAGACGACGTGTACCGCGACACCTCGCCGGACGCGCCGTCGTCGATGTGGAGCATCGATCCGGCGACCGTGATCAGGCTCGGATCGTTCTCGAAGTCGCTGGCGCCCGGGCTCCGTGTGGGATTCCTGACGGCGACAGCGGAACTCGTCGAGCGGATCGCGGGATGTGGGGTGCTCGACTCGGGCGGGGGCGCGAACCATTTCGCGGCGATGGTCGTGGGCGAGCTGATCAGGTCGGGGCGGTTCGATGAGATCGTGCGCGCCAACGTCCCTCGCCACCGGTCGTGCCGAGCGGCGCTCGTCGACGCGCTCGATCCGTCGGCGTTCTCGTTCGACGAGCCTGCTGGCGGCTTCTTCGTCTGGCTGCGGCTGCCCGACGGTGTCGCGTCACAAACATTCGTCGCCGCAGCTCGCGACAACGGGGTGCTCGCGTCCGATGGGAGTGTGTTCTTCGCCGGGGTACCCGATGCCGGCTACGTCCGTGCGTCGTTCAGCATGCTCGACCAGGTGCTGCTGCGCGAGGGTGCGACGCGGCTCGTGCGCACGGCTCGCGAGCTCGGCTGACCGGATCTGCCCAATTCCGTCGGGCGCTCCAAGCCCGTCTCGGTGGGTCGTCGTTTGTAGGCTGCGACAACCACCATGCGCACCGTTCCCGTCGACGAGGCCCAGCGGTCCGACCGGGCCACGCGCGGCATGACGACGCGACGCCGGACGGTCGATCTGTCCGACCCGATCGAGGCCGACAACGCGTTCCGGATCGCGATGGCATGGCGTGAGCTCCGACGGTGTGCCACCACGCCCGCGTTGCGCTACCAGTTCTTCGGGTCCAGCAACGACGCGCTCGAGCAGGGGCAGATGGACACCCTCGACCTCCTCCTCATACGCGAGGGGTGGCGGATGTGTGAGCTGGCGGAGGCCCTTCGCGTCGATCCCTCGACCGCCACTCGGGCCGTCCAGCGACTCGTCAACGACGGTCTCGCCGAGCGACGCCAGAGCACCGATGACGGCCGTGTCGTGCTCGTCTATCCGAGCGCCGAGGGGAAGCGACGGCACGCGGCCGTGGCGCGTCGCCGGGTCAAGGCCGTGTGCCGGATCCTCAGCGCCTTCGACGCCGACGAGCGAGCCCAGCTCGCGGGCCTGCTCGGGCGCTTCGTCGATGCCCTCGACGGCCTCCCGGGCGAGCGGGCAGCCGGGTCCGGCGCGCCGTCGAGCGTCGCCGGCGCCCCTGAACCGGCCGAGGTGGTCAGATAGGGTCGCCCCTCGTGGCGTCCAGCGACACCTTCGCCGAACAAGCCATGGAGTTCGCGCCGCAGCTCTATTCCGCTGCGCTTCGCATGACGCGCAACCAGGCCGATGCCGAGGACCTCGTGCAGGAGACGTATCTGCGCGGTTTCCGTGGCTTCCATTCGTTCCAGGAAGGCACCAACCTGCGGGCGTGGTTGTTCCGCATCCTGACCAACGCATTCATCAACAAGTACCGCGCCAAGCAGCGCCGTCCGATCGAGACCGATCTCGCCGACGTCGAGGACCTCTACCTGTACCGCCGGATCGGGTCGCTCGAGTCGGCTGCGACGGGCCTGTCGGCCGAGGACCAGTTCTTCGATCTGTTCACCGACGACGAGGTCAAGCAAGCCCTCGAGGACCTTCCGGAGAACTTCCGGCTGCCGGTCATCCTCGCTGACGTCGAGGGCTTCAGCTACAAGGAGATCGCCGAGATGCTCGACATCCCGATCGGCACGGTGATGTCTCGACTCCACAGGGGAAGAAAAGCGATGCAGCGTGCGTTGTACGAGTTCGCCGAGGCGCGTGGTCTCGTCCAACACACTCCTGACCCGGTTGCAGACGGTTGAGGGCTCGAGAGGGTTGATCAATGGCTGACGATGATTGCGGAGAGACGATCCGGGAGCTCGAGGCGTTCCTCGACGACGAGCTGTCCGAGGAGACGCGCTCGCAGATCCACGAGCACCTCGACGGCTGCGTCGATTGCCTGCAGGCGTTCGACTTCGAGGCCGAGTTGAAGGCCGTCATCCGCCGCAAGTGCAGCAACGACGAGATGCCGCCGGGTCTCGTCGCCAAGATCGAACGTTGTTTCGACACCGACTTCGACGGCGACGGCATCATCGGCTAGTCGCAGCTCAGCTTGCGCGGGGTGCGAGCCCGAGGGCTGTCCGGGCGAGGAAGTCGTGGGCGCGGTTGGCGCCGAGCGGATGCATGAACGCGCCGGCACGGGCGTCGCGCCACGCCTTCGAGAGCGGGTGGCCGTTCATGTAGCCGGCGCCGCCGCTCAGGGCCAACGCCCGGTCGGTGATCCGGGTCGCAGCGTCGTTGACGTGAGCCTTGGCGGCCTGCACCTCGGCGAACACCGCCTGGGCGGCCACGAACGGAGCGCCGCCGGCTGGGAACGCGGCGTGGTACTGATCGATCATCGTGGCTGCCCGGTCGAACACGGCGCGCGTTGTCGCCAGGTCGATCACGTTCTCCGACAGGCGCATCGCGGCATGCGTGTCGGCAGCGACGTGTTCGGCCCGGCGGGCCAGGGTCGTGACGATCCGGCTGTGAGCGGCCTCGGCGATCCCCACCGATGCCGCGGCGTGGAACGCGCCTGCGGCCAGATAACGATCGAGCATCGCTACGGAGTACATGCCGGTGACGAACCCGTCGCGGACGCCGTCCGAGCCGAGCCGCACATCGTGGAACGACACCGATCCCGACGCCGAGGCCCGCATCCCGAGCGCATCCCAGTCGTCGTGGAACTCGACGCCCGCCGAGCTCACCGGCACGATGGCAAAGCCGTACCGCTCGGAACCGCCCGCGTCGCGGTACGTGACGGCGACGCTCACGGCCGTCGCCGCCGGCGACATCGTTGCGAAGCGCTTCGTGCCATTGACGACCCAGCCGTCGCCGACCCGTGTGGCGGTGGTCGCCGGGCGGGAGAGATCCTGGCCGGCCGGCTCGCTGATCGCGGCCGCCAACACGACGTCGGCGGTGGCGATGCCACGGAGCACGCCCGCCGACGCGTTGGCCCTGGCGGGCTCGCCGCGGGCACCGGCGACGTTCCACTGCCGAACGATGTTGAGGACCGCCGCCAGGTGCATGTTCACGCCGATGGTCGTCGCCGCATCCCCTCGCGCGAGCCGCGACGTGGCGATGAGGACGTCGTGCGTGGAGGACACGCCGCCACCGCCGAACTCGACCGGGATCGGTCCAACGAGGAAGCGACCTTGGCGCAGCGCCTCCAGGTGTTCGGTCGCGAACGTCGCGTCGCGGTCGTGGTCGAGGGCGGCAGCCGCGAACCGTTCGGCGAAGCGCTCGGCATCGTCGACCATGTGAGCGCCGGCTTCCGTTGTGGCCCGCAGCTCCGCGAAGGGAGCGACGGCCGATCCACTGATCACGGCCTGGTCGAAGGTGTGCGGAGTGGACGCGGCGGGCGTCGTCTCGGAGGGGTTTGATGGCGTCGAGGTCGTCACGGTCATGGCCGAAGCGTGGACGAGGTTGCTCACGAACCGCTGGCGTCGCGCGTCAGCGTCCCGCGAGCGCGGTGCCAGTGGTCGCGCGGAACCTGACCTCGAGACATCGATGAAAGGACCCCAATGACGATCACCGACCGACCGACCGCCGACGCCATCCTGTCCGACGAACTGCTCGAGCGGTTCCGCGGACGCGCGGCTGGTTACGACCGCACGAACACGTTCTTCCACGAGGACTTCGAGGAGCTGGCCGCGCTCGGCTACCTGGCCGCGCCCGTTCCCGCCGACCTCGGTGGTTGGGACGTCAGCCTGGCCGAGCTCGGACAGCTGCAGCGGCGCCTCGCCCGCTACGCCCCGTCCACGGCGCTGGCCACCAGCATGCACTTCTACTGGGTCGGGATGGCCGCCGAGCTGCATCGCTTCGGCGACCCGACCCGCGACTGGATGCTGCACGACGTGGCCTCCGGCCACATCTTCGCGGCCGGTCACGCCGAGGCCGGCAATGACGTCCCGGTCGCACTGTCGACCGCCCGCGCCGAGCGGGTCGAGGGCGGCTACAAGTTCTACGGCCACAAGCACTTCGGCTCGCTCAGCCCGGTGTGGACCCGGTTCGGTGTCCACGCCATGGACGCGTCCGACTCCGCCAACCCCGTCATCGTCCACGGCTTCGTCGACCGCGACGATCCGGGCTACGAGATCGTGCCGACGTGGGACACGCTCGGCATGCGCGCCACCCAGAGCCACGACACCAAACTCAACGGCGTGTTCGTGCCCGACGACCGGATCGGGGCGGTGCTCCGGGCCGGGGACAACACCGATCCGTTCTTCTTCGTGCTGAACATCTGGCCGCTGACCCTGATCGCCAACGTCTACGTCGGGATCGCCGAGCGGGCGTTCGAGCTGGCGGTCGAGGCTGCCAAGCGCAAGACCTCGATCGGGGTCGCACGCGGCTCGCTCGCCTATCACCCGATGATCCAGCACCGCGTCAGCGAGATGTACCTCGAGCTCGACGCGATGCGGGCGGTCGTCGATCGCCTGCCGGCCGACTTCGCGGCTGGCGTCGACCACGGCGAGCGCTGGGCGATGCAGATCCTGTCCGCCAAGTGGCGCGCCACCGAGGGCGCCAAGCGCGTGGTCGACATCGCCGTCGACGTCGCCGGTGGGCAGGCGATGTTCAAGACGAGCGAGCTCGAGCGCCTCTACCGCGACGTCCGGGCGGGCGGCTTCCATCCCGGCACCGTGGCGTTCACCCACGAGGTGGTCGGCAAGACGGCCCTCGGCGTCGCTGGCGATCAGCCGCGCTGGTGACTGTGCTGGTCACTGTGTCATTGGTGATCGACTGAACCGGCGCGGCCGAGCGCGACGGCGGCCAACTCACGGAGCTCGTCATCGTCGAGTTGGCCGCCGCGCTCGACCGCCGCTTCGAACGC
>DATMDV010000234.1:0-5219 GCA_035557475.1 Ilumatobacteraceae bacterium
CGTACGACGAGCTCGCGGCCCGCATCGACGAGGCCGCCAAGTACACGCCGCTCGACCAGCTGTGCCTCAGCCCGCAATGCGGATTCGCCAGCACCGTCGAAGGCAACGCTCTCACCGAGGACCAGCAGTGGGCCAAGCTCGCCCACGTCGTCGACACCGCCGCCCGCATCTGGAGCTGACGCTCGGCGCTCCCCGCCCGCCGACCCCGCCTCCTGTTTCTGGGAGGCCATCCCTTTCGGCATCCGCAACGATCAGCCGCCCAGAACGAGGGCGCGTCGAAAAAGAATTCCGAGAATCCCCTCAAGTTCGTACTTCCGGGTGCCGATAATGCCGCTGCGCCGGTCGACTGAACCCCGTATCGGGACCCCTCGGTCGACCGCCCGCCTCACCAACGGCCGCCAAAAATGACCGTGCAACCGCCGTCCGACCCGCCTTGGAGGGCGGTTGCGAGGTGAGGTGCCCCGATGACATCTGGCTGGCTGGCACGCCGTGGGTCCAGCGACGGACGCCGAGGCGTCGTCGGTCTCCGTCGACAGCCGTCATGGCCTCTTTGCGTCACACCGAGGCTCAGTGGCGGTCGCATCAGGCACGCGTCGAGCGAATCTGAAATGATCGTTCAAGAATCTTGACAAACCATCTTGCATGGTGAATCATGTTCAGCGGGTCACATCAAACATCATCGACGAGCATGAGGAGGACGACGATGTTGATCCAGAATGATCCGTTCCGTGATTTCGATGCGCTGTTCGGTCGGCTCGGCCGTTCATCCAGCGGCAGCATGGCGATGCCGATGGACGCCTTCCGGCGTGGCAGCGACGTGTGGGTGCAGATCGATCTCCCCGGCGTCGCCGCCGACAGCTTGGACATCACCGTCGAGCGCAGCGTGCTCACCGTGAGCGCCGAACGGTCCTGGCAGCGCGAGGAAGGCGACCAGGTCTATCTGTCCGAACGGAACCGTGGCACATATCGCCGGCAGGTGCATCTCGGCGAGGGTCTCGACGCTGAGCAGATCGAGGCCGATTTCACTGACGGCGTACTCACGTTGCGAATCCCGGTCGCCGAGCAGGCCAAACCACGCAAGGTCGAAGTTGGCACCGGCCGAGCTGCGATCGACGTCGAGTCGGTCTCCACCACCTGACGAGACGACCGATCTGGTCGCGCTCAGCGCGGCGTGATCGCACGATGGGGTGCCCCCGCCTCGCACCGGCCAAGCACGAACCCCTGCGTAGGAACTGACACAACTGCTCTGCACCGGGCCGCACGCAGGGCCGGGGCCCCTGATCGACACGCGCCGACGACTGGTGGTGTTGTCGAGACTGCCTTGTTGCCAGATGCAAGGCACTCGCGCGACCGCCGCGCGTGATCAGCCAACGACCACGCCCCTCCCCTCCGAATCGAACCCTCCGAATCGAACCCTCCGAATCGAACCCTCCGAGGTGGACACATGCCCTCCCCACGCCGCCGCCGCCCCGCGCGCAGAATCGGCGCCGCGCTCGCGATCGTCGTGTTGATCGTCGCGACGCGCGGTGCGTCAGCGTCGGCCGACCCCGCATTGACGATCTCGACGCCTTACCCCTCCGTCGCAGCCCAGCCTGGCTCGACGGTCGAGTTCGACGTCTCGGTCAGTGCCGGCATCATCGAGCCCGTCGATCTCGAGATCGCCGAAGTGCCGGACGGCTGGTCGACAACGATGCGGGGCGGCGGCTTCGTCGTGCAGTCGGTCACCGCCGCGCCCGACACGCCCGGCGAGGTGACGCTCGAGGTCACGGTGCCGCCCGATGCCGACGCGGGCAACTATCCGCTGGTGCTCGCCGCGTCCGACGGCGCGGATCGGCGTGAGCTGATCATCACGCTCGTCGTCCAGGAGCAGGTGGATGCCGGCATCGGGTTGACGGCCGATTTCCCGTCGCTGCGCGGCGACCCGGGATCGGCGTTCAGCTACACGCTCACGATCACCAACAACACGCCAGAGGAGGAGACATTCACGTTCGCGCCGCAAGGGCCGCAGGGATGGACCGTGACGGCGTCGCCGACCGCAGAGGCACAGGCTGCCACCGTGACGATCGAGGCCGGGGGCACGAGCACGGTGACGGTGACAGCGACACCGCCGGACACCGCGGCTGAAGGGGACTATCCGATCGACGTCGCCGTCACCGCGGCGAGCGGAGCGAGCGGCACGATCTCGCTCACCGCCCAGGTGACCGGCACACCTGAGCTGACGCTTGCGACCGCCGACCAGCGGCTCGACGTGTCGGGTGGTGCAGGCGATCAGAAGCGGCTGTCGATGATGATCGCCAACACCGGGACGGCGGCGTTGGAGGACGTCAAGTTCGCCGCCACCGCCCCAACCGGGTGGGAGGTGTCGTTCGAACCGGACACGATCGAGAACGTGCGGCCCAACGAGACGGCCCAGGTGACAGCCGTCATCTCGCCGGCCGAGGACGCAGTCGCCGGCGACTACGCCATCGCGGTGCGATCGAGCGCGGGCAGCGACTCCAGCGAGATGGAGCTGCGCTTCTCCCTCGAAGGCTCGCGGACCCTGGGCGTCATCGCCATCGGCGTCATCGTTGCCGTCATCGCGCTGCTCGCCGGCGTGTTCCTCCGCTTCGGACGGCGGTGATGCCGAGCGCGACCGACGCCGACATGACGTCGCCTCCTCTCAGCTCTGGCGCAGTCGCCGTGCGGGCCGACGGCCTCACGAAGCGCTACGGGGACACGGTCGCCGTCGACGCGCTGTCGCTGGACATCCACCGCGGCGAGGTTTTCGGGCTCCTCGGCCCCAACGGCGCGGGCAAGACGACGACGATCCTGATGTTGCTCGGTCTCACCGAGCCGACGTCGGGATCGGCTCTCGTCGACGGGATCGATCCAACCCGCGATCCATTGCGGGTCAAGTCCCGGGTCGGATACCTCCCCGACGAGGTCGGCTTCTACGAGGACCTGACGGGACGCGACAATCTGCTGTACACCGCAGACCTCAACCGCCTGACGAAGAGCGAGGGGCGGCGCCGCACGGACGAGCTGCTCGCCATGGTCGGGCTCTCCGACGTCGCCGATCGCAAGGTCGGAGGCTATTCCCGTGGAATGCGTCAACGGCTGGGGCTCGCCGACGCACTGGTCAAACAGCCATCGATCCTGATCCTCGACGAGCCGACGGTCAACATCGACCCAGAGGGCGTACGGGAGCTGCTGGCACTCGTCGCCCGGCTCAGCGACGAGCACGGCGTCACGGTGCTCCTGTCGTCGCACCTGCTGCACCAAGTCGAGCAGGTGTGCGACCGGATCGGGATCTTCGTCGCCGGCCGGCTCGTCGCGCTCGGCACTGTCGACGACCTGGCGACCGACCTCGACCAGTGGGTGTTCGTCGTCGGCGTGGCCGGCATGGCCGAGCCGGCGACAGTGCTGCGTGCGGTCGACGGCGTGCACGACGTCGGCCACGACGACGATCGGCTGCTGCTCTTCGCGGGGCGCGACGTACGACGCGAGGTGCAGCTCGCGGTCTCCGATCACGGCGGATACCTGACCGAGCTCACGCGCCGTGGCGCTGACCTCGACACCATCTACCACCGGTACTTCCACGACCCGGGTGAGAGCTGAGATGGTCCCGACCTCTTCGACGCCGACGGCCACGACGGACTCCAGCTCCGTCCCCACACCTGATCACGACATCATCAGGTTCCGTGCCGGGTGGCGCATCGTCGCCCGCAAGGAGTTCGCCGACCACGTCCACTCGGTGCGGTTCGTGATCCTCCTCGTTCTCGTCGCGCTGGCCGGCTTGGCGGCGGTGCACTCGGCGAGCGGCCCAATCCGCGATGCCGCCGATTCGGCGACGCAGACGCCGTCGGTGTTCCTGCTCCTGTTCACCCTGTCGCCCGAGCGGGTTCCGGCGTTCCACGAGTTCCTCGGGATACTCGGACCCCTCCTCGGCATCGCCTTCGGGTTCGACGCCGTCAACGGCGAGCGCGCGCAGGGCACGCTCCCGCGGCTCGTCGCCCAACCGATCCACCGCGACGAGATCATCAACGGCAAGTTCGCTGCCGGAATCAGCGCAATCGCGCTGGCGCTCGCGAGCGTGATCGCCCTCGTATCGGCATACGGAGCGATCCGTCTCGGCATCGGCCCGACCCAAAGCGACCTCGTACGGATCTTCGCCTTCTACGCCGTCGCTGTCGTCTACATCGCGCTCTGGCTGGCACTGTCGCTCCTCCTGTCGGTGGTGAGTCGACGCGCTTCCACGGCCGCGCTCGCGGCGATCGCGATCTGGCTCGTGCTCACGCTGTTCGCCGGGCTGATCGCGGGTGTCGTCGCCGACACGTTCCGCGACGTCCCAGCCGACGCGACGAGCGAGGACGTGCTCGCCAACGCGCGCCTCGAGCTCACGGTGCGCCGCCTGTCACCCGATCAGCTCTACAAGGAGGCGACCGGCGTGCTGCTCAACCCGACCCGGCAGAGCACCGGCATCCTCGTTCTCGAACAGAACGACCTGGCCCTGCCGAGCACGCTCCCACTCGATCAGAGCCTGATCCTCGCCTGGTGGCAACTGATCAGCCTCGTGGCCGGCGCCGTCGTGTTGTTCGCCGCGGCCTATGTGACGTTCATGCGCCAAGAGGTCCGTGCCTGACCGAACGCCACGGGACGCTTGGCGACGACTCGTCAGTGATCGGCTCCGGACCTGTCATCACCGAGCGTCCCATCGTCGGCGCCAAGTTCGATGTTGAACGCGTCGAAGTAGGCCTCATAGATCAGATCGGACTCGCGGGCCCGTTGATGCCGCAATGCCGTCAACACCCACGACAAGCGCTCCCGAACGTCAGCGAAATCCGTGTCCTCATCGGCTGGCTCGTCCAACTCGGCGCGCAGCGACACGATCGCCTCTCGCAACCGCACCTGCGAGCCGCCCCAGGTCAGCCCCTTGCCGGTCAGCACGCCCGACTCGTACGCGTTCGTGAGCCGCTTGTACTGGCCGAACAGGTAGCCGAGCTCGCGCCCGCCGACGCCGATGTCGCCAGCGGGCACATCCGTGTACTGGCCGATGTGGCTCGACAGCTCGGTCATGAACGACTGGCAGAAGCGCATGACCTCGGCGTCGGACTTGCCCTTGGGGTCGAAGTCGCTGCCGCCCTTGCCGCCGCCGATCGGCATGCCGGTGAGCGAGTTCTTGAAGATCTGCTCGAAGCCGAGGAACTTCACGATGCCCAGGTAGACGCTCGGGTGGAACC
>DATMDV010000235.1:0-10588 GCA_035557475.1 Ilumatobacteraceae bacterium
CGCCGGAAGCGCGAGGCAAACGGCCGGAAGCACGAGGTTCGTGTGCCACGGACCCACCCCCGTCTGGAACCAGCGCAGCTTGACCGTGAACAGGATGACCAACACGCCGCCGAGGAAGA
Organism: Ilumatobacteraceae bacterium; assembly: GCA_035557475.1. Classification (GTDB taxonomy): domain Bacteria; phylum Actinomycetota; class Acidimicrobiia; order Acidimicrobiales; family Ilumatobacteraceae; genus JALOLG01. The sequence goes on from DATMDV010000235.1 coordinate 120, forward strand.
ACTGTGGCATCGACAGCCCGACGAGCGACAGCGTGGTGAGGAGACGGTCGAGCGGACCTCCCGGCTTGCGCGCCGCGAGCAGGCCGAGGGGGACGCTCAGCAGGATCGCGAGGAGCATCCCGAACGCCACCAGCTGGAACGTGCGCGGCAGGTAGTCACCCACGACCGACAGTGTCGACTGGCCGCGGACGTAGGTGCTCTCACCGAGATCGAGCCGCACCAGGTCGCCGAGGAAGTCGACGAACTGGCGCGGGATCGACCGGTCGAGGCCGAGTGCGGCGCGAGTGGATTCGCGCTGTTCCTCGGTAGCCGAGAGCGGCAGCATGAACTTCACGGGATCGCCGATCAAGCGAGTGACCACGAACACGAAGACGGTCACTCCGAAGATGACCACCAGCCCCTGCCCGAGGCGTCGTGCGATGTATCGTCCCATTGGTCTCGCTGTCGCTCCCGGCCAGCGCGGCGGCTCAGCCGGACACGCTCATGTCCTTGACGAGCAGCTTGGAGTCCACCCGCGGGGTGTAGGTCAACCGCTCGCTCATTCCGTAGAGGTCCTGGTTGCTGACGAGCCAGGCGAAGTAGGCCTGATCGTACGCGAGCTGGACGGCGTCCTGATAGATCGCCGCCCGGGCGTCGGCGTCGAGCTCGGCCCGACCCTCGTCGATCAGCGCCGACAGGTCGGCGTCGGAGTTCGACGATCCGATGCCACCCGCCTGGTAGTACGTGCTGAGCTGACGGTCGGGGTCGAGGATGTCGTTCGAGCTCGAGACGAAGATCGCGTCCTCGCGGTTGTCGCGGTCGAACAGGATGTCGAGGTAGGCGCCGAACTCAGGCGTCTGGAGGTCGACCTCGAGTCCGGCTGCCGTCCAGTAGCCGGCGACTGCTTCGACGAGGTCGCGGTCGTTCAGCCAGCGTCCCGACGACTCGCCGATGAGCGTGATCGTCTCGCCGGCGACGCCGGCCTCTTCGATCAGGCGGGCGGCCTCGTCGGGGTCGTAGGCGTAGGCCTCGAGGGAGTCGTTGTAGCCGAGGATCGACGGGCTCAATACCTGACCCTCGTCGAGCACGGCGAATCCGCTGAAGATCGCGTCGGCGAGCGCCTCTTTGTCGATCGCCAGGTTCAGCGCCTTGCGCACGTTCACGTCGGCCGTGATGCCCTCGTCGGCGTCGAGGATCAGGACCGGGTGCTCCTGGCCCTGCCTGGCCTCGTACTTCGGAGCTTCCTCGACGGTGTTGGGCGCCAGGTTCGTGATCAAGTCGTACCGTTCCGACTTGAGGCCGGCGAGCCGTGTCCCGGCCTCACTGACGAACTCGTACCTCACCGACGTGATCGACGGCGCGCCGTCCCAGTAGTCGGGGTTGGCGGCGAGCTCGACGAACACGCCAGCTTCGCGGCCCGTGTACGTGTAGGGGCCGGTGCCGTTCGAGGCTTCCGAGAGGTCGTCATTGGCCTCGGTGCCCGGGGCGACGATCTTCAGCCAGTACATGCGCGCCGGCAGCACGCCGTCGGGGCCGGTGGTCGTGATCTGCACCGTGAGGTCGTCGACCGCAGTGGCGCCGGCGAGCGTGCCGTAGAAGCCGCTGTTGTCGGTCTTCTCCTCGGTGACGAGGCGGATCATGCGGTCGACGCTGGCGACCACCGCGTCGGCGGTGAACGGCGTGCCGTCGTGGAATGTCACACCCTCACGGAGCTTGAACTCCCACGTCGTGTCGTCGATCTGGGTCGGAAGCTCGGTGGCGAGCCCGGGTCCGAGCTCGCCGTCGGCATCACGCGTGAGGAGCGTTTCGTAGACGTTGTCGTTGATGGCGCGCTCGCCGCCGTCGTCGACGACATGCGGGTCGAGGCTCGTCGGCTCGGAGCCGAGCGCGATCGTGACCGTCGCCCCGTCGGTAGGCGCGCCGTCATCGGGTGCGGTGCCGTCGGCAGCCGTGTCGCCAGGGGGTTCGGTCGAGTCACCACCGGGTGCTTCGGTGGAGTCACTGGAATCGGCATCGTCGTCGTCTCCTCCGCATGCGGCGAAGACCGCGCTGAGCGCGATGACGGCACCCAAGATTCGGTGGCGCTTGATCAAGTGGCTTCCTCCCCAGGATTGCGCGAGCGGCGCTCACGAATACTTTATACAATAGACAGGGTGACGGGCCTGCGACAAGAGGTTGCCACGATCGGTGGGTCGGCGAAGACGCCGGTCGGAGTCGCCCACCAACCGCTGCGGGTCGTGGTGCGCGACGAGATCCGACGGCGGATCATCGCCGGTTCGCTCCCGCAGGGCGACCGCATCCTCGAGGACCAGCTGGCACAGGAGCTCGGCGTCAGCCGCAACCCGGTGCGCGAGGCGCTGCAGACGCTTGCTCGCGAGGGCTTCGTCGAGATCGAACCGCGGCGCGGGGCGCGGGTGATGGTGCTGTCCGACGATCGCGCAGCCCAGCTGTTCGAGGTGCGCGAGCCGCTCGAGGGGCTCGTCGCCGGCCTCGCTGCGATCCGCCGAACCGACGAGCAGCTCCGCGAGATGCACGAGGTCGTCGATGCCGGACGCACGTGCTTGGCGACTGGCGACATGACGCCCCTGCCGACGCTCAACACACGGTTCCACCGTCTCGTCGTCGAGTCGGCCGGCAACGACCTGCTGATCGAGGTGCTCGACGGTCTCACCCATGTCATCGAGTGGATGTACACACGTCGCGTCCGTGAGCGCGGACTGTGGTCGTGGGGCGAGCACAACGCGATCACGGCGCGCATCGCCGAACGCGATCGCGACGGCGCCCGGGCCATGGCGTGCACGCACATCCGCAACGCCCGCGACGCCTACTTCGCAGCGCTCGCGCCGTAACGGTCAGAACCCGCGTATCGCGCCACCGTCGATCCGCAGCGCCGTTCCGGTGACATACCCGGCGCGGGCGCTGCAGAGGAACGTCACGACGTCGGCGAACTCGGCCGCGGTGCCCAGCCGACCCATCGGGATCGCCTCGATGTGCTCGTCTCGAACGTGTTCGGGCGTGCTGCCGGTGGCCGCCGCGCGCGCCGCCTCGAAGCGTCCGAGGGCGGGCGTGTCGAACTGCCCGGTGACGACGACGTTCACGGTCGCCCTCGGCGCCAGCTCGATCGCCAGTGAGCGCGCCGCGGCGTGGACGCCGCTGCGGAACACCGAGCTCAACGCGAGGTCGGGACTGGCCTCGACGACCGAGCGCGACGTGAGATAGACGAGTCGACCTGCGCGGTCGGCGGTGACGTACGGCGCCGCGGCGCGGCTGACCTCCAACACCGGCCGCAGCATCGAACGGTACGCCGCGTCGTCGGCCCCGTCCGTCGAGAGGATCGGCCCCGGCTGCCCGCCGCCGGTGTTGATCACGCAGATGTCGAGCCCGCCGAACGCCGACGCTGCCGCGCCGACGGCGGTGGCCCCGTCGCCGTCGACGGTGAGGTCGGCGCGCAGCGCGACGTCGGCGCCGATCTCGTCGAGGGCGACGCGTGCCCGGTCGAGGCTGCGGCTGACGACGGCGACCCGTGCGCCTTCTCGAACGAGCGCCGCGGCGACGGCCCGTCCGAGTCCGCTCGACGAACCGAAGACGAGTGCGCGGCGATCGCGGAGCTCGAGGTCCATGTCAGCTCCCGAACCAGATCGTGCGGGTGGTGGTGTAGAAGTCCATGACGGTCGGTCCGAGCTGCTCGCGATGCATCCCGGTGCCCGACTGCTTGATGCCACCGAACGGCGCGTTGAACGCGGCGCCCACCGTCGGACGGTTGACGCGCACCATCCCGGCCTCGATCTCGGCTGCGAAGCGCTGGGCGGCGGCGATGTCACGGGTGCAAATCGCGGCCGACAAGCCGTACTCGACGGCGTTCGCCGACGCGATCGCCTCGTCGAGATCGCTGAACGTCTCGAAGCCGATCACCGGCCCGAACACCTCACGTGATGCCAACTCACTCGCCGACTTGACGCCCGTCAGCACGGTCGGCGGGTAGAAGCAACCGAACTGCAGATCGTCGTCGTCGAGCGCAGTACCGCCGCACGCGAGTTCGGCACCGTCGCGCTCGGCCGTCGCGACCGTTGTGCGCATCGCGTCGACGGCGTGGGCGTCGATGAGCGGACCGAGCGTGACGCCTGCCCTGTCGCCCGGGCCGATCACGTGTTTGCCCGCTAGCTCGACGACCTTGTCGACGAGCGCGTCGTGGATCGCGTCGGCGACGAGGATCCGGCCGGCGCCGGTGCACGCCTGACCGGTGAGACTGAAGCTGCTGCGCGCCACGATGGCGGCCGCGGCGTCGAGGTCGGCGTCGGCGAGGACGATGATCGGGTTCTTGCCGCCGAGCTCGAGTTGCACGCGTCTGCCGAGGCCGACCGCGGCGTGGATCTTGCGACCGGTTGCGGTCGAGCCGGTGAACGTGATCGCGCCGACGCGCTCGTCAGCGACGAGGTGGGCGCCGGCCTGGAAGCCGTGCACGACGTTGAGCACACCGTCGGGCAACCCGGCGTCGATGAACGCGGCGGCCAGCCGCTCTCCCATCAGCGGTGTCAACGGAGAGGGCTTGAACACGACGGTGTTGCCGGCGGCCAGCGCCGGTCCGATCTTGCGGCTCGCCAGGTTGAGCGGGAAGTTCCACGGTGTGATCACGCCGACGACGCCGATGGGATCGAGCACCGAGTACACGATCGGCGTGTCGTCGCTCGGGAACGTGGCGCCCGTCAGGCGGTACGCCTCGCCGGCATAGAGCTCGAGGTTGCGGGGCGTGCGAGACGCCTCCATCTTGGCGTCACCGATCGGCTTGCCCTCCTCGGCCACCATCTCGACCGCGATGTCGTCGGCGCGCTCGGCGAGGAGTCGCGCCGCCGCCGTGAGGATCTCGGCACGCCGCGTCGGCGTCGTGCGTCGCCACGCAGTGGCGGCATCGCTCGCCGCGTCGACGGCCGCGGTGACGTCGGCGAGCGACGACTCGGGCGCGACCGTGACGATCTGGCGGCGGTCGGCAGGGTTGGCGCGCTCGAACGTCGCGCCGTCGGCCGCGGCGACCGTGTCGCCGCCGATGCGGTTCGTCACCGTCACCGTCACCGGACCTGCTCCTGTGACGCGCTCGTCGTGGACGCGTTCATTGCGACGGTGCCGGCGGTGACCAGCTGTCCCACTTCGAGAAGTCGACCGGCTGACCGAGATGCTCGAGGATCGCAGCCACGCCGGCCTTGCAGCACGCGATGTCCTCCTTCGTGTGGCCGCCACTCACCCCGATCCCGCCGACCACCTCACCGTCGACCTCGATCGGCCAGCCGCCGACGAAGATCGCGAACCGGCCGCTGTGCATGTTCATGATGCCGAACGCCTCGCCGCCCGACTGGGCGTTCGTGTAGGTGTGGGTGGGGCGGCGGTGGCAGGCGGCGGTGAACGCCTTGTTGATCGCGATCTCGACGCTCGTCGGCTTGGCGTTGTCGGGTCGCTTGACCACGATCGGCCAGCCGGCATGGTCGCAGACCGCGACCACCGAGCCGATGCCGAGCTCGGCCGCCTTGGCGATCGCCGCGTCGGCGACGAGCTCGGCTTCGGTGAGGGTGAGTCGGTTGTGCTGGATCATGTGGCGTCCTTTCGACGCGTGAACTGAGATGGTTGCCCGGCGTGCTCGGCGACGTAGCGCTCGAACGCAAGACCGGCGGCGGCAACATCTTGCAGCGCCACGCCCTGCGTCTCGAACAGCACCGGTGTAGTGCCTGCCCGCTCGACGTCGATCGCACCGGCGACGACGTCGCGCAACTCGACGGCGCGCGCCCAGTCGAACCGGCCGGCGGCGGCCGCGTGGATGAGGTCGCCGCATTCGGCGCGGCTCCCGACGGCGTCGTCGCACACGACGGTCGCGCATCGCTCGACGACGTCGGGTCCGATCTCGCACCGGTCGTACTTCGTCGCCCCGACGGCACAGATCAGTGCCCGATCGCCGATCGCTGACGCGGCGAACAACGGTGACGAGCTCGGCGTCGCCGTGACGATCACGTCGGCATCGGTGACCGCCTCGGTCGCCGACGAGGCGGCGGTCGCAGGGATCCCGCGCGCTCGGGCGCGGGCGGCCATCGCCTCGGTTGCGTCGGGGCCGTGGTCGTGGATGCGGATCTCGTGGAGGTCCGGCATCTCGGCGGCGAGCATCTCCACGTGGGTCCAGCCCTGACGGCCGGCACCGATGACGGCGGCGACGGTCGGGGCGGTCGGCGCCAAGTTGCGGAGTGCCACGGCGCACACCGCCGGCGTGCGGAGCCGGGTGAGCGCGTCGCCGTCGAGCGTGCAGAGCAGGCGGCCGTCCATGTCGAACAACACGACGAGGAACGTGAACACGCCCTGCTTCGTCGAATAGACCTTGCCGCCGCTGTACGGCGGGGCGACGGCCGCCATCGCACTCGCCATCGCGCCCGACGCCTGGCTGCGGACGCGTTGCGTCGTCGCCGCCTCGCCGCGCCCCCACGCCGCGAAGGCCGCCCCGACCACATCGGTCACGCCGGCCAGGTCGAGCAAGTCGCTCACGATGCGATCGTCGAGATGTGGGTGGGCGGCAACGTCCAGATGAGGGATGGCCGGACCCGGCTTCCCGGACATGGTGGATACTGTATACGAGATGTCCACGGGCCGGCCCCGTTGGGGCGCGCTGGCCCTCGTGTGCGGGACGTACTTCGCCGCGACCGTCGGCGAACAACTGCTCTCGCCCCTGTTCCCGACCGCACGCGACGACCTCGGTCTGTCGGAGGGCCAGGGTGGCGTGGCGTTCGGAGTGCTGGCGCTGTCGATCGCGGTGTTCAACATGGTGAGCGGCGTGGCCCTGCGCCGATGGTCGGCGATCACCGTGATCCGATGCGGCACGGTGGTCACCGGATGTGGCGCAGCCCTGGCCGCCACCGCCGACGGCTTCGGTGGAATCGTCGTCGCCCAGGTGCTGTTGGGTGCCGGCGCGGGTCTGTTCTTCCCGGCCGGTCTGCAGGCGGTGGCGATCTTCGCCGGCCCGAACCGCCGTGGTTTCGCGATGGGGATCTACGGCGTTGCGTTCAGCATCGGGCTCGCCGTCGCGGCGTTGTTCGGCGTGATCGGCGCGTCGGCCGGATGGCGTGTGCCGTTCTGGATCGCGGCCGGGCTGGCGCTGGCGGCCCTGGCCGTCACCGCAACGATGTCGACCGAACAACCGGTGCGCGGCGCGCCGTGGTCGCTGCCATGGCGGACGGTGCTCGGTCTGCCGACGATCGTCGGCACCGTCGGCGCCATCCTGCAATACGGGGTGCTCGCGTTCTTCGCCACGTACGCGGTCGACGAGTGGGGGTTGTCAGAGGCCAGGGCAGCCGCGCTGCTCGCCATCGGTCGGATCGTCTCGATCGGGGCCAAGCTCGTCGGTGGTGCCAGCGCCGATCGCATCGGCCCGCGGGCGAGCGTGCTCCGCACAGGCGTGCTGCTCTCGGTGACCGGCGTGCTGTGGGTCGTACTCCCGGCCGGCATCGTCACCTACTGCATCGCCGCCCTCTTCGCGGGCACCGTGAGCTCGATCTTCCCGGTCGCCAACGTGCTCGCCGTCGAACGTTTCGGCGGCAACGGTTTGGCGCTCGGCGCCTACCGCAGTGCGCAGATCGGCATCGGCGCCCTCGCCGGTGTGATCATCGGCAACAGCCCGATCGGGCTGCGATGGACGGTGCTGATCTGCGTGCTCGCGCCCCTCTCGCTGGTGTGGTTCTGCCGGCCGGTGCGAACCGCCGACGCGGCTCACACGCCGATCGCCGCGCCCTGAGTTCGCGGGTCGGCGGCGCCGACCCACGCGCACCCGGCGTCCGGCACGCGCACGACCTGCTGGGCGCTCTTGCACCCCCAGTGCGATGCGCCGACGACACGCGGCGCGACCGCCGTGAGCGCATCTACATCCGTCTCGGGAGTGCCGCCCTCGACCCGCACGCCGTCGTCGTCGGGCAGCCATTCCCACAGGGGCGCCGTGACGAGGAACCCGGGCTCGTCGCACCCGGCCAGCACGCGGGTCAGTGATTGCGCGTTCCAGACGATCTGGTTGGCGCCACCCGGGGTGCCGCCCATCAGACGTACGCCGGTCGCGTCGGGTCCGCCGACCGCCCACGCGTGGAGGGTGGTCGCCGGACGCCGACCGGTGGTCGGGAAGTTCGGGTGACCGGGCACCGGACTGAACCCGCGTCCGGCGCGGTTCGCGAGCACGAGGTCATACCCCGCCACGACGATCCCGCTGCCGAAGCGCGGGAACGAGTTGCTGTGCACGATGACGACCACGTTGCCGTGCCGGTCTCCGGCGCTGACGATCGACGTGCCGCTGGGGTCGGCGAGCGTGTCGCGACCTCGACCGATCGCCGCGAGCACGTTGCAGTAGACGGCGCCGGCATCGGCCGTCTCGGCGTTGCCGACGTCGATCGCGTCGAGCAGCAGTGGACCGTGGGTCGGAGCCGGCGTCGTCCATACCGGTCGGCCGGCGATGGTTCGGGTCGCGCACGGTGACCACTCGGCGCCGGCGAACTCGAGGCTGGCGCGGTCGAGTACCCCACCGCGCGACTGGACCGCGTCGACGATCGCGTCACCGACCGGTCCGTCGAGCATGCGGTCGCCGCGCGCCACCCACTCGTCGAGCACGTCGGCGAGGCCTGGCAGCTGCGTCAGCGCGCCCGGCGCGATCGACGCACCGTTCGGGAAGTACGTGCAGCCGTCGGGATTCATCTCGGCGACGAGCTCGGCAGCCTGGTCGGACAGGCGGGAGCACACCGGCGCCCATGGGAAGCCGTTGCGGGCGAGATCGATCGCCGGTGCCGCGAGTCGGTGGCGGCCGAGCACGCCGAGCTCGGCGAGCGACGCGTAGCCGGCGGCCGCGGCGGGAGGGCCGACCGAATAGGGACCGACATCGCGCCACGCGCCGGAGGAGGCGACCGCAGCGAGCCCGGCCGGTGCGCCGCCAACGGCGATCAGCGCCTCAGGCCGATCGGCGCCCGACCGCAGCACGATCGCGACGAGGTCACCGCCGAGGCCGCACTTCGGCGGGAGCAGCACGGTCTCGGCAAGTGCTCCTGCGACAACGGCGTCGAACGCGTTGCCCCCGTCGCGCAGGCACGCCGCGCCGGCGAGCGCTGCGAGTGGTGCCGCTGCGCACACCACGCCGTCGCGACCGCGGCCGGTGCACTGCTCGGCCATCACCGCGGTGGCCGCCGCCGACGGCGTCACTGCTTGGCCTGGCGCCTGCCGTGCGTGGTCTGCGGCACACCGCGGGCGAGCGAGAAGTGGGTGTGGACACCGCTCCAATCGGCCGATGGTCCGGCGCGGCGCAGCACGATCGTGGCCCGTCCCGGCCGAGGGAATTGATCGCCGTGCTCGTCGATGCCCGTCGACGTCCACGCCGTCGCCACCACGGCCGTCAGCCCGTCGGCGGAGATGATCACCTGCGCGGAGTCGGCGTCGAACGCGAAGTCCTCGATCGCCGGCCAGGTCGGCAACCACTGTTCGTGTTCGACGTGATCGCGTCCGATCACCACGTCGGCGCGGGTGCCGAACGCCGACAGGTCGTCCGCGAACCGCCGGCGGGCGGCGGCGATGTCGACGGCCGCGACCTCGGCGCCCCACTGCCGCAGCCACTCGCGTGCGGACTCCTCCGCGCGTCGGAGCCGGGGTTCGGGCTCGCTCATCGGGAACCTTGCTTCATTTTTCCGGGAGTCATTCCGCCGGCCAGCTTCGCCGGACGGGCCTTGCCGGGACCACGGTGAAAGTATACTGTATACTCAGCTGACAACCGATGCGCACGGGGGCACCGCCGCCGAGCGCTATCGCACGAAAGGTGACGAGCCATGGCCGAACTGCTCTCCAAGCCCGAGTTCCGTGACGCCCTCGAGGCCGCGATCAAAGGTCGTGAGGCCAAGAACGCATCGTTCTCGCTGGCCTGGGCGCAAGGCGAGTTGAGCCGCGACCACTTCGCCCGCTGGGCCGAGAACCACTACCACTACGTCGGTCCCTTCGCCGATTACCTCGGGTACATCTACTCGAACACGCCGGACCACGCCACCGATGCCAAGGACTTCCTCCTGCAGAACATGTACGAGGAGGAGCTCAGCGACATCCGCCACACCGATCTCCTGATCCGATTTGCCGAGGCGTGCGGCACGACGCGGGAGCGCGTCATCGACATCGACAACGCGTGTGCCGTCACCCGTGGCCTGCAGGGGTGGTGCTACGCCACGGCGATGCGCGAGCACTTCGCGGTGGCCACCGCGGCGCTGGTGGTCGGCCTCGAGTCGCAGGTGCCGTCGATCTACCGCCGCCAGTACCCGGTGCTGCTCGAGAAATACGGCTTCACCGAGGAGGAGACCGAGTTCTTCGATCTGCACATCACGAGCGACGAGATCCACGGCGAGCGCGGCTACCAGATCGTGCTCGAGCACGCCGACACGGCGGAGCTGCAGCAACGCTCGCTCCAACTCGTCCGCCACGGAGCGGAAGCCCGGTTCGCTTACACCAAGGCGCTG
>DATMDV010000236.1:0-8685 GCA_035557475.1 Ilumatobacteraceae bacterium
TCGAGGTGAATCCGGTTCTTCACGACCTTGGCGTCGTCGACTGGCACGAAATCGAGGTCGGGGAGCAGCCCCCGGGGGTTGTGCAGCGTGACTCCTCCCTCGCTCTCCTCGGCGATCGGCCAGCCGCTGGCGGCGACCCAGAAGCGGGCGACCGCCGACGGGTCGGCAGCGTCGACGACGATCGACGCGATCGGACCGCGACCGACGTGACGTTCACGCGGTTCGAGCACGCAGAACTCGTTGCCCTCCGGATCGGCGAGCACGACCCATGGGACGTCCGACTGACCGACGTCGACGTGGGCCGCGCCGGCGGCGACCAGCCGTGCGACGAGTTCGGCCTGATGTTCCGCGGAATCACTGGCGAGATCGAGGTGGACGCGGTTCTTCGTGATCTTCGGGTCGACGCCTTCCCCGAACACCAGCGCCGGGACGTCGTACGACTGACCGTTACCGGCCGGCTCGACGACCACCTCGTCGGGCGCGACGTACGTGATCGGCCACCCGATCGCGTCCGACCACCAGTGGGCGAGCGCGCCGGGATGAGCGGCGTCGATCACGACACTCGTCAGACGGGTCGTCATGCGGTCATGGCTCCTTCTTCGCCCGGCTGGGCGCGACGCGGGGCGCTTCATTGGGCATCTTGGGGTAGACCGGCGGCCACGGCGCGTCGGGGATGCCGTCGGCGAGGTCCTCGGCGAAGCGTTCGACGAGCGGGGCGATCGACTGCGGGTCGTCGTCCATCGACTCCCACGGATCGCCGTGCTCGGCGAGGCGGGCCGGAACGGTCGCCATCGTGAGCTCCTCGTGGTCGATCGATCCCAACTCGTCCCACGCGAATGGCGTCGACACCTGGGCTCCGACGCGCGGTCGAACACCCCAGGCGCCGAACACGTTCTTGTGCGGTGCGTTCTGGTTGAAGTCGATGAACACCCGACGCCCGCGTTCTTCTTTCCACCACTTGTCGGTCAACAGGTCGGGGTGGCGGCGCGCCATCTCGCGGGCGACGGTGATGCTCGCGCCGCGCACCGCGAACGAGTCCCACCCTGGCTCGACCCGCACGTACACGTGCAGGCCCTTGCTGCCCGTCGTCTTCGGGTAGCTCATGATGCCGAGCTCGGCGAGATAGGTGAACACGTGGCCAGCGGCCTCACGTACCCCATCGAACGGCACGCCCGGCGACGGATCGAGGTCGATCCGCAGCTCGTCGGCGTCGTTCGGCGTCGACGCCCGGTACGGCCACACGTGCAGGCCGAGCACGCCCTGGTTGACGGCCCACAATACGTGGGCGAGGTCGGCGATCACGAGCGCCCGCGAGGGGGTGCCGTTGATGGTCTGCACTGTCGTCGTCACGAGCCAGTCGGGTGCGGTGTCGGGGATCCGCTTCTGGAAGAACGACTGGGCGCCAACCCCGTTCGGATAGCGCTCGAGCAACACCGGACGATCCCGCAGGGTGCGCATGATCGCCTCGCCGACGTCGAGGTAGTACCTCGCCAGATCGAGCTTGGTTTCACCGCGCTCGGGGAACATGACCTTGTTCGGGCTCGTGATCGCGAACGGGCGTCCGTCGGCCACGAGCTCGACCGGGTCACCGTGTTCGGTGGGGCGCGCCACCGTGGCGACGCTACCCCGACCGAGTCGGGGGAGATGTCGCGAACGACAGTCCCCGATGCTTACACTTCGGCGCATGACACGGCGGACGCTGCCCAGAATGTTCGGACTGCTCGCGGTGGTCGGCCTCACCGTCGCCGCCTGCGGAGGTGGGGGCGACGACGTCTCGGAAGCGACCGACGGGCCTGACGACACAGACGCGCCCGACGACACCGAAGCGCCCGACGACACCGCCGCGCCCGAGACCACCGCCGCCGACTCTTCGGGCGCCCAGGTCGGGTTCGACAACGTCCAGCCGGCCGTCGTGCAGATCATCGCCGAAGGGACGATCCGCGACCCCGAGCTCGGCGTCGCCTCGAACGCTGGTTCCGGCAGCGGGTTCATCATCAGCCCCGACGGCATCGTCGTCACCAACAACCACGTCGTCACCGGGGCTGCCACGCTCGAGGTGTACGTCGGGGGCGAGCTCGACCGGAGCTTCAACGCGGTCGTGCTCGGCGTGTCGGAGTGCAACGACCTGGCGGTGATCGACATCACCGAGGACGAGCCGCTGCCGTACCTCGAGTGGTACGACGGCGATCTGTCTGCCGGGCTCGAGATCTACGCAGCCGGCTTCCCGCTGGGTGACCCCGAGTTCACGCTGACCCGCGGCATCGTGGCCAAGGCCGAGGCGTCGGGCGAGACGCCGTGGGCCTCGATCGACTCGACCATCGAGCACGACGCCAACATCCAGCCCGGCAACTCCGGCGGTCCGCTTGTGACCGCTGAAGGCCAGGTCGCCGCCGTCAACTACGCCACTGGTTCGCAGACCAACACGTCGCAGTTCTTCGCGATCAGCAAGGAGCTCGCCGAACCAGTCGTCGATCGCTTGATCGACGGCGACTTCGAGGCGCTCGGCATCAACGGCCAGGCAGTGTTCGACGAGGAGGCCGGGATCTCGGGGATCTGGGTCGCCGGCGTGGCGCCGGGCTCACCGGCTTCGGAGACCGAGATCCTGCCCGGCGACATCGTCACGGCGCTCAACGGTCTCCCGATCGCCGACGACGGCACGTACTCCGACTACTGCGACGTGCTGCGGACGTCGGGCGATCGGCCGATCACCGTCGAAGTGCTGCGCTTCGACACGTCCGAGGTGTTGCGCGGCGAGCTCAACGGCGACAAGGTGCTCGAGCAGGCCTTTTCGTTCGCCGAGGAGCTCGGCGACGAGGTCGCAGAGGATCCAGTGGAGGAGACGCCGGAGTCGCCCGAGATCAGCGGGTATCAGTCGCTCACCGACGAGACGGGTGTGCTGACCGTCGACGTGCCGGTCGAATGGGCCGACATCGACCTCGCTCCGTTCACGCTCGACGACGGCACGCAGGCTCCACTGATCATGGCGTCGCCGTCGATCGACGAGTTCAACGCCAACTACCTGACGCCCGGGTTGTTCTTCACGGCCGTCGGACCACAGCCGTCGCTCGACGAGACGCTCGCCGCGTTCGCACCGGCACCCGGCGAATGCACCGACGCCGGGATCCAGGACTACAGCGACGCCGCGTACACCGGTCGATACCAGACGTTCACCGACTGTGGAGGCACGCCCACCGTCTACGTGACGGTGGCAGCAGTGCCGCCGGACAACTCGTTCACGGCCATCGTCGTGATGCAACTGGTGTCGGAGGCCGACCTGGCGGTACTCGACCAGGTGTTCGCCACGTTCCTCGTCACGCCCGCGTAGCTGAGCTGACTCGAGCGCGTCAGTCGTTTGCGTGGAGGGCCTGGTTGAGGCCGCCCCACGATCCGCTGCGCTGACGGGCCTCGATCGCGCCGGTCTGACTGTGGCGGATGAACAACATGTTCGAGATGCCGCTGATCTCGCGGCCCTTGGCGACCGTGCCGTCCGGCAGCTTCACGAGCGTGCCGGCGGTGATGTAGAGCCCGGCCTCGACGACACAGTCGTCGCCGAGGCTGATCCCGATGCCGGAGTTGGCGCCGAGCAGGCATCGCTCGCCGAGGGTGACCTGTTCCGTGCCGCCCCCCGACAGCGTGCCCATGATCGAAGCGCCGCCGCCGACGTCGGTGCCGTCTCCCACGACGACGCCTTGTGAGATCCGGCCTTCGACCATCGAGGTCCCGAGCGTGCCGGCGTTGAAGTTCACGAACCCCTCGTGCATCACAACCGTCCCGTCGGCGAGGTGGGCGCCGAGGCGGACGCGGTCGGCGTCGGCGATGCGGACGCCGCTCGGCACCACGTAGTCGGTCATGCGCGGGAACTTGTCGAGGCCGTGCACCGCCAGCCAGCCGCCGTCGAGGCGGACCCGGAGCCGGACGTCGTCGAGGTCGGCGACGGCGACCGGGCCGAGGTTCGTCCACGCCACGTTCGACAGCAGACCGAACGCGCCGTCGAGGTTCAACGTGCGCGGCTCGGCGAGCCGGTTCGACAGCAAGTGGAGGCGCAGGTAGACGTCGGCCGCCGAGGAGGGCGGCTCGTCGACGTCGACGGTCAGGCGGATCGGCCGCACCTTGACCCGGCGCAACTCGTCGACGCGGTCGCGCAGCCCGAGCTGAGCGTCGATGTCGGGATGCTCGGCGACCATCTCGTCGCTGCCGTACTCGCCCCATCCGAGCCACCGGAACCAGGCGTCGAGCGTCGCCCCGTCGACCGTCTCCGTCGACAGCCCGGCACCCCATGCGATTCGTGTCACTCGAAAACCTCCGGCCGCAGGGTCGGGAACAGGATGACCTCCTTGATGGTGTCGACGCCGGCCAGCAGCCGGGCGACGCGATCGATGCCGACGCCGAGCCCTCCCGTGGGGGGCATGCCGTATTCGAGGGCGCGCAGGTAGTCCTCGTCGACCGAGCCCCGCTCCGCGTCGCCGGCGTCCCTGGCCGCCTGTTCCTCCTCGAAGCGCTGACGCTGCTCGACCGGATCGTTGAGCTCGGAGTAGCCGTTGGCGAGCTCGATCGAATCGACGAAGAGCTCGAAGCGCTCGGTCAAGAACGGGTCGTCGCGGTCGACCCTCGCCAGCGGCGAGATCTCGACCGGGTGACCGGTGACGAACACCGGACCCACGAGGTCCGCCTCGGCTGTGGCCTCGAACAGTCCCTCGATCAGCCGACCCTGACCCCATCCGAGGTCGTGTTGGACGCCGTTCTGATCGGCGAGCGCTCGCAGGTGCTCGATCGGCTGCGACGGGTGCACCTCGGTTCCGATCGCCTCGCTGACGAGATCGATCATCCGGCGTCGCGGGAACGGTGCGGCGAGATCGACGTCGCCGCGGCGGATCGTCACGACCGTCGTGCCGAGCGCGTCGCGGGCGGCCTGCTCGATGAGTTTCTCGGTGATTGCCATCATGTCGGAGACGTCGGCGAACGCCTGGTACAGCTCCATCATCGTGAACTCGGGATTGTGACGGGGCGAGACGCCCTCGTTGCGGAAGATGCGGCCCATCTCGTACACCCGCTCCATGCCACCGACGATCAGGCGCTTGAGGTGCAGCTCGAGGGCGATCCGCAAGAACAGCTCCATGTCGAGCGTGTTGTGGTGGGTGACGAAGGGCCTGGCGTGGGCGCCACCCGCCTCGACGTGGAGGATCGGCGTCTCGACCTCGGTGAAGTCCTCGGCGGCGAGCGTGCGACGGAAGCTGGCGACCAGCTCGTGACGGATCTCGAACGCCCGGCGGGCCTCCTCGTTGACGATCAGGTCGGCGTAACGCTGGCGGTAGCGGGCGTCGACGTCGGTCAATCCGTGCCATTTGTCGGGCAGCGGACGCAGGGCCTTGGCGAGCAGCTGGAGTCGGGAGACCTTGATCGAGAGCTCACCCTTGCGGGTCGTCATCACGGTGCCGTGGACACCGACCCAGTCGCCGAGGTCGAGCGCCTTGACGTCGCCGAAGGCGCCGTCCCCGATCTCTGACTTCGACACGAACAACTGGATCTCGCCACTGCGGTCACGCATCGTCGCGAACACGAGCTTGCCCGAATCGCGCAGCAGCATCAGGCGGCCGGCGACATCGACCTCGTCGCCGGTCTCGGTGCCAGCCTCGAGCGACCCCCAACGTTCTCTGATCTCGCGGAGCGTGTGCGATCGGTCGAAGCGGTACGGATAGGGCTCGGTCCCCGCCCCGCGGATCTCCTCCACTCGCCCGAGCCGCCGCGACCGCTCGGCCTGCAGGCCGCTGCCGCCCGTCCCGGCCGGCGGCGTCCCGGACGGCGTCTGCCCGATGGCCTTCGCCACGGCCGCGTTCTCCGCTGACTCGGCTCCAGCCGTCATGGCTGCCGCGTCGGTTCCCTGGTCCACGATGGCTCGACGGTAGCCGCTGCCCTGCGCATCGTGACGATGGCTTCTAGCCTGCAACCTCGTGCCGTTCCCTCCACGCCTCCAGCTCGCCCGCTCACACCGTCGGGCGGCGGTCCTGTCGATCGCGGCGGTTCTGGCGACGTCGGCCGTCGTGGCCGTCGCGGCGCCGGCGTTGGTCGACACGATCGACGGCCCGGCGACGGCGGGCGCGAGGGTGACCGCGGTCGAAGTGCTCGGAGACATCGTCACCGTTTCCGACGTCGGTGAGCTCGACACCGCCAACCTCTACGGTGCGCTCGCGGCCGCGCGCGATGCAGGTGGCGTCGGCACGGCCGGCCGCGGCGTCACCATCGGCATGACGCGCATCACGCGTGCCGGATCGATCGTGCAACAGGCGCCGTCCGGCTTCCGGTTGCCGATGTCGGTCACCGCCCTCCACCCGTCGGCGATCGCGGCCGTGAGCGGCCGCGGCATCTCCGGTGCCCTCGGGCCAACGGTGGTCGTGATGGGCGAGCGGACGGCCGGCCTGCGCGGCGCCCAGGCGGGTGACCTGATCGACCTCGTCGCCGCCGACGGCGGCGTGCACACGCTCACGATCTCGCGGATCGGCACCGAGGACGAGGTCGGTGGGACCGAGCTGTTGATGACGCTCGAGGCGGCCGACCGGCTGGGGATCACCACCAACACCCAGGTCGTGATCTACGGGTTCCCGTCTCGCGTCGAGCTCGACACCGCACTCGACAACCGCGGTGTCAGCGGGCGGTTCCGGACCCGGGTCCGCCACAGCTGGGACCCGCCCAGTCCTGACGGCAACCTCGGGCTGGCCCGCACCAAAGAGCTGCTGGGGGAGTTCGCGTACCAGATCGTCGGCGCCGAGAGCATCGTCCAGGAAGCGGCGTGGCAGTCGGCCAACCTGCCAGCCGGTCGCGAGCTCCTCAGCCCACAGATCCCGATCCGGGCGCGCTGCCACAACCGCATCGCCACCGACCTCCGAGCGGCCCTCGCCGACGTGGCCGCGGCAGGTCTTGCCGGCGCCATCGACGTCACCAACGCCAACACCTACGGCGGTTGCCACTACCCGCGCTTCAACCGGATCGGGGGCGAGCTCGGATTCCTGTCACGGCACTCGTGGGGCATGGCGCTCGACACCAACACCGTCAGCAACTGCCAGGGATGTGTGCCCCAGATGAACTGCGACGTCGTGCGCATCTTCCGCCGTCACAACTTCGCCTGGGGCGGCAACTTCCTGGTGCCCGACGGAATGCACTTCGAGTGGGTCGGCGAACGACGGGATCAGATGAGCTATCCGTCGACGTACTGCCCGAACCTGGTGCAGGCGATGACGGAGTCGGTCGCGGCGGCCGATTCGCGGTCGGTGCTGTTCGTGACCGACGCACCCGCGATTGATCACGATCACTGACCTGCGCCGTAGCCTGTCGGCGTGACCATGCGCTTCGTCATCGTCGGGGGAGGGCCGGCCGGGAACACTGCGGCCACGTACGCGGCGCGGCTCGGCGCCAAGGTGACGATGATCGAGCGCGACGTCATCGGCGGTGCCGCGCATCTGTGGGACTGCATCCCATCGAAGACGATGATCGCGACCGGCGGCGCGATGAGCTTCTCCCGCCGCATCGACGGCATGGGTCTCGAACCGACGCATCCGGAGGTCGACGTCGAGGGTTTGATCTCCCGCATCGAGGGCATCAAGTCGCATCTCCAAAAGGCGACGACGACGCTGCTCGAGAGCCAGGGTGTCGAGCTGATCCGTGGCGTCGCGCGTTTCACGGGCCCGACCACGTTGACGGTCGAGACCGCCGAGGGCACGCAGGAGCTCGGGTTCGACTGCGCGCTCGTGTCGACCGGGTCCAAGCCCCGCGTGCCCGACTGGTGCTTCCCCGACGGCGATCGCATCCTCACGACCCGCGACTGCTACCCACCCAAGACGTTCCCCGACAGCGTCACCGTCGTGGGGTCTGGCGTCACGGGCGTCGAGTTCGTGCACATGTTCTCGTCGTTCGGTGCCGCCGTCACGCTCGTGGTGAGCCGCCAGCAGGTGCTCCCCGGCAAGGACCCCGAGGTCGCGGCCGTGCTCGAGGAGGACTTCCTCGCCCGCGGCGTGCGCCTCCTGAAAGGTGCCCGGGCGACATCGATCGAGCGGAACGTCGACGACGAGAACGGCGATCACGTCGTGATCCGGTGCGACGACGGTCGCACCGTGCGCACCACCCACGCGGTGCTCGCCATCGGGTCGGTGCCGAACACGGAGGCACTCGGGCTCGAGGTCGCCGGGGTGGAAGTCGACGCGGGTGGCTACATCCCGATCAACCAGCACTGCGTCACCAACCAGCCCCACATCTACGCCGCCGGCGACGTGAGCGGCAAGCTCCCGCTGTCGTCGGTGGCCGCCATGCAGGGCCGCAAGGTGGCCGAGCACGTGATGGGCCTGCATACCCGCGAGCACCGCCACCTCGATTACGACAAGGCGGCCTCGGCGATCTTCACCGAGCCCGAGATCGCCGATGTCGGTCTCGCCGAAGCCGAAGCGTTCGCCGTCGGCCGCAAGATCCGGGTCACCAAGGTGCCGTTCTCAGCCACCCCGAAGGCGTTGATCAACAACGACTCGCGGGGCTTCGTGAAGATCATCTCCGACCCGGCGACCGGGGTCGTGCTCGGCGGGTCGATCGTGGGACGCCACGCAGCGGAGCTGATCTCGGTGATCGCGTTGGCGGTGACGGCCAACCTGAAGGTCAGCGAGATCGTCGAGAGCCTTCTGGTGCACCCGGCGCTCGCCGAGGCGC
>DATMDV010000237.1:0-8019 GCA_035557475.1 Ilumatobacteraceae bacterium
CGGTTCCTCGCCATCGGTCCTCCACTCGTCTGCCTGTCGAAGTGCGGGTACCCGCCGCGGCGGGAGCCGAAACTCGACGCCGGACCGGTCCGGCGGGAACCGGTCGGCTAGCGTTCCGCGGTCGACGAGCCTGTGGGGGACGATGATGACCGAGGTCCATGGCACCTGTGACGACCGCTTCAGCGCGATGCGCGACCTGCTCGCGGCGAACCTGGCGAGCGGTGCCGATCTCGGTGCCTCGGTGGCGGTCACGCTCGGCGGCGAGCCCGTCGTCGACCTGTGGGGCGGCTGGGCCGACAGCGACCAGACCGTGCCCTGGTCGCAGGACACGATCACCAACGTCTGGTCGACGACCAAGACGATGATGACGCTCAGCGCCCTGGTGCTGGTCGAGCGCGGCCTGCTCGACGTGTACGCGCCGGTCGCCGAGTACTGGCCTGACTTCGCCGTCAACGGCAAGGACAAGATCGAAGTCCGTCACCTGCTGTCGCACTCCTCTGGCGTGTCGGCGTGGGCGCAGCCCGTCGTCGTCGCCGACATCTTCGACTGGGAGAAGTCGACGTCGATGCTCGCCGCCCAGCCGCCGTGGTGGGAGCCGGGGACGGCATCGGGCTACCACGCCCTGAACCAGGGCCATCTCGTCGGCGAGGTGGTGCGGCGCATCACCGGGTTGTCGCTCGGCCAGTTCTTCGCCAAGGAGGTCGCCGGTCCGCTCGGCGCCGACTTCCACATCGGGCTCGCACCCGAGCACGACCACCGGGTCTCCAACGTCGTCCCCCCGCCGCCGCTCCCGGTCGACCTGGCGACGCTCGACCCCGACAGCGTCATGGTCAAGACGTTCACCGGGCCGGCGCCCGACGCATCGGTCGCCTGGACCGAGCCCTGGCGACGGGCCGAGATCCCCGCCGCCAACGGCCATGGCAACGCTCGCTCGGTTGCCCGCATCCAGTCGATCGTCGCCTGCGAGGGCGAGGTCGACGGCGTCCGCCTGCTGTCGCCCGAGACGTGCAAGCTGATCTTCGACGAGCAGACCAACGGCATCGATCTGGTGCTCGGTGCTCCGCTGCGCTTCGGCATCGGCTACGGGCTCAAGCACCCCGAGTCGTACCCGTACCTCCCCGACGGCCGGGTGTGCTTCTGGGGTGGCTGGGGCGGCTCGGTGATCATCGTCGACCTCGATCATCGGATGACGATCGCCTACATGATGAACCGCATGGAGGGCGGCCTCCTCGGCGACCCACGCGGCGAAGGCCTCGTAGTCGCGGCGTACGCGGCCGTCGACGGCTGAAAGCCGGACCGTGGCGTTGCGGAGTGAGGAGGCGCGGGTACTCGCCAGCCTCATCGAGAAAGAGGCGGCGACCCCCGACAGCTATCCGCTGACGCTCAACGCGCTGCGGCTGGCGTGCAACCAGTCGACCAACCGGCACCCGGTCGTGGCATACGACGACCGCACGGTCGAGGCGGCGTTGCTGTCGCTCAAGTCGATGGGGCTCGTCCGGTTCGTGCATCCCGCGCACGGCGGGCGCACGGTGCGCTACCGGCATGCGGCCGACGAGCGGTGGCGGATGTCGCCCGCCGAGCTGGCGGTGCTGTCCGTCCTCGTTCTGCGCGGACCGCAGACGGTGGCCGAGGTGAAGTCGCGCACTGAGCGCCACCGCGACGGCGGTGCGACGGTCGAGGAGATCCTCGACACGCTCGCGGGGCGCAGTCCGGAGCCTTTCGCCACCCGTCTCGAACGCCGTCCCGGCGAGCGCGAGGCGCGCTTCGCCCACCTCCTCCTCGGCGAGATCGACGCGGCCGCCAACGACCCGCCGGTCACCACGGGTCGCGAGCCATCTCGTCGCGCGACCCATGAGACATTGGACCCCGATGGCTCGTCGCTCGCCGCCGAGGTGGCCGGGCTGCGCGCCCGCATCGACCGGCTCGAGCAGCTGCTCGGCATCTCGCCTTCGTCACCGTCCTCAGCGCGGGACGCTGAAGGAGATGACGAAGGGGCGTCGCCGGACTGATTCAGCGGGCGTGGATGAGCTCCACGCCTTGGCGCCGGAGGGCCCGCACCTGGGTGTCGGGCGTCGACGCCTCCACAATGATCGCGGTCGCTTCCTGCATGGGGATCACGGTGAACGGCGACGCCGCCCCGATCTTCTCCGACGTCGCGAGCACGTAGGTCTCGGCCGATCGGCGTGACAACGCACGTTTGACGGCAGCCTCCTCAGCGTCGCCGGTGGTGAGCCCGGCAGTCGGATGGACACCCGTCACGCCCATGAAGAAGGCGTCGGCCGAGACCTGCAGGATCGACTCGATGGCGATCGAGCCGCACGTCACGATCGAGTGCTTGAAGAGCCGGCCTCCGATCACGAGGACCTCGATCGACGGGTGCGACACCAGCTCGCAGGCGATCGTCGGGCTGTGGGTGATCACGGTCGCGTCGATGTCGTGCGGGAGATGCCGGGCGAGCTGCTGGGCGGTCGTGCCGCCGTCGACGATGACGGTCTGGCCGGATCGCACGAGGGCCGCGGCTGCTTTCCCAACGGCGACCTTGCCCTCGGTCGCGACCTGCCGGCGAACGGAGAAGTCGGCGATCGCGGGGGACGCCGGCAACGCGCCACCGTGCACCCGCTGCAGCTTCCCCTCGGCGGCGAGCTCGCGGAGGTCGCGCCTGATCGTGTCGTCCGACAGGTCGAGCTCGGTGGCGAGCTCCTTGGCCACCAGTTGCCCGTCGCGTCGCAGGGCATCGAGGATCAGCGCCCGGCGTTGGGCGGTCAGCACGAAGCCCGACCCCAGCGTCCGAGCGCGGACGGCGACCGCACCGTCGACATTCTGCACGTTTCTTCTTGTTTCTGCACGAAACTGCACGATACTCTGTCGAGCATGTCGAAACCACTCATGATCCTGATCGCCGGCCCGTACCGCTCCGGCACCAACGACGAACCCGACCGGCTGGCCGCCAACCTGGCCTCGCTCGAGTCGGTGTCGTGGCCGATCTTCCGGGCCGGGCACGTGCCGATGATCGGCGAGTGGGTGGCGCTCCCGGTGATGCGCGCGGCGGGTTCGAGGGCGGTCGGCGACCCGATCTCCGAGGAGATCCTGTACCCCACGGCCGACCGCCTGCTCCAGCACTGCGATGCCGTGCTCCGGCTGCCCGGCGCGTCGAAGGGCGCCGACCAGGACGTCGCCATCGCGACCGAACGCGGTCTCCCCGTGTACTACCGGGTCGACGAGATCCCCGGCGTGGCGAACTGAACCCGTCGGGAGTTCATCCGCTCGTCACCGGAGGGTTGTCCGTTCTTCGAACCGACGCCGTACGGTTCAACCACGTGACCGATCTCGCGCCAAGCCGCAACGTCGAGCTCGTCGGCGTCTTCAACTTCCGCGACCTCGGCGGGTACCCCACCGAGGACGGCCGCTCGCTGCGTTGGCGCACGCTGTTCAGAGCCGACGGGCTCGGCCGGCTGACCGCCGCTGACCTCGAGACGCTGCGCCCGATCGCCCTGAAGACGGTCGTCGACCTCCGGAGGGCGCGCGAGATCGACGAGCGGGGTCGCTTCCCGTTCGAGTCCTACCCGGTCGCCTTCCACCACCTGCCAGTCATCGACACGACCTGGGATCGCGAACTGGCGCGCTCGGAGAACCTTCCCGCCACGGAATTCCTCCACCGGGCGTACACGGCGATGCTCGACGAAGGCGCACCGCGTTTCGCCGCGGCGTTCCGGGTGCTCGCCGACGCCGACGCCCTCCCAGCCGTCTTCCACTGTGCGGCGGGCAAGGACCGCACCGGTCTCCTGGCGGCGCTGCTGCTCGGCGCGCTCGGCGTCGCAGCGCACGACATCGTCGACGACTACGCCCTGACGCAGGCGACGATGGAACGGTTCCTCGCACGCGTGCGAAGCGAGCGCGACGGTGCGGCTCTGATCGACTCCGTGCCGCAGACGTTCTTCGCCGCCGAGCCGGCAGCCATGACCCGCGTGCTCGACGACGTCGAGCGGGACCACGGATCCGTACGTGGATACGTCCAGGCGATCGGTGTCGAAACCGAAGTCCTGACCCAGCTCGAAGCCCTGCTGCTCGTCGACCCCTGAGGGACCTGTTCCGCGGCGGCGTCGGGATCCTCCGCGTGTCACGCGGAGGATCCCGACACGAGCGAGGGACGGATGGGCGTCAGTGCTTCGGGCGGAGAAGGAGCAGCGTGTCGTACTCGAGCTCGGCCACGCGGCGTCCGCTGGCCGCCGTCACGATCGAGCGGAAACTGCCGTCGAGATGTGCTCGCGCCTGGCTCGCCAGCCCGAGGCCCCACTTCACGGTGCCGTGGACCCGCCACCAATCGAAACGGGGCTGGTCCCAGGCGCCGCCGGCTCGCTCGTACGCCGCGCGCAGGACGTCGACGCCCGCGAATCCTCCCACCGTCAGGGCTTCCTCCCGGAACCGCCACATCCGTTGGCACGGCCAGGCGAGGTCCTCCATCGGATCACCGACGCGGGTTCCCTCCCAGTCGAGGATCGCCCGCAGCCCGTCGTCGCCGACGATGATGTTGCCGTTGCGGATGTCGGAGTGGACGATCGCGAGCTCGCCCGGCTCCGGTGGCATGTTGCGTTCGAGCCAGCGGGCGGCGTAGGCGAACACGGGCGACGGCTCGATCAGCAACTCGAGCTGGCCGTCGATGGTCGAGAGCCCGGTGTCGATCGGGCCGGCTCCCTCGGGTCGGGGGATGGTGGCCGGTGCCGCGGCCGGGTCGATCGAATGCAGCCGCGCCATCGCCTCGCCGAGTTGATCGACGATGCGCTCGCCGACTCCGTTCTCGGCGGCGACGCGCAGGACGCGTCGCGGCACCGTCTCACCATCGACCGCGGTGCTGATGAAGAACGGTCCGCCGAGCACTGCCTCGTCGGAGCACACGTGGTGGACGTGCGGCACTGGCACACCGGCCGACTCGGCCAGCAACCGCACTCCGGCCTCGTCACGGATGTCGAGCAACTGGATCGCGGCGGTCGGGATCATCGTCAGGGCGAGGCGCTGTGATGTGCCGTCAGTGCGGGCCTCGAACAGGGCGTTGACCCGCCGTGCGCCGGTCGACGCGACGGTGAGACCGTCGATCGCGACCGTCCGGCCCTCCTGTGCCGACAGCCAGGCCGCGAGTGCTGGCCGCAATGTGTCGGACATCAGTCGCCGTCCCACGCGTCGTGACCGGGCTTGGCGATCGTGAGATCGTCACGCACGACGGCCATCAGCGCGTGCCAAACGCGTTCGTCGGTCACCTCGTCGTCGGCCAGACCGCGGCGGAGCTCGGCGGCCAACTTCTCGCGCAACGTTGCGAGGTCGAGGTCGCGGTTCGTGGTGTCGCCACTGACTTCGTCGAGCAACGTGGCGATCGCCGCCTGTTCCCGGGTCGCCGCGTCGCCGCCGAGACGCAGCTCGCGCTCGACGATGGCGACGAGGTTCGCCGCCACGCGGGCGTTGTGCTGAACCGGTCCCGACAGGGCCGGGACGACGTCGTCGCTGAGGACCTCCATGACCGTGGCGAGGAGCTCGGCCGCCGTGGGCGGTTGCTGCACGGCGGCCCCTCAGCCCTCGAACACGGTGTCGGCCGCGGCATCGCCGGCCAGCAGTTGGGTCATGCGGTCATCCTCGCCGATGACCGCGGACCACGTCGGTTCGGACGGGGCACTCGGCCCTCGACGGTCGTGGGTTACGAGTAGTAGCCGGTGACGTCGACGATGAACTGGGTGCTGCCGGTGAACCCGGCGAACACCTTCACCTCCCGAGCGGCGTTGACCCCGACGGTGCCGCCGTTCGCCAGGTCCTGCCCGGTGCTCGACCAGTTGATCGCCGAGGCGCCGAACGTGACGTCGTCGCCGGGAGTGATCGCGAGGAACCCGAAACCCGATGTTCCCGTGATCGTGAGGTTGTACCCGATCGCGCGAGCGGACGCCGGCACGACGTCGAGGGTCGTCACCGCACCCGTGTCGGTGTTGTGGGCATCCTTCACCGGGATTGTGCGACTGGCGTTGGCGACGAGCGGCCCGCCAGCACCCGTCCAGCGCGAGTCGTAGGCGCGGAACGGCGTGAGCGGGTGGAACAGGAGCCCAGGTGGGATGTACTGATAGACGACCGAGACGAAGGCGTTGTCGATGGTGCTCGAGAGCAGGTCGGCGGCGTATTGGATGCCCGGTTCGACCAGTAGGTCGATCCCTGTCAGCGACGTCTGCACGACCTGGTTCGTCCCAGCCGGCGATGTGATGTCGTTCGCCACCGTAACGTCTCCGGTCGTCGCATCGTGCCGGAGCAGGCGCCATGCCTGGGTGCCGGCCAGACCGCGCCACCCGTAGTAGTCGATCCGCACGATTCGTCCGCCAACAGGGACGTCGAGCGGGCAGAGCACTACTCCACCAGCCTTCCAAACCGAGTTGGAGGCGACGTTGAAGATCCAGGTCAACTCGCTGGTGCTCGCTCCCCCGGCGTAGCCGACGGCGTCGCGGTAGGTCTTCGTCGCCATCGTGGCGCCCGCGACCGCCGGCGGGGCGACCTCCGGGAATGATTCGGCGAAGCGCGCGGTCGAACCGCCGAGCACGGGGTCGTCCGCGGCGGACGCGTTACCGGCCGCCAACGCGTGGTCCGCTCCAAGGGCGAGTGCTCCGAACGATGCCGCGCTTGCTCCCAGCAGCGCGCGACGCGAGAAATCCGAATTTGCCGACATCCCTGACCCCCTTCGTAGGCCTCCCCTCGTGGGCGGCCGGCGTCACCGTAGCCCGCGCCAAACGCACGCCGGACTGATTTCAGACGCCGAGACCGCGGCCGATGATCTCTTTCATGATCTCGGTCGCGCCGCCGTAGATGCGCGTGACGCGGGCGTCGACGTACGCCCTCGCGATCGGATACTCGGTCATGAACCCATACCCGCCGTGGAGCTGCACGCCGGCGTCGATGACGCGGCCCTGCAACTCGCTGCACCAGTACTTCGCCATCGCCGCCTCCTCGGCGGAGAGCTCGCCCGCGTTGAGCGCCTCGATGCAACGGTCGACGAACACCTCGCCGATGCGAACCTCGGTGGCCATCTCGGCGAGCGTGAAGCGGCTGTTCTGGAAGCTGCCGATCGGCTGGCCGAACGCCGTGCGCTCCTTCGCGTAGGCGATGGTCCACTCGAGCGCGGCGCGCGCCGCGGCCACACCGGCGATCGCGATCGACAGCCGTTCACGCGGCAGGTTCGTGACGAGTTGGAGGAAGCCCTCACCTTCGGCGCCGAGGAGATTCGCCACCGGTACCCGGACGTCGTTGAAGAACAGCTCGGCGGTGTCCTGCGAGTGCATGCCGATCTTGTCGAGGTTGCGGCCGCGCTCGAAGCCGGCCATGCCACGTTCGATCACGACCAGCGACATGCCGCGGTGACGTTGCGACGGGTCGGTCTTCACCGCGGTGACGACGAGGTCGGCGTTGATGCCGTTGGTGATGAACGTCTTCGAGCCGTTCACCACGTAGACGTCGCCGTCGCGGATCGCGGTGGTGCCCATCGATGCCAGGTCGGAGCCCATCCCGGGCTCGGTCATGGCCACCGCCGTGATCGACTCGCCGGAGCAGATCGTCGGCAACCACCGTTGCTTCTGCTCATCGTTCGTCAGGTCGCGGAAGTACGGCATCGCGACGTCGTTGTGGAGCGTGATCCCGAGGCCCGCCCCGCCGGCACCTGCGCTGGCCATCTCCTCGCTGATGATGAGGTTGTAGGCGAAGTCCTCGACCCCTCCCCCGCCGTATTCCTCGGGCACGTCCATGCCGAGGAACCCGCTCGCACCGGCGGACGCGAAGAGCCCGCGATCGACGATCCCGGCCGCCTCCCACGCGCCGATGTTCGGTACGACCTCCTTGTCGATGAATTGCCGCACGCTCTCGCGGAACATCCGGTGCGATTCGTCGAACAGTGTCCTCTCCATCACCCATCACCCTACGAGTAACCAACCCCGGAACTGTCTGCTTCAGACGGCCCGCGACTGCGTCTGGAGCAGACAGTTCGGCCTTTTCGGGAACCGATCG
>DATMDV010000238.1:0-4381 GCA_035557475.1 Ilumatobacteraceae bacterium
CTCGAGGGCCTGCGCAACTACCTGCCGACGCACTACGCGTTCGCCTGGTCGGACCTGATCTCCACAGACATCGACTGGTCGAACATGGCAGCCGGGGCCTTCTCCTCAGTGGCCTATGGAGCGTTCTTCGGCCTACTGGCCTGGCGCCGCTTCCGCACCAAGGACATCACGTCGTAGGCACGACGGGCCGGTCGGTCTGAAATCCACGGATCGACCGCCCCCGGCGGCGACTCGTCCCCTGTTGATGAATTTCGTCCTGACCGCGTCGTAATTGTTATTAACCAGCACGTGCTCATCGACGCGTGTTCACAGCGGTTTCTTCCGTCGCCTCAGGTATCCATCCGCATATGCGCGAACACCGGATGACGCCAGCAGTCCGTCGACCAGGGAAAAGCGATTCAGGGCCGCCGCGAACATAATCGTCGCTACCGCAAGGTGCGTACCTCGACTGTGTCAGATGGCCTGCTGCTAGCGTGCCGCATGTCGATGCGACGTTGGCAGGATGCGAGGTAGCATGATGAAACCTGGCATCCTGCTAGTGGCACGTCACCACCAAGCAGCGAAGGGGACATACCGATGGCACAGGGCGGCAGCCGTGTGATGCAACAGCGCCGACTCCGGTCCGAGCTTCGTCGACTACGGGAGTCGGCCGGTTACACGCAGAAAACAGCTGCCGCGGGACTCGAATGGTCGACGTCAAAGATCATCCGTATCGAGACCGGTGCCGTGCATGTATCGAGCTCGGATGTCCGGGCGTTGCTGCACTTCTACGACATAAGCGATCAGTTGAAGACAGAGGACCTCCTCGCGATCTCCCGAGCCAAGGAGGAAGCGTGGTGGGACGCCTACCGCTCGGCGTATCGCCCACAGTTCCTCGAGTACCTCGACTTCGAGGACTCCGCGACACATGTCCGGCAGTTCATCTCATTCGTAGTCCCGGGCTTGCTGCAGACCGAGGAATACATGCGCGCACTGTTTCAGGGGTACATGGGCAACGACGAGGAATGGATCGAACGCGCGGTTCAGGTACGGAAGCGCCGCCAGCAGATTCTCGCTCCTGACAGCGGCAAGAGGGCCTGGTTCATCATCGATGAGGCCGCACTGCACAGGTGGATCGGCGGGCCGGCTGTGACACGACGCCAGTTCGACCGTCTTCGGGAGATGTCGAAGCAACCGAACATCAACATCCGACTCGTACCGTTCTCCGTCGGCATGCATCCAGGCATGCGAGCGTCGTTCACGATCCTCGACTTCGCATCCGACGACGAGGACAGCATCGTCAGCGTCGAGAACCCGGACAGTGACGCGCTCATCAAGGACAACGTCGACTCCACGAGCGAGTTCATCGAGCGGTTCTCGTTGCTCGAGGACATCGCCACCCCCGAGGAGGAGATCGATGCCGCACTGGACGCGGTGATCGACAGGATGCGACTCGCCACGTAACGCGGAAGGGAGGTGCGGTCGTGCGATGACTCCGTCAGCGAGTAGGCACAACCGCGACTACGGGGCCGACCCACCAGCGGCCCTGCAGGAGCTTCCCCACCCCCGGTCTCCAAATACGGCGAGCGAGCACGACTCACCCACAATCGGGATCGTCACGGCGATACCCGAGGAATACGCCGCCATGCGGGCCTTGCTCGATCTGTCGGCGGAACGCGACGTCACCGGCGACCCGGCGACATATGTGCTCGCGTCCGTTCCGAGCAGGCGGCCGGAACGCGGACATCGCGTTGCGCTCACCCTGCTCGGGGAAACCGCAACGGATGCGGCGGCCGACGGCTGCACGCATCTGTTGCGGAGCTTCCCCTCGATCGTCGCAGTGCTGATGGTCGGTATCGCAGCCGGCATACCCAACCCTCAACAGCCGGAACGCCATGTACGTCTTGGCGACATCGTTGTCGCCACCAGAGGCATCATCGACTACGGCCACACTCGCAGCCTCGCGCACGGTGATCAGCAGCGCCGCCAGTTTCCCCGCCCGTCTGCGCGGTTCGTGCGGTGCGCCGACCTGTTGAAGGCGGACGAGCTGGGCGAGCTGCGTCCGTGGGAGCACTGGATCGGCGCCGGGCGACCGTCGAATCTCGTGCGATACGACATGCCTTCACGCCGCACCGACGTGCTACGCGACATTGCGGGGAACCGGCTGGCGCACCCGCGACGCAACCTCTCTGGCCACCCCGTGAACGGCATGCCGAAGGTTCACTACGGATCCATTGGTAGCGCCGACATCTCCGTGCGAAACGCGGCAACACGGGACGACCTCGCCGCGCGGCACGGGTTCCTCGCGGTGGAGATGGAGGGCGCTGGTATCGGCCGCAGCAGTTTCCTGAACGGCAAGGAGTGGTTCGTGGTCCGTGGCATCAGTGACTACGGCGACGGTCATCGCGATGACGCCTGGCGCCGCTACGCCTCACTCACCGCGGCGGCGTACGTTCGGTCGCTGCTCGCCAAGTGCCTGCCACTCGAGAACGCCGTGGCCGGCTGCTGATCGTCCCGAGCAGCTCCTTCCAGCTGTCCTGAGGAAATGTCAGCTTGGCGCCGGATCGATTCTTCGAGTCGCGCACCAGGACGTCGGGTCCGGATATGGCGACCTCGAAACAGCTCTCCTGCCCGCTGGCGCTACTCTTCCGCCAGACGAGCTCCGATTCTGCACTGTGACGCCCGTCACGCTCGACCATAAACACCCCAGGTTTCGTGGTCTGTGAGCCGAGAGTATCCGATCAACGACGACGTTTTGTACCGCCGAGAGTTGGCTTCCCTGGTCAGCAAGCTGATCCAGGATCACAACGTGGTCACAGCACACGTTCGAGCGATCCGTTGTCCAGTGTCGCTGTAACCAGGGCGGACAAGTCGCCGAGCAGCGAACCAGACGACGTGGTGGTCAGATAGTGGGGAGAGTCGCCGTGTTCGATGTGGATATCGAGGGTGCTCATCAGATACGGTGAATACAGGATCATCGCGTCCGGGGAATCCAGGTCGACCGCAATTGCCGCGAAGCCTGGAAATGCACGCGACTGATACACGTGCAGGCTGTCGGTCACCTGGCCGTGGCGTTTTTTGAATTGTCCGAACGCGACGATGGACGTGCGGATCTTCGTGGGTAGGTCCTCGTTACGGTAGCGGGACAGGGTCGCGGTCGCCTCACACGACGGATCCAGCAGTATCGCGCGGTAGGTGCCGCCGCGGGCCAGAAATTCCAACACCGCGTCCCGGTAGCGCGCCGGCCGTTCTGTCGTGGTCATCGCTCGGGAGCACGTGCGCAACGCCGTGCCGAGGTCGATGACGTCCGACCGTGCCGCCTTGACCAGGCGCGACTTCTCCGCCTGACTCGGGCGTTGCGG
Organism: Ilumatobacteraceae bacterium; assembly: GCA_035557475.1. Classification (GTDB taxonomy): domain Bacteria; phylum Actinomycetota; class Acidimicrobiia; order Acidimicrobiales; family Ilumatobacteraceae; genus JALOLG01. Next base: position 3,342 of record DATMDV010000238.1, read on the forward strand.
CTGCGCGGATACTCCCGTGCTGCCCGACAGGCCGGTCTTCGCGAGCCACGCTCGGCGGGCGTCCTGAGAGCTGCCGCTCGGGGTCATCAGATAGACGTTGCTGCCCTCGTGGACTCCGACGTGCTCGAAGGCGTTCGCGTGTGGGCCGGCGACCTGGTGGACCGCCTCGGAGATGGCCAGGCAGTCGGGTGGGGTCAGCTCTTCCAGGTGGGCGGCCAGGTTGATCACCGGCGAGTGGATGGCGCCCGTCTCGCCGTTCGCCGCGTGGCGGATCGTGCCCTTGTGCACCGCGATGCGCAGGCGCAGCTCGCCCTTCAGCTCGGTGCGTCGCAGACCGTCCCGCACGTGGTTCAGGTCCACGCGGAGCAGGTCGCGGGCCACGGTCAGCGCGACGTCTCGCGCCACACTCTCGTTGTCGTCGTGGATCGCGAGGATGCCTCCGTCACCGCGCCAGGACCACAGCTCCGCGCGGGCGCAGCGGTGCTTGCCGGACACCTTGCGCATCCGCGTCACCGCTCTCTCGCGGAGCTGGTCGAACGCGTGCGCGGCCCGGTCGAGCGGGTTGCGGCGCACGATCGACGAATAGCCGCTGGCGTCGACCACGATCAGGTAGACGTTCTCGTACGTGTGCCCTGGGCGGAACACATCGGCCATCGATGCCCCCAGCGATGTCGGATGCATCCAGGATGACACGGGGCCGCTTGCGTCGGCGCCGACCTGGATGTTCACTGCGTTGGTCGGGGACGCCACGACACCGACACATCAGGAGGCGGACATGGCCCGTCCCGTGCACTTCGAGATTCATGCCTCCGACCCGGAACGTGCGATCGCCTTCTACGAGGCCGTCTTCGGCTGGAAGTTCGAGCGGTGGGGCGAGATCCCTTACTGGCTCATCACCACCGGCGACGACGCCACCCCCGGCATCAACGGTGGGCTCGTGCCTCGGCGCGGGCCCGCGCCCGCTGACGACGCGCCCGTGAGCTCCTTCGTCAACACCATCGACGTCGTCGACATCGACGCCGTGGTCGCCGCGGCCACCA
>DATMDV010000239.1:0-8812 GCA_035557475.1 Ilumatobacteraceae bacterium
CGCGGCCGTTCGAGCGCCGCTGCCACCTCCGGGTCGTCGGGCCAGACACGAGTGACCGTTCGACCGGCAGCGGGCACCGGCGGAGCATACTGGTGGCGATGGATCCGGTCCCGTCCCCCTCCATCGCCGCGCCGGAGTCGACGATCCCAGAGCCGTTGATCATCGTCCGGCACGCCGGTCCGCTGGCGGGCGAGGTGATCGTCCCCGGCGCCAAGAACTCGGTGTTGAAGCTGATGGCGGCCACGCTGCTGACCGACGGGACGTTCGAGCTGGGCAACGTCCCCGAGATCGTCGACGTGTCGATCATGGCCGAGCTGCTCGGCGCGATCGGGCTGACGATCGTCGCCCCCGAACGTGGCCGGCTGGTGCTCACCAACCGCGGCGAGCTCACGCCCGTCGCGCCATACGAGCTGGTCGAACGGATCCGGGCCTCGATCAACGTGCTCGGCCCGTTGCTCACGCGATGCGGGCACGTGCGACTGTCGTTACCCGGTGGTGACGACTTCGGTGCCCGCCCGATCGACATGCACGTGGCCGGGCTCGAGGCGATGGGCGCCACGTTCAAGTTCAGTCACGGCTATCTCGAGGCGTTCGCCGATCGCCTGCACGGAGCGGTGATCACGTTCGACTTCCCGAGCGTCGGTGCCACCGAGAACCTGTTGATGGCGGCGGTCTACGCGGAGGGATCCACGACGATCCACAACGCGGCGCGCGAGCCCGAGATCATCGACCTGTGCGACTTCCTGATCGCGATGGGTGCCAACATCGAGGGCGTCGGAACGGCGTCGGTCACCGTGACAGGCGTCGAGCGCGGCTCGCTCCGGCCCGTCACGCACACGACAGTGCCCGATCGCATCCAGGCCGCCACCTACCTCGCCGCGGTGGCCGTGGCCGGCGGCGAGATCGTGGTACGCGGCGCCCGTCCGGCGCACATGGAGATGCTGCTGACGCGCTTTCGCGAGATGGGCGTCGTCATCGAGGGGTCCGCCGACGGTCTCGTCGTCGTCGCCCCCGAACGGCTGCGCTCGATCGACGTCGCCACGCTGCCGTACCCCGGGATCGCCACCGACTACAAGCCGCTGATCATCACCATGTTGAGCATCGCCGACGGTGTCGGCATCGTGACCGAGAACCTCTACCCGGGCCGCTTCCGATACGTCGAGGAGCTGCAGCGTCTCGGCGCCGACATCCGCACGAGCGGTCACCACGCGGTCGTGCGCGGTGTGCGCCGGCTGTCGGGCGCGCCCGTGCGCGCCCACGACATCCGAGCCGGGGCGGCGATGGTCGTCGCCGGGTTGGCCGCCGAGGGCGCCACCACCATCGCCGGTGTGAACCACATCGATCGCGGCTACGACGATCTCGTCGGTCGTCTCAGCAGTGTCGGTGCCGACATCGAACGCGTCGCTCCGACGTCGTGAGCGTGGTGATTGCGCCGATGGCGACGAGTCAGCTGGCGTCCCGGTCCGGGCTCGAGTTGTCGCCGACCGAAGTGGCGTCGGTCACGGTCTCGGCGGTCGAGTGGTCGACACGGCGCTTGACCACTGCCAACACGGCGATGATCACGACGATCGGACCGGCGACGAGCGCCATCTCGTCCCAACCGCCCTGGTGGGCGATCACATGGGCCAACCGGACGGAACCACTGGCCATGAGGGAAGATCGTACGGGAATCGCTGGTTGAATGGACTGAGATGCGACAGCAAGTGGAAGCCACGATCGAAGTCATCCGTCCGGCGTTGCAGGCCGACGGCGGCGACATCGTGCTGCACGACGTCGACGAGGGCACCGGTGTCGTCACCGTGATGTTGGTCGGAGCGTGTGGCACGTGTCCGGTGTCGACGCAGACACTGAAGGCCGGCATCGAACGAATCATGCGTGACCGGGTCGACGGCGTGACCGAGGTGGTCAACGTCGCCGAAGCCCCGGTGTGACTGGCCCCGCGGGACGAGTGTGAGCCGTCGCGATCAGGCACCTGCCGCGTTGTTCGAGGCGGCGCTTGGTGGTGACCGGGCGTCGACCGCCCGCCTGTTGTCGTTCATCGAACGTGGCGGGCAGGCGGCTCGCGAGGTCGGACGCATCGCCCACGCCCACAGCGGCGAGGCGTACACCGTCGGGCTGACGGGCGCTCCGGGCTCCGGCAAGAGCACGCTCACCAGCGCCCTGATCACGCATCTGCGGTCGCTCGATCTCGAGGTCGCAGTGCTCGCGATCGACCCGTCGTCGCCGTTCACTGGCGGCGCGATCCTCGGTGACCGGGTGCGGATGCAGGAGCACGCCACCGATGCCGGCGTGTTCATCCGCTCGATGGCGACGCGGGGACACCTCGGTGGGCTCTCGCTCGCCACGCCGGAGGCGGTGCGCCTGCTCGACGCGATCGGTCGGCGGTGGATCCTCGTCGAGACGGTCGGCGTCGGCCAGGTCGAGGTCGAGATCGCGGGGAAGGCCGACACGACGGTCGTCGTCGTGAACCCGGGTTGGGGCGACAGCGTCCAGGCCAACAAGGCCGGGCTGATGGAGATCGCCGACGTGTTCGTGATCAACAAGGCCGACCGCAACGGCGTCGACGCGACGCGCCGCGATCTCGAACAGATGCTCGACCTGTCCGACCTGCCGAGCGACGCGTGGCGTCCCCCGATCCTGCCCGCCGTGGCGACCACCGGCGTCGGGGTCGTCGAGGTGTGGGACGCCGTCGTCCGTCACCGCGAGCACGTCACCGAGAACGGGGTGCTCGCCGAGCGACGGGCGTTCCGCACCCGCGAGGAGCTCCGCGAGATCGTCGCCCAACGGTTGCGCGAGAAGGCCCGTGAGGTCTGCACCGGCGAACGCTGGGACGAGCTGAGCGGTTCGGTGGTCGCCCACACCGTCGACCCGTGGACCGCCGCCGACGAAATGCTCGCCCCCGTCGACGCCTGAAATTCCGTTCTGTCTGCTTCAGATTGCCCGTGGCTTCATCTGGCGCAGACAGGTCGGGTCGTGAGGAGGTGGTGGAGCTCGGCGAGGATGCGGCCGGGGGCGTCGAGGTCGCGCCACCATACGTCGACGATCTCCCATCCGAGCGTTCGGAGCGCGCCGCGTCGGCGGGCGTCGCGATGTTGGGCGTCGGGCGTCGCGTGCCATCGCCACGATTGGCACTCGATCCCGATCTTGCGCCGTGGTTCGGCGAGGTCGAGCTCGGCGATCAGGATCCCTCGCTCGTCTCGAACGGGATACTCGTCGACGAGTCGGATCCCGGTTCGCTCGAGGACGTTCTTCGCCAGCCGCTGGAACCAGCTGCGCGGCAGCAGGCGACCATCACGCTCGTCGAGCAGCATCAACAACGTCGGCGGCCCCGCCCGTCCGCGTCTCTTCCACCGGATCGCGACCTCGCGCAGTTCGTCGAGGTGATGACCGAGGCGCAGCGCGCTATCAACGGCCCGAGCTGTCGGTCCGAGCCCGGCCGTCGGAGCCAGCAGCGTCAGCGTTGCGGGCACCGTCAGGACGCGTATCGAGTCGACTTCTGTCAGATCGGCTGCGTCGGTGAGCCCACGCGTGAAATGGGTGATCGTGCCGGGCGGGGGATGCGGCCACCAACCCTTGCGGCACAAGACGTCGACGAAGTCATAGCGGTCGAATCCGTCGAGCCCATGCAGTCGCGCCGCTGCCGCGTGGGAAAGCACGGCATCACCAGGTGCGAACACGGCCTCGATCGCCCGTTGGTGCCAGGTGCGCGGTGCCGCGGGCGAAACCAGCACTCCTGCGGCCGGACGACCGACGACCCCGCGCCGGACGAGGACGTCCTCGACACGCCAACTGATCCCCGCCGCCCGCGCCTGCGCCGAGCTCGCCACGCCGTGTTGCGCCGCCATCACCTCGAACAACTCGTCCAGCACCGTCCCCCTGTGGGCCGGCAACCCTCCGGATCCGGAAACCCGCCGAACTGTCTGCTTCAAACCGCGTACCGCGCGGTCTAAAGCAGACAGAATGGGGGGATGGGTGATGCTGGAGGGGTCGAGCTGGAGCGGCGGGGGGACGGGGTGGCGGTCGTCACGCTCGCCAACGGGAAGGTGAACGCGCTGTCGAGTGCGGTCGTGGCCGGGTTGCGCGACGTGGCCCGCGCGCTGACCGACGATCCACCGGGCGCGGTGGTGGTCACGGGCGGGGAGAAGATCTTCGCGGCCGGCGCCGACATCTCGGAGTTCGGTGGCGTGGCCGAGGCCGAGGCGATCGGTCCCAACATCCACGAGGCGCTCGACGCGATCGCCGCAATCCCGCGGTTCGTGATCGCGGCCGTGAGCGGGTATGCCCTCGGCGGCGGATGCGAACTGGCTCTCGCGTGCGATTACCGGATCGCCGGTGAGCGAGCGGTGTTCGGTCAGCCAGAGATCCTGCTCGGGATCATCCCCGGGGGCGGTGGCACGCAACGCCTCGCCCGCCTGATCGGCCCGAGCAAGGCCAAAGAGCTGTGCCTGTCGGGACGCCAGGTCAGAGCCGACGAGGCGTTGCGGATCGGGCTCGCCGACGAGGTCGTGCCGACCGAGCAGCTGCACGAGCGGGCGCTCGCGCTCGCCGGGGAGCTCGCCCGAGGGCCCCTGACCGCCCAAGCGATCGCCAAGCGGGTGATCGACGCCGGGCTCTCGACGTCGTTGGCCGAGGGCCTGGCGCTCGAGCGTGCCGCGTTCGTCGAGGTGTTCGGAACCGAAGACAGCCAGATCGGGGTGCAGAGCTTCATCGAGCACGGCCCCGGCAAGGCCGCGTTCACCGGGCGTTGACGGGCGACGCCGCGACCTCGGCGTACACGTCGATCGTTCGCGAGGCGATGGCGTCCCAGCTGTAGGTGGCGTCGAGCAGTTCGTTGGCGCGCCGTTGCATCGCCCGCGCCGTCTCCGGCTCGGTGAGCACCTGCTCGATCCGATCGGCGAGCTCCTCGGCGTTGCCCGGCTCGAACATCAGCGCCGACCCGGTGCCGCCCACGAGCTCGGCGAGTCCGCCGGTGTCGGCCACGATGAGCGCGGCGTTGGCGGCGAGCGCCTCGAGCGCCACGAGCCCGAACGGTTCGTAGAGCGACGGGATGACGACGCAGTTGGCGCGATGGATCGCGGCCCGCAGGTCGTCGTCGGGCAGGAAGCCGGGGAGCTGCACGATGTCGCTGACGCCCTCGAGGTCGATCTGCGACTGGAGCTCGGGCAGGTACGACCCGCGTCCGGCGATCACGCACAGGATGCCGGGCACGCGGGCGCGCAGGGATGCCATCGCCCGGGCGAGGACCTGGAAGCCCTTCTCGTACTGCACCCGTCCCCAGGTGAACACGATGGGCCGGTTCGCAGCGGTCCCCGCGCCGTCCCCGCTCGCGTCGTCCGCGCCGCGCACGCCCGGCTCGGCGGATTCGTCACGGGCTCCCACGCGCCACCAACTCGGATCGATCCCGTTCGGGATGCGGCGGACGACGTCGGGATCGAGCTCGAATCCGCCGGTGATCTCGCGGACCATCAGCCGCGTGCTGGTGATGACCCGGCTCGACCGGAACGCCAACCACCACTCGACGGCATTGATGTCGGTCGGTTCGCCGATGGGGAGGTGGCCGCCGTGCCGGCCGCGCTCGGTGCCGTGCAACGTCGTGACGAGCGGGACGCCGAACACCGTGGCGAGCACCTCGGCGGCCCAACCGACGTGCCAGTCGTGGGCGTGCACGACGTCGGGGACCCAGTCACCGAGCCACGCCGATCGCCCGACGAACGCGTGGTTGGCGGACGCGGCACGCGCCACCTCGGCGTCGGCGCGCAACCACGGCATGTCGACGTCGGCGCGCACGACCCGCACCCCGTTGATCGTGTCGTCGACCGCGCACGAGGGATTGGTACGGGTGAACAGCACGACGTCGTGACCGGCGCTCGCCATCGCCCGCGACAGGCCGTCGACGTGCGCGGCCATGCCGCCCGCAGCTCCCGGCGGGTACTCCCAGGAAAGCATCAGGACGCGCACGGTCGCGCACCCTACCCTGGCGATGTGCGTCGTACGCCGTGGCACATCTGCGTCCGTCCGCCGGTCTGACGCCCGCCTCCCCCCGCCCATGAGACCCCGCCTGCGATCGCTGCGCACCCAGATCTCGGCGCCCGAGATGCGGCCGATCCTCGGTGCCAGTCTGACGATCGGCGTGGCGGCCGGCGTGTTCGCGATCGCGTTCGGCGTCGGCGCGGTGGCGGCCGGCGGCACCGTCCTGCAGGCGTGCGTGATGTCGCTGCTGGTGTTCACCGGGGCATCGCAGTTCAGCGCGGTGAGCATCGTCGACTCCGGCGGCAGCACCGCGTCGGCGCTGGGGAGCGCGATGCTGCTCGCCGCCCGCAACGGTGTCTACGGGTTGACGATGGCACGCCACCTCGACGGGTCGCTCGGGCGCCGTCTCGTCGCCGCCCAGCTCACGATCGACGAGACGACGGCGATGGCGACCGCGCAGGACGCCCCGGACGCCCGGCGCGCCGCGTTCTGGATCACCGGGTGCGCGATCTTCGTGTGCTGGAACCTGGGGACGCTGATCGGGGCACTCGCGGGCGAGGCGATCGACCCGGAGACGTACGGTCTCGACGCCGCGTTCCCGGCCGGGTTCGTGGCCATGCTCGCGCCCCACCTGCGCTCCCGCACCGGCCGCGCGGTGGCGATCGTGGGTGCGCTGATCTGTCTGGCCACGGTGCCGTTCGCGCCGATCGGTGTGCCGATCCTGTGCGCCGCGACGGCAGTGCTGATCGGGCTGCGGCCGCCATGACGTGGACGCTCGTGCTCCTTCTCGCGGCCGCGGCCTACTCGTTCAAGGTGCTCGGCCTGATCGTGATCGGCCGGCGGCAGCTGCCGTCGACGCTCGAACGCTGCCTGGCGCTGATCCCGGCGGCGCTGATCGCCGCGCTCATCGTCAACGACACGTTCGCCGACGGCAAGGATCTCGTGCTCGACGCCCGCGCCGCCGGCGTCGCAGTTGCGGCGGTGGCCGCGTGGCGACGGGCGCCGTTGATCGTCGTGATCGTGCTCGGAGCCGCCGTCACCGCGACCGTCCGCCAGCTCGGCTGACCGAGTTGTTCAAGCCCTCTTCGAGTCGATCACGCGTGCGAGCGCGCGCAGGTTGCGCCGCCAGATCCAGCGCAGCACCACCTGCCCACCGATCAATCCGGCCACCCGCCCACCCACGTACCACGGGAAGCGCAGGTCCTCCGACCACGTGAACCGGGTGCGGCGGCCGAGGTCGATCGGTTCGAGCGTGAAGACCCCGGAACCGGACACGATGCCCGAGTGGCGGACACCCATCGAGCGGCCGGGTACCCACTCGGTGATCTCCATCCGGTCGGTCAACGTGAACGGACCGACCTTGGTGTCGCACGCGAACGCGGTGCCGACTCCGCTGGTCTGGGCGCCGTCGAATCGGATCTCGACGGCGTCGGCCATCCAGTCGACGTGGCGTTCGATCGGTTCGAGGATTTCCCAGACGTGTTCGGGCGATGCGTCGAGCTCGGTCGTCACCGTGATGCGCGACATCTCCAGATGATCGAATCTGGGCGTGTGTCGGATCAGGCGAGCGCGGCGACCCCGCGCAGCACCTCGGCGGCCTGCTCGGGTGGCACCACGTTGATCAGGACGCCCGTGCCCCGCTCGAACCCGGCGATGGTGTGGAGGTTCGGCCACAGGTGGATGTGCCAGTGGAACTCGCCACCGTGCTGGTGCGGTGCGGTGTGGAACCCGACGTTGTAGGCGATGTCGCCGAGCGCCTGATTGAGGAACGCCGTCGCGTCGCGCAGCGCACGTCCCATCGCGTCGAGCGAGTCGTCGTCGGCGTCTTGGAGGTGCTGCTCGTGGCGTCGCGGGACGAACAGCAGCTCGTACGGGGAGCCGCTCCAGTACGGGCACATCACGACGACATCGTCGTTGGCGAAGATGATGCGCTCGCCGGACGAGGTCTCGGCCTCGACCGTGGTGCACAACACGCACCCGCCGACGAAGCGGGCGAACGCCCGCTCCTCGTCGAGCACCTCACCCGGCACGAACGGAAGGCCGAGCAACTGCCCGTGCGGGTGCGACAGCGACGCGCCCGCCTCGTGCCCGTGGTTGACGATCGCTTGCGTGTACCGCACGTGACGCGTGCTGGCGTGCTCGACGAACCGGCGCTGGAGGGCGTGCATCAGATCGGATGCCTGACGATCGTCGAGGTCGGGCAGACCGCCGTCGTGATCGGGGGAGAAGACGAAGATCTCGTGGATCCCGCTGGCCTTGGCGGCGACGTGCACCGGGCCGAGGTGACGGACCGCGAAGCCGTCGTCGCCGTCGAACGCCGGATAGAGGTTGGGAACGATGCGGATCGACCAGCTGCCAGCTTCGTCGACCGCTTCGAGGGCGGGGGGTGTTGCTTCTTCGTTGCCAGGGCAGAACGGGCATGGACGGTTCGCGTCGGCTTCGATCTGACGACCGCGCGGCGCGAAGTCGGTCGGACGGCCCGCTCGGTCGGCGACAATCGTCACCCAGCGTCCCGTCAGCTGGTTGAGGCGCATCTGACTCACAGTGCAACGATACGTCCGCGCGCGCCCGTTCGCGAGCCATGGACGGGGTCGGCTACTCCCGGCGCGCACGCCACACGCTGACGTGGCGATCGTCGCCGTCACGGAAGTCGCGGTCGCCGAAGCCCAACCACCGATGCTCGAGCTCGAAACCGGCGGCGGCCGCCATCGCGTCGAGCTCGTCGGGACGTGCGTAGCGGATCGACCACGGCCGCAAGCGGACCGTGCCGGCTTCGGTGAGCTCGATGAACTGCCCTTCGGCGAGCTGGTCGGTGGGATTGTGGACCGATACCGACAGCACG
>DATMDV010000240.1:0-3927 GCA_035557475.1 Ilumatobacteraceae bacterium
CCAACGCCTCGACTTTCGACGCTGTCACACCATCGCGCTGGAACAGGGCGTCGTGCGCCTCGCGCAGGGCGGCGTCCAAGATCGCGCCGTGATCGGCGTCGAGCTCACCACGCAACTCCCACCGCCCACCGAAACGGAACAACGACACATACTCGTCGCGTCGCGACCCCGCACCGTGATCACCACCGGGTCGACCATCGCGGCCGGGATCGTCGTCGACCGGATCGGGGGCGAAGTCGTAGGAGCGCATCACCCGCCGCAACTGGGTGACGGTGGCCAGCTTGGCGAACTCACACAGCTCGGCATCAGCCCACCGTGGTGCCCGCGCCGCGATCGGCACCACCTGATCCAACGACAACACACCAGCGTCGAACGCGGCGAACGTCACCGGGAACTCCGAGCGCCGCCTGGCGACCGTCACCAGCTGGCGGGCGTGTGAGGCCGACAGGCCCGCTTTCCAGGCCAACCAGTGCGCCGGCGACACGATCCCCGGCATCTCCCACACCCCGGACTCCAACGCCTCAGCGACAACCGAAACCAACTGTGTGTCGACCACGTTGCGGTGACCGCACACGTCGGCGAGGCGGTCCTCCAACCGTTCCAGCGTCCCCGTCGCCATGCCGCTATCGTACACCTGTTCGATCCAACATACAACCGGAAACCGCAGAATTCGAAGGACATGGCGACCACCACAAACCCTGTATCCAGCGCGCGAGAAGTGGGTCGTGCTGGGTGCCGCAACGATGCGGCGCTCAGTCGGGGGGGAACGTCCAATGCATCCGAATCTCGCCGCCGCGACGAGCCGGCAGCGGTCTGGATCGATGAGCGCGCCGGTGTCGCGCGACGCGCTGGTCGGGATCGAACAGTTGGTCCCGCTGTTCGATGGTCGCCGCGTTCCATACGTGAACCTCGACAACGCGGCAAGCACGCCGGCGTTCCGTTCGGTGGTCGAGACCATCGACGAGTTCTTGCCGTTCTACTCGGGCGTCCATCGCGGAACCGGCTACAAGTCGCGCGTGAGCACGACTGCGTTCGAACGCGCCCGCGAGCTCATCGGCGAGTTCCTCGGCGCCGACCCAGAGCGCGATGTGGTCGTATTCGCCAAGAACACGACTGAGGCCATCAACCGGCTCGCCCGATCGTTGGCGGCCGACGACGACTCGGTGGTGTTGACGACGATGCTCGAACACCACTCGAACGACCTGCCATGGCGGGGGCGTTTCCGCACCGTCCACGTCGGCCTGTGCGAGGACGGCTCGCTGGATGTCGAAGACCTCGATCGGCGCCTCGCCGAGCACGCCGGGCACGTCGCGCTCCTCGCAGTGGCCGGCGCGTCGAACGTCACCGGAGTCGTGCAGCCGGTGCACGAGTTGGCCGCCAAGGTCCACGCCGCCGGCGGTCGCATCCTCGTCGACGCCGCGCAACTCGCTCCGCACCGCCTGATCGACATGCGGTCGCACGACGATTCCGGTCACCTCGACTTCGTCGCCCTGTCGGCCCACAAGCTGTACGCGCCGTACGGCACCGGTGCGCTCGTGGGCGCTCGAAGCGCGTTCGCAGGTGCGCCAGATCACGTCGGCGGCGGCACGGTGCGCGCCGTCACGACCGACGCCATCGTCTGGTCGGACCTTCCGGACCGGGAAGAGGCGGGTAGCCCGAACGTTGTCGGTGCCGTTGCGTTAGCCGCCGCCACTCGCACGCTCACCGAGATCGGGCTCGATCGCATCGCCGACCACGAGCGGACGCTGACGCGATACGCGATCGATGGCCTGCGCGGTGTCCCCGGCCTCGTCCTCCACGGTCCAACCGCGACCTCGGGGCCGAGCGCCAAGGTCGGCGTCATCCCGTTCACGATCGTCGGGGTCGACCATGGGCTCGTCGCCGCGGTCCTCGGCTACGAGCACGGCATCGGGGTTCGCAGCGGTTGCTTCTGCGCCCATCCGTACATCGCCCACCTCCTCCGCCTCGACCGAGCCGATTCGGTGGCGTGGCTCGAGCGGGCGAGACAGGGCGACAAGCGCGGTGTGCCCGGCATGATCCGGATCAGCTTCGGCTGTTACAACGACCGGCGCGACGTCGATCGGGTGGTCCACGCACTCGAGCGAGTGGCCGCCGGCGACTACGCCGCCGACTACCGAGCCGACCTCGACGGCTCGGTCCACCCGGCCGGCTATGTCGAACCGCTGCTGTTCTCGCTCGACCGCACATGACCCGAACGCTCGACTGACGGGGCCCCGCGTTCCGGTGGCGGAACAACCGCTGGCGCCTAGAGTCCGACAGTGCCGGACTTCCTGGTCGACGACGCGCTCCTGCTCGCCTTCCTCGTCATCGGAGTCGGGGCCGGTGTCGGTAGCGTCCGCGTCAGGGGCGTCTCGCTCGGTCCGGCAGCCGCGCTGTTCGTCGGCCTCGCGGTGGGCGCGGTCGACGACGCGGTCGGTGGCGCCGACGGCCTCGGACTGCTCCGCCAGCTCGGCCTCGTGCTGTTCACCTACACAGTTGGTCTGGCGTCGGGACCGACGTTCCTCGCGGGCATGCGTCGCGGCGGCGCGCTCGCCGTGGCGGTCACGGCCGCGTTGGTCGCGTTGCTGGCCGGGTTGTGCGCGATCGTGGCGTGGGCGCTCGACCTCTCGGCCGCCGACCGCGCCGGTCTGTTCGCCGGCAGCACCACGAACACCCCGTCGCTCCAGGCCGCCGCCGAGGCCGTGACCGACGGCGATCCGGTCGTCGCCTACTCGCTTGCCTACCCAGCCGCGATCGCGTCGATGATCGCGATTCTCACGTTGCTGCTCGGCCGCAAGTTGCGGCTCCCGACGCGGCTCGAGCCGCCGTCGCCGGCGGCATCGGTCGAGCGGCTGATCAACTGGACCGTCAGCGTCACGACGCCCGGACTGCCGACGATCGGTGAGCTGCGGACGCGATATCCGGGCCTCGGGTTCAGCCGGGTCGAGCACGAAAGCGTGGTGACGATCGCGACGACGGCTGACCGCCTCGACCCCGGGGATGCGGTGGTCGTGATCGGTCCGAAGCCGGCGGTCGAGGCGTTCTGCGCCGACGTCGGACACCGCAGCGATCACCACCTGCCACTCGACCGCGCGACGTTCGACTTCCGCCGGATCCTCGTGTCAGACCGTCGGCTGGCGGGCGAGCGGATCGGCGACCTCGATCTGCCGGGTCGCTTCGGCGTGATGGCGACGCGGGTGCGGCGCGGCGACGACGACTTGCTCTGCCACGACGGCGTCGTTCTCCAACTCGGCGATCGGGTGCGCGTGGTCGGTCCGTCGAGCGGGATCGACGAGGCCGCCCGCGCGCTCGGCGACTCCGAGCGCGGGCTGTCGGAGGTCGACGCGCTCGGTTTCGCACTCGGTGTCGCGGCCGGGCTCCTCATCGGCATCGTGGACCTGCCACTGCCGGGTGGGGGCGAGCTCGAGCTGGGACCGGGCGGCGGACCGCTCGTGGTCGGACTGTGCCTGGGCGCCTTTTCGCGCATCGGTCCGATCACATGGCAGATCCCGCGGGCCGCCAACCTCGTGCTCCGCCAGCTCGGGATCCTGATGTTCCTCGCCTGTGCGGGTCTGGGCTCGGGCGCCACGTTCGCCGACGCCATCGGCACGCGTGCTGGGCTCGAGCTCCTCGGGGCCGGCATCTTCATCTCGGCGGTGTTCGCGGGCCTGGTCCCGCTCGTCGTGCAACTGGCGATGCGCAGCGACGTGGTGCAGACGGCCGGCACGTTCGCCGGCATCGAGACCCAACCCGCGGCCCTCGCCTACGCCGGCGATCGGACCGCCGGCGACGAGCGTGTGAACGCGGCGTATGCGCTCGTGTTCCCGGTTGCGATGATCGCCAAGATCATCACGGTCCAGTTCCTCGTGTGATCAGCGACGTCGGCAGCGCCGCCAGTTACCCGCGTCCGCTTCAGGGCAGGGCGGG
>DATMDV010000241.1:0-6285 GCA_035557475.1 Ilumatobacteraceae bacterium
CCCCCGGAGCCACGACAAATGGGACCCGTCGCCGGCGCGAGGGTCCCATCCACGTTTTTCGGGGCGGTAGCTCAGTGGTCAGAGCAGGGGACTCATAATCCCTGGGTCGTGGGTTCGATCCCCACCCGCCCCACCAGGTCAAAGGCGCACGCTCCTCGACCGACGCGCCGAGCCGCTGACCGTGGCACGGGCCCACACGGGGCTGATGGCAACGCCGCCCGCCGTTCCTCCCACCCGAGCTGATGGAGCGCTTCCCGCGCCACAACTGGCGGACCGTGCCGGGCACGAACCACTACGACGTCCTCACCGGGGAGGACGGCGGCGCAGCGGTCGTCCGGTCGCCACGCGACGTGACGCGGTCGGATTGACCGTCACTCCGTCGGCGGTGCGCCGAGCGCGTCGAGATCGCGCTCGGCGAAATTGCGGTGCTCCCATTCCTCGTTCAACACGATCGAGACACACTCGGAGACCGGGAAATCGTCGATAGTGGGCCAGCCGGGCTCGGCGCGCGACACGTGCGAAGCAAGCTGCTCGGGTGTCAACGACTCCATGACGCCGGCGACCATCGCCTGGCGGTCGCGGCGCACGGTGAGCACCTCCTCGAGCGTGGGCCGCGCGTCGCGATCCCACGGAACGCCGTTCCACCCGGGGGCCTCGTCCCATGGGAGATCGAGCGCGTGCCAAGGGCTCGGGTCGCCGAGCACCATCCGACCGATCCAGGCCGCACTGGCGAAGTTGAGATGACGGAGGGTCTGGATGAACGACCACTCGCCGTCGACGTGCGCGTGGAGCATGTCCTCCGGGAGCTGGCGCGCTCGCGCGGTCGTACGCTCCCACCGAGCGACGACGATGTCCCACGCCTCGCGGAACCCATCGGGATCGGTCGGACGCATCTTCATCCGGTCGGGCATTCGCCGGTTCAGCTCTTCGTCGACGAGAGGGCCGATGTCGACGCCGTTGATCGAGACGTTCTGCAACTCCCCGGTGATCACGACGTCGACCAGTTCGACGCCCGACAGACGTGAACCGTGGATTGCAGCACCACGAAGGTCGATGCCACTGAGGTTCACATGACGCATCGACGCGTTGTGGAACCGCACTCGATGCATCTCCGCATCGCTCAGATCGACTCGCTCGAAGCGAGCGCCTCGGAGATCCCGATCGACGAACTCGGTCATCCGCACATCGTAGGTCCAGCCCGCTCACGCACCCTCGTATCGCGCGCGGACGCATCGACGGCCGACGGTCTGGGTGTGCTGATCCAGCGTGAGGCCGCGCCCGATGGTCGGGGTGTGGCGCTTCGACCATCACAGCGGCGAGCATCGCGCGCGTTGACCTGACCGGCGGCGCTCCCGCGCGATACAACGTGCGGCGGCATCGTGCGCCGAGCCCGACAACGTGGTGCGTCGCCGCGCACGCCGAAGCGGCGTCACGCGAACGTCGCCCTCATCCTGCGGACGATCGACACATCGGCCGCTCAACTGCTCGATCGGTGAAGGGGCCGTCGACGTCACGATTGCTGTTGAGATCGTCGGTGAGCCCCTGTAGTTTCGACTGTCAGGGGATCTGTCGGTTCCATCCTGACGGTCAGCGGGCAGCAGACGTCGAGGAAGTGGGGGACGGACATGAGAAGACTCATCGCTGCTGCTGTTGCGTTGGCTCTGTTGGGAACTGCTTCACCGGCCCTGGCTCAGAACGACGGGGACGGGCATTCACGGCGCAAGCCGCCGGCGATCGTCTATGAGGTCGACGAATCGTCGCTGCCCTTCGAGGCAGTCGCAGGCTTCGAAGACTCCGACCGGTCGTGGGGCGTCCTCCGGGGAGCCGGCTACCGCATCGAGGTGCCGGCGGAGTGGAACGGCGACCTCGTCATGTGGGCGCATGGTTACCGCGGCACCGATACTCGGCTGTTCTTCAATCCGGAGGAAGTGCCGTTCCGCGAGTGGCTGCTCGAGAACGGTTACGCGTGGGCCGCATCCACCTACTCGAAGAACGACTACAACGTCGGCACCGCGGTTGAGGACACGTACAGACTGGCGAGATTCTTCAAGCACAACAACGACAAGCCGGACCGCACGTACATCGCCGGCGCGTCGATGGGCGGTCACATCACGGCGGCGTCCATCGAGCAACATCGCTCGTTCTACGACGGAGCGATGCCCGTCTGCGGCGTGCTGGGTGACTACGAGTTGTTCGACTTCTTCCTCGACTTCAACGTCACGGCCCAACAGCTCGCACTCGGTAGTTCACAGTTCCCTGTGCCTGATGACTATCCGGTGAGCACCGCGCCGACGATCAAGGCTGCCCTCGAGCTTGCCCCGGGAACGTGGCCCGTGGCTTTGAACGCTACGGGTGCTGCATTCAAGCAGTTGGTCGAGAACCGCAGTGGCGGTGATCGCCCGAACTTCGACGAGGCCTGGTTCTTCTGGAACTCCTTCCCTGAGTTCGGTTCGGGCATACCCGGGAACTTCCTCTTCGATCTCGGCACCGGGGATGGCACCGTCGCCGACCGTCGTGGCGTCGTGGTCGAGAACTCGGACGTGTTCTATGACACCGACCTCGTCGTGGGTCCCAGCAACGATCTCGAGATCGCACTCAACGAGGGCGTCGCTCGCGTGACGGCCGACAAGGGCGCACGTCGGAGCGGCGACGTGCCGTCCCCGGAGCTCGACGGCAAGATCAAGGTTCCGGTTGTGACGATGCACAACCTCGGCGACCTCTTCGTGCCGTTCCACATGGAGACTGAGTACGCCGCAACCGTGGCCGCGCGAGGCAACAGCGAACTGGTCGTGCAGCGCGCGATTCGCGGTGTCGGCCATTGCGACTTCTCTACGATCGAGTACGAGACGGCTTTTGCCGACCTCGTCAACTGGGTCGAGAACGGAGTGCGACCTGCCGGCGACGATGTCGGCGATCCGGCGGCAGTCGCGGACGCCAGCTTCGGCTGCCAGTTCACGGACCAGACAGCAGGGGCACATCTCTTGCCGGCGCCGTGCCCCTGAGCGGGCCCCGTCGGTGCGCAGGCGGGGCCCGCCCTTGCGGGTGATCACAATTCGGTCGTGAGTTCGTCAGGCGGTTTCCGCGACGCGACGACGCCGATGGGTGCCGCCGAGCCACCGAACCGGTCGGCGCTCACTGTGCAGGCCCGACGCGAACTGCTGTTCGTGAACCCGTGTGGCTCCGCCGACGCGCGTCCAGACGGCCCCGAAACCAACGTCCCGGCGGGACCGAGCGAGGACAACAGCACACCCCGGTCCGTTGCATCTCCGTGACCCTGCCGGGCGACCGTCGGTGGGCCGCGGCCCTGGGTGCAACAATGCTCTCGTTGATTCATGCGAGGGTGTCCTGGCGCGGGTGGGCCAGATCCTGTAACTGTCCTGGTCAGCTGATCAGGGGGAGGAACCGAAATGCGAACCAGCCGAATGCGATGGTTGACGTTGGCGTTGCCGCTGGGCCTTTTGGCCGCGAGTTGTGGTGGTGACGACGACGACGGAGACACTGCCGACACGGTCGTCACCGACGACGACACGACTGCGCCTGCGCCCACGACCGGTGGCACCGACGACACGACCGCTCCAGCCGACACGACCGGTGGCGCCGACACGACGACGGCGCCGAGTAGCGACTTCGAGGGCCTCGCCTACGACGAGTCTGCCCTCTGTGGCACCGACGGCTACACCGGCAACTTGGCCAAGCTCGAAGCCGTCGATGAGCTCACCGTGAAGTTCACGATGTGCGCTCCGGACGTGGCGTTGCCCAGCAAGGTGGCGTTCTCGTCATTGCAGATCCAGCCGCAGGAGTACATCGACTCGACGGGCGGCACCGGGGAGTTCATCGAAGCGCCGATCGGCACCGGCCCGTACAAGCTCGAGGCCTGGGAGCGCGGCAGCCAGATCGTCCTCACCGCCAATGAGGACTACTGGGGTACGGCGCCCATGGCGTCGACCGCGGTATTCCGCTGGTCGGAGGAAGCGGCCCAGCGCTTGGTCGAGCTGCAGTCCGGCGCGGTCGACGGCATCGACAACGTCGGGGCGAGCGATTTCGCCACCGTGCAGAACGACTCGAACTTGCAGCTCATCGAGCGTGATCCGCTGAACGTCTTCTACCTCGGGTTCAACGTCGACAAGGAGCCGTTCACCAACGAGGCGCTGCGCCAGGCGATCGGCTACGCCATCGACAAGGAGCGGCTCGTCTCGAACTTCTACCCAGCCGGCTCGCTGCCGGCGACGCAGTTCCTGCCGCCGGGCATCCCGCAATACGACGACGGCGCCGAGACGTTCACTGCCGATCAGGAACAGGCACGCGCGCTGCTGACCGAGGCCGGTTACCCCGACGGACTCGACATCACCCTGTCGTACCGCAACGTCGTGCGCGGCTACCTGCCCGAGCCGGCGGTGGTGGCGGTCGACATCCAGAGCCAGTTGGCAGAGGTCGGCATCAACGTCACGCTGGAGGAGCAAGAGTCGGGCACGTTCATCGACAACGCCAACTCCGGCAATCTGAGCTTCTACATGCTCGGCTGGGGTGCCGACTTCCCCGATGCCACGAACTTCTGGGACTTCCACTTCGGCGTCGGCGCCTCGCCACAGTTCGGCACTGGCTTCCCCGAGATGCACGCGATCCTGACCGAGGCAGGCAGCACGGTCGACGAGGCCGCGCGCAACGACCTCTACGCGCAGGCGAACGAGTTGCTGTTCCAGCACGCGCAGGCCATCCCGATCGCCTACGGCGGATCCGGGCTCGCCTACAAGGCGTCGGTCGAAGGGGCCCACGCCAGTCCGCTCAGCAATGAGTCGCTGGCCGCCATGGGCGTCCCCGACCAGGACCAGTTCACGTTCCTCCAGAACGGCGAACCGTCGGGCCTGTACTGCGCCGACGAGACCGACGGTGAAGCACTGCGGGTCTGCGAGCAGATCGGCGAGTCGTTGCTCGCCTACGAGGTCGGCGGCACAGAGGCGGTCGAATCGCTGGCCACCGAATGGGAGAGCAACGAGGATCTGACCGAGTGGACGTTCACGCTGCGTCCCGGCGTCACGTTCCACGACGGCTCCACGTTCGACGCCAACGACGTCGTGCAGAGCTACCGCGTCCAGTGGGATGCCGCCGACCCCGCCCACGTCGGGCGAGAAGGCACGTTCACGTACTGGGGTGCACTGTTCGGTGGCTTCCTCAACCCGCCGCCCGCCGAGGACTGAGCAATTGATCTGGACGGCGTGGGCGTGGCGAGAGTCCGCTCACGCCGTCCGGTGAGCCGACATGTTGCGCTTCGTCGTTCACCGCCTCGTGACGACGATCCCGGTGCTCATCGGGATCGTCGTCGTGGTGTTCGTTCTTGCGCGGGTCATTCCTGGCGACCCGTGCACGGCCACGTACGGCGAGAAGGCGACGCCCGGGGTGTGCGCCGACTTCAACCGTAAGAACGGGTTGGACCGTCCGATCCCGGTCCAGCTCGTGAAGTACATGGGCAACGTGGCGACCGGTGACCTCGGTCGGTCGGTCAGTCAGGGCCGGTCGGTGTCACAGCTCCTGGTCGAGCGGATGCCGCTCACCATCGAGCTCGCGGTCTACGCGTTGATCTTCGCCGTGTCCGTTGGCATCCCGCTCGGCGTCATCGCCGCCTACCGCAGGGGCTCGGCGGCCGACGTCGCCTCGATGATCGGGGCCAACTTCGGGGTCTCGATGCCAGTCTTCTGGCTCGGTTTGATGCTCCAGTTCATCTTCGCCCAGCAGCTCGGGTGGCTCCCGCCCTCCGGTCGATTACCGGCGGGTGTGATTCCCACTCCGTTCTACGAGAAGTACGGCTGGGGTGAGAACGGTGTCTTCGAGTTCCTCTCCAACTTCGAGGGCTTCAACGCGCTGATCACCGGTCAATGGGGCGTGCTCTGGGACGCGACGAGGTACATGATCCTGCCCGCCATCGCGCTGGGCACGATCCCGTTGGCCATCGTCGCCCGCATGACCCGATCGTCGCTGCTCGACAACCTCGGCCTCGACTATGTGCGCACCGCCCGCGCCAAGGGGCTGCGCGAGTTCCTGGTCGTGCGCCGTCACGCGATGCGCAACTCGATGTTGCCCGTCGTCACTGTGATCGGCCTGTCGCTGGGCGCGCTGGTCGGTGGTGCCGTGCTGACCGAGACGATCTTCAACCTGACGGGCGTGGGCAAGACCCTGTTCGACGCCATCAGCGCACGCGACTACGCCGTCGTGCAAGGGTTCACGCTGGTCATCGCCGTGGCCTTCGTGATCGTGAACCTGGTGACCGACATCGTCTACACGTTCCTCGAC
>DATMDV010000242.1:0-28913 GCA_035557475.1 Ilumatobacteraceae bacterium
AGGTACCCGTCCGCCCCGGTCAGGAGCACCTTATGCACCGTTCCAGCATGTCACGGGCGGTCCTGGACCGTCGTCTACTTCGGTAGCCTCGGCCGGCGGTGGAACGTGCGGACCCGAAGATCCCGGTTGCAGGTCCCTGGATCACCGACCGCGAGGTGGCGGCCGTTGCGCACGCCGCCAGGCACTCGTGGTTTGAACACGCCGGCGACGAGAGTCGCGCGTTCGAGCAGGAGTTCGCCCGGGCCACGGGGCGCCGCCACGCGATCGCTCTGCCGTCGTGTACGTCGGCGTTGCACCTCAGCCTGTTGGCGCTGGGGGTCGGGCCGGGCGACGAGGTGATCGTGCCGGAGGCGACGTGGATCGCCAGTGTTGCTCCCGTGATCTACGTGGGGGCCACACCCGTGTTCGTGGATGTCGAGCCGGACACATGGTGCATGTCTGTGCGTTCGCTGATCGACGCCGTTGGGGACCGCACGAAGGCCGTGATCACGGTCGACCTCTACGGCGGATTTCCCGACATGGTGGCGCTCGAGCAACTCGC
Source organism: Ilumatobacteraceae bacterium (assembly GCA_035557475.1). Classification (GTDB taxonomy): domain Bacteria; phylum Actinomycetota; class Acidimicrobiia; order Acidimicrobiales; family Ilumatobacteraceae; genus JALOLG01. The sequence goes on from DATMDV010000242.1 coordinate 542, forward strand.
CGCGGACCGTGGGATCGCACTCATCGAGGACGCCGCCGAGGCGGCCGGCGGCCGGCACGCGGGTCGACCAGCTGGTTCGTTCGGCCACACGTCGACGTTCAGCTTCCACGGCTCCAAGACGCTCACCACCGGCGAGGGCGGCATGGTGCTGTGCGACGACGATCGGACCCACGAGCGGATGCTGTTCCTACGCGACCACGGACGCCTCCCCGGCGACGTGTCCTTTCGGAGCGTCGAAGTCGCGTGGAAGTACAAGATGAGCGAGCTGCAGGCGGCGCTCGGGCGGGTGCAGCTCGACCGGATCGAGGAGCTGATCGAGCGCAAGCGCCAGATCTTCGGGTGGTATCAGGAACGCCTCGCCGGCTGTCCACTCGCCCTCAACGTCGAACGGCTCGGGGACAGAGCGACGTACTGGATGGTGACCGCCGTGTTCGACAAGTTGACCAGCGTGGGCAGGGCGACGACCGCATTTGCCGACGCCAACATCTCGACTCGGCCGTTCTTCCCCCCACTCAGTTCACTTCCCGCGTTCGCCGACGCCAGCGACGTCGCCAGGGCCCGACACGCCAATCCGGTCAGCTACGACCTCGCCGGGCGCGCCCTCAACCTGCCGTCGGCGCTGACGCTCGACGAAGGACAGGTCGATCGTGTGTGCTCCGTCGTGCGCCAGATTTGCGCCCTTGAACACGGCGATGATTGACTGAGGTTTCACTGGGACTCTGACGCCGGCGGGCGGGCCAGGTCCCTCGGCGGGATTGAAAGCGGCGGCAACTGTGAACAGCGCGTGCGGGCGACTTGTGGTGACGGCGATTGTGATCCTCGCGGGGGTCGCGGCCGGTGGCAGCGGGCCAGACATTGCGGAGGCGGCGACCCCTGAACCCGGGAAGGGCTATGTCGCGGTCACACCGGTTCGCGTCCTCGACACGCGCAGGGATGCCAACCCGCTGCTCCACAACGAGGCGCGCACGTTGCAGGTGGCCGGCCTGGTGCCGGTACCGGAAACGGCCGTCGCCGTGGCGATGAACGTGACGGTCACCCAGCCGAGCGGCGACGGCTTCCTCACCGTGTGGCCAGGTGGCAGCGCACAGCCGGCAACGTCGAGCGTCAACTTCGGAGCAGGTGAGTCGGTCCCGAACCTCGTCACGGTCGGTGTGGGGGCGGACGGCGAGATCCTGATCCACGACTTCTTGTACTCCGAAACGGGCACCACGCACGTCATCGTCGACGTCGTCGGCTACTACCAAGCCGGCTTCAACCCCATCGTGCCGAGCCGCATCGTTGACACACGGGTCGGGCTTGGCGGAATCAGGCTGGGTCCGGGTGAGGTGCGCACGGTCCAGATCGAGGGTGCCGGGTCACTTCCGGCGACAACGATCAGCGCGGTTGCGCTGAACGTGACGGCCGTGTCGCCCACCGGTGAGGGCGGCTTCCTCACGATCTGGCCGACGGGCCAACCGATGCCGGTGGCGTCGAGCCTGAACTTCGTCCCGGGCGACATCATCGCCAACGCCGTGATCAGCGGGGTCGGCGACGATGGCACGATCTCGATCTTCAACTTCTCCGGCGACACCGACGTGCTCGTCGACGTCACGGGGTGGTTCTCCAGCGGCTTCACCGGTGTGACCCCGTACCGCGCGCTCGACACCCGCAACCCAGGTGTGTTCGCGTTCGCACCTGGTCAATCGCGTAATCTGAGGGTCGCGGGGGTCGGTGGTGTGCCGGCCACCGGCGTCGGTGCGGTCGCGATGAACGTCACCGCCACGCAACCCACCGAAACCGGCTTCCTGACGATCTGGCGATCCGGCCGTTTGATGCCGGAAGCGTCGAGCCTCAACTTCGTTGCCGGCCAGACGGTCCCCAACGCCGTGATCTCTGATGTGAGCGCCGAGGGCGAGGTGACGATCCACAACCCCTTCGGCAACACGCACGTACTCGTCGACATCACCGGCTGGTTCTCCCTCAGCAACTCGGCGCCGGAGTTGGTGTCGTTGTCGCTCAGTCCGCGCGACGTGGACACCACGGCGGCGGCTAGGCAGATCACGGTCGAGGCGCGGATCATCGACGACGTGTCCGGGAACAAGACGACGCGGATCCGGTTCGAGAGTCCGAGCTCGGCAGAGTTCGTCGAGGCAGTGTTCGAGACCCCGCAACGGACCTCGGGAACCGCAGCGGACGGCGTCTACGAGTTCGTAATGACTCTGCCGATGGCGTCCGAGCCAGGATTGTGGACGGTCTCGTTCGTGACGTTGGTGGACAATACGGACACCTCGCGTTCGCTGACCGCGCCAGACCTCCAGGCGGCCGGCCTCCCCACCACCTTCACGGTGACCTGACCTGACCGGTCCGGAACCGGATCGATCACGGTCCGTAGACCCCCTCCATCCACGCGCCGTGCCTGCAGCTCCAAAAATGCCCGGTTGACGCGCGCAGCGACTTGTCTCGACCACGCACAGTGGTACGGGGACGTGAATTAGCACCGAGAGCGCGAGCATTGCTAGCCTGCGCACGAACGGCGGCAACGAGCGGGAAGCAGGTGGGCTTCGGATGCGCATTCTTGTGCACGACTATTCAGGTCACCCCTTTCAGGTACAACTGAGCAGGGAGCTGGCCCGACGAGGCCACGTCGTCCTCCACCTGCACTGCTCGTCGTTCCTCACCGGCAAGGGCTCCGTCGAACAGCGTGACGACGAACCGGAAACGTTCTCCGTGGAGGCGATCGACCTCGGTGAGCCGTTCCAGAAGTACTCGGCGCGCAAGCGCTGGCCGCAAGAACGGCGCTATGGCCGGCTCTGCGCCGACCGGATCGAGCGCTTCGGACCGGACGTGGTCCTGTCGAGTAACACCCCCTTGTTCTCGCAGCAGATCCTCGTGAGGCGGACGCGCCGAACGGGTGCTCGGTTCGTTTTCTGGCAGCAGGACGTCTACTCCATCGCGATGCAGAACATCGCCCGCCGCAAGCTGCCGGTGCTGGGTGGGCTGCTCGGGCGAGTCTTCGTCCGCATGGAGCGCACGATGCTCGCCAAGAGCGACTGGGTCGTGCCGATCAGCGACGACTTCGTACCCGTGCTGCGCCGATGGGGCATCGACGAAAGTTCGATCATGGTCGTCGAGAACTGGGCACCCCTCGACGAGCTGGCGAGCACCGGCGCGACGGGGTGGGCGGACGAGCATGACCTGACCGGGCGCACGGTGCTTCTGTACTCCGGTACCCTCGGGCTCAAGCACAACCCGAGCGTGTTGTTGGAGCTCGCGCGGCGGCTGGGTGATCGCGACGACGCCCGGGTTGTCGTGATCTCAGAGGGCCTGGGCGCGGAGTGGCTGCGCAAGGAGAACGAGGCCAATCCGGCACCCGCGCTGGTGCTTCTCCCCTTCCAGTCGTACGAGTGCCTCCCGGAGGTGATGTCCAGCGCCGCCGTCCTCCTCGCCATCCTCGAACCGGAGGCCGGCGTCTTCTCGGTCCCGTCGAAGGTCCTGAGCTACCACTGCGCTGAGCGCCCCATCCTGGCCGCGATCCCACGTGAGAACCTTGCCGCCCGCATCGTCGAACACAATGGAAGCGGCGTCGTCGTCGATCCCGGCGACGACGAGGCGTTCATCCTCGCCGCCATGGAACTTCTCGAGCATCCGGAGCAGCGGCGCGTCATGGGCGGGCGAGCCCGCGCCTACGCAGAGGCGACGTTCGACATCACGACCATCGCGGAGCGCTTCGAGAGGGTTCTGACGAATGCTCGTCCATCCGTCGCCAGAACTCACGCAACCTCATCATTCCGACAACCAACGAGGATCGCATGAACATCGAAGACACCATCCTTGTTGCCGGTGCCGGCGGCTTCATCGGCGGACACCTCGTGAGCGATCTCCGCAACCAGGGGTACCGGAACATCCGAGCAGCCGACGTCAAGCCGTTCGAGAAATGGCACCAGTACTTCCCCGACGTCGACAACCGAAGGCTCGATCTCTCCGAGCTTCCAGCCGCGCGCGAGGCGACGAACGGCGTCACGCACCTGTTCTGCCTCGCCGCCGACATGGGCGGGATGGGATTCATCGAGAACAACAAAGCCGCCTGCATGTTGTCCGTGCTCACGAGCACGCACTTGCTGTTGGCCGCTCGCGACGCGAACGTACAGCGCTTCTTCTACTCGTCGTCCGCTTGCGTCTACGCAGCACACCATCAGACGTCCGCAGACGTCGAGCCCCTCCGTGAGGAGGATGCGTATCCGGCGATGCCGGAGGACGGTTACGGCTGGGAGAAGCTCTTCACCGAGCGGATGGCCCGTCACTTCCTCGAGGACTTCGGCCTCGAGACCCGAGTGGCCCGCTATCACAACGTGTACGGACCGCACGGCACATACGACGGGGGGCGCGAGAAGGCGCCCGCCGCAATCTGTCGGAAGGTCATCCAGGCGAAGTTGGCCGGCAGCAACACGATCGAGATCTGGGGCGACGGCGAGCAGACCCGCAGTTTCATGTACATCGACGACTGCGTATACGGCACGCAGCTCCTGACCAACAGCGACGTATCCGAACCGCTCAACATCGGCAACGACCAGTTCGTGACGATCAACCAACTCGTCGACATCGCCGAGCGCATCGGCGGGATCACGCTGAAGCGCGAGTACAAGCTCGATGCACCCCAGGGTGTGCGCGGCCGCAACAGCGACAACACGCGCATCAAGGCACTGCTAGGGTGGGCTCCGTCGATCACCCTCGAGGATGGCTTGGAGAAGACCTACCGCTGGGTCTACGACCAGCTCGTCGCTCGTTCGTGAGTTCCGGACGCGACGACACCTCGGTCCGGAGAGCTGACCGAGTTCCAATGACGGGCAGCACCATTCGCTGCCTCTGGCTCAGCGGGGACATTCCGTACCCGCGGCTCTCGGGACGACGGGTCTACAGCGCCGGGCTGTCCAACGCCATCGCCGCCGCCGGCGTGGAGGTCGTCGCGTGCGGGATCGACGTTGACCGAGCGCAGACGGAGTCGACCGCCGTCGAGTGGCGTCCAGTCACCGCGATGCGTCCGACATCAGCCGCCCGCAAGCTCGCGAGCCGGTGGCCCAGCATGGCCGAGGACCGTCGCACGACGACGTACCGGGCGGCTCTGGACGCCGCACTGCGCGAGCCCGGGTGGGACGTGGCCGTCGTTGACCATCTCCAGATGTGTTGGGCGCTACCGGCGCTGCGCGCCGCCGGCGTGCCCATCGTTTACGCCTCGCAGAACCACGAGTCCTCCACTCGCCGCGAGAGCTCGACCAACGTCTCATGGCGCGATCCGATGAAGGCGCCATTGGTGCTCGACGCCCGCCGGGCCCACCGTGCCGAGCGGGCACTCGTCGTGAACAGCTCGCTGGTCACCGCGGTGACCGAGGCCGACGCCGTCCGGTTCCGTGCCGACGGAGCGCGTGACGTAGTCGTGCTCTCCCCCGGTTACTCCGGGGCGACCCGCGGGAACAGGACGATCAACGGCGACACCCCGCGTGCGGCCGTGATGGTGACGAACCTGGAATGGCACGTGAAGCAGGCCAACCTCATGCGCCTCCTCGACGTGGCCGACCCGCTGCTGGCCGACGCCGGCATCGAACTGCAGATCGTCGGGCCGGCACCCTCGGAGTTCGTCGACCGAGTCACCGGCGGGCTGCGCGCCACCAGATTCGTCGGGCGGGTCGAGTCGCTGGCCGACGCGCTCGATGCGGCGCGCGTCGGTATCGTCTGCGAACGCGAGGGTGGCGGCTTCAAGCTCAAGGCGCTGGACTACGTTTTCGGCCGCGTGGCGATGGCAGTCCTGGAAGGTTCGATGGAAGGGCTGCCGTTGTCTGCTGGAGTGGACTACGTGTGCGGTGACACCGAGGAGGCACTCGCGCACGAGATCGTCGCCCTCGTCGACGACCCAGCCATGTGTCAGCGGATGCAGACGAGCGCGTTCGAGCACTGCGCCACGCGCTTCGATTGGTCGACCCGAGGTTCGGAACTCGCGGCCGCGCTGCAGCGCGTCGTCACGACGGGCAAACGGAATGCCCGCTGAGCCGGCGGCGGCATAGTGCCCGACGATGTCGACGTCCTGGTGATCAGTCCCCCGACGAGTGTCTGGGGCGCACAGCTGCGACTGCTCGACTATGCGCCAGCGCTGGCAGAACGCGGGGTTCGCCTGACGCTCGGTTCGCTGCCGGACGGCGCTCTGTATGAGACCTGGGTGGACCGCGATCACCCATACCGGGCGGTCTCGGTCCCGTTCCTCGAGGGATTCCGCGACGAGGTGACCGGCCGTCGACTGTCGCCGCGCCAACTCCTCGTCACCGCGACGCGTGTGGCGAGGGGCGCGACAGCTCTATGGCGTGCGGCTGGTGACTTCGACGCGATCTGGTCGTTCGCGTTGCGCACCCATCCACTCGCCGTCGCCGCCGCGCGGATGCGCCGCGTCCCGGTGGCAATCGAGATCGTGGACATCGTTCGCCCTGGCGGCGGCCGCCGTCTCCTCCAGCGCTGCGCCGCATCAGCAGATCTCACGATTGTCAACAGCGAGGCCACCGGCGCCACGTTGGAGGGCAGAGGACGCAACGTCGAGGTGATCCGCCCGGGTGTCGACACGCACCGCTTTCGGCCCGGCCCACCGCCCGCGGGTGTGCGCGAGCAGCTCGCCGAGGGCGGCGGTGTCCTGGTCGGTATCGCCGGGCGGATCGACCCGATGAAGGGCATCGACGTGCTGGTGGACGCCATGGCCCTTGTCCCAACTGATCTCGACGTCCGTCTCGTCGTGGTCGGCGACGTCGGAGTGGCCACCAGTGGCTATGCGCGACAGCTGGAGGCTCGGGCCGGCGAGCTGCTGGGGTCGCGGGCCCGCTTCGTCGGGCGCCGCGATGACGTGCCCGACGTGCTGCGGGCGATCGACATCCTCGTCAACTGCTCGCCCGCGGAACCCTTCGGGCGGAGCGTGCTCGAGGCCCAGGCCACCGGCTTGGCCGTCATCGGCACTCGGCAAGGCGGCATCCCGGAGTTCGTGGCCGACGGCGAGACCGGGCTCCTGGTCGAACCCGGCGACGTCACCCAACTGGCAGCGGCGATCACCGATCTCGCCGCGCACAGGTGCGTCAGGGAGCGACTCGGTACTGCGGCGCGGACGCAGGCCGTCGAGTGCTTCGACATCAAGGGACGCTACGACGTCGTGGCGGACGTCATCGGCAGGGTTGCTCGCCGATGACCGTGCTCGCCCTTGCACTGGTCGCCGGTGTCCCGCTGTTCATGCTCGCCCGTAGCGGCGAGCTCGACGGCAAGCCCGAGCGCTTCGTCGGCGTCGTCGTCGTGGCACTGCTCGTCGAAAGCCTCCTCTATCCGGCTCAGGCCGATGTGCCCGTCGGACCGTTCCGCATCCCTGTCATGGGAGGTGCACTGCGGCTGCACGACTATGTCGTGCTGATCGGACTCCTGGCCCGCGGTACCGTGCGACGGATTCCCCGGCACGTCACCGTCAGCGGCATGCTCTGGTTCCTGTCGTTCGTATGGCTGACGACCGCTGCCGTACGCGGCCTACTCGTCGGCCACGAGACGGGCATCGTGCTGTTCTCAGCGGAATCGCTGATCGGCCTCTTCGGCGGCTTCGCCCTCGTCGCCGGCTGCGATCCATCACGACTGTCCAGCATGCTTCGCACACCGTTCGTCGTCCCGCTCGGAGCACTGGTCCTCCTGCTGCTGCCGAACGAGGCGTCCAGCGAGCCGCGAACCTTCCTCGGCACCGGGCTCGGTGGGATCTCGGTCGACACGGCCTCGGTGTTCGTTGCTCTCGGCACATTCGTAGTGCTCGTCGAGTGGAGCTCGAGGCAACACAACAGGTGGGCCGCCTGGCTCATGCTGCCCTTGCTGGCGGCGCCCTTCACGATCGAGCAGCGGGCGACGCTCATCCACCTCGGCGGGTCGATCCTCGTCGTCGTCTGGGCCATGACCCGTACTCAATGGCGCAGCCGAATCCACGTTCCCCGCGTGCAACTGCTCTGGGGCGCACTGGCAATCGTCGGTGCGGTGATGCTGGTGCTCATGGTGCAGCTGAGCGAGACCGAAGGATCCATCCCGTTCGCGGAGTACTACGAAGACACATTCGAGTCCGAGAACCAGCAGCTGTCGGCGCAGGCTCGGCGCGACAGCTTCGCTTTGGGCATCGACGAGTGGTCGGATGTGCCGCTCTACGGCTACGGACTCGGTCACACGTACGAGATCGTCCGGCCGTACGGCGGGCTCGAGCAGCCGGCCACGTTCGACAACGTCCCGCTCGACCTGCTGGTGCGTTCGGGCCTGGTCGGACTCGCACTCGTCGCGGCCGCCTACATCAGCACTCTGCGCGACGGCGTACGAACGTGGCGACGACACCGCGACAGCGCCGTCGCTGCGCTCGCCCTCGCCGCCGTCGCAGTGATGGTCGGACTCGGCCTCAAGGCCGGCTTCGAATCGATCCTCGAGAAAGGCAAGCTGACCGTTGTGCTCGGAATGTCCGCCGGTGCGATTGTGGCCGCCGTCCGACATCCTGGCCCGGAGACGCGATCGTCACCCCGCCGACTCGAGCACAGAGGAGCCAGTCAATGGATCTGAACGACCTGCGACGGGCACTGCGCCGATTCTGGATTCCTAGCGCCGCGGTGTTCTGTCTCACCGTCGTCGCGGGCTATTTCGCGGCGACGAGCGGTGGTCCCTCGTTCGTGTCGACCTCGACCATCGCGGTGACGCCGAACCCGGCGGAGACCGACAGCATCGACCGCGTCAACTTCGAGATCCCCGTGATCGTGGAGACCGTCGGGTCGCGATCGTTCCGCAATCAGCTCGCGCAGGAGCTCGATGCGAGCATCGTGGGCGCGGTGAGCTCGCTCACCGCGACCAGCGAGCCGGGCACGGGGATCGTCCGGATCACAGCCGAGGGCTCCGATCGCGCTGCGGTCGCCGCGTTGGTCAACGCCGCCGCGGCAGCTGTCATCGCGGACTACCCGGCATCCGATGCCGACCCGCTGACGCCGCCCACCACGGGTGACCTGATGGTCGTCGACGTCATCGACGAGGCCACCGAAGACGGCGGCTCCGGTCGTGACAACACGCTGCCGATTCTGCTCGCGAGCATCGTGCTCGGAGGCATCCTCGCTGGAGCCGTGGCGGCGCTCGCGCAGAAGTCCAGTCGGGCGTTCGACGTTGCCACGCGGATCCTGACCGAGCTCGGCGTACCGGTCCTCGCGGTCGTCCCGGCCGCACGCGAGCTCAACGCCGACGACGTCGACCTGCGCGACCTGCTCACGTCCGGCCCGCCAGGTCTCGTCGAGGCGTTCCAGACGCTGCGAACTCGCACCGAGGTGCTCCTGCGTGACGTCGAACCGATGGTGGCAGTGACGTCCTGGGAGCGTGGTGAAGGTCGCACCACGGTCACCGCCGGGCTCGGCCTCCTCCTGGCCGCGATCGGTCAGGAGACGGTCGTGATCGACGCCGACCTACGCGCGCCCGACCTGGATGGCCGCCTTGGCGAGCCGTTCGGCAAGGGACTGTCCGAGCTCGCAGAACTCGACACCGCCGACATCGTCCGCGAGACAAGCCATCCCAATCTCGGACTCGTCTCTGCCGGTGTCGCCGAGATCCACCCGGCCGAGATCCTCGCGACGGCGCTCCCCGACACGCTCGATGCGATCTGGAAGAAGTTGCCGCACGCGGTCGTCGTCATCGATGCTCCACCGCTTGGCCCGGTGAAGAAGAACGGCCGCCGCGTGCAGCGTGCCGCTGAGTCCTGGACGGTCCTGCGCACCGCCGACGCCGTCCTCCTCGTGGTCGACGCTTCGACGTCGCACCTGCCCGAGATCGCGGTGAGCGTCGAACGTCTACAGGAAGACGGCGTCACGGTGATCGGAGCGGTGGTCAACCGCCATCGGCGCGGGTTGTGGTCACGACGATGACCGACCGCGACGCGACGACGCCGACCGACCGCGCCCTCCGTCTGTCGGCGATCGTCTGCACCAGGAACCGGTCGGCGTGGTCGACGCGCGCCGTCCAGAGCCTGCTCGACCAGGACATTCCGACGTCCCAACTGGAGATCGTCGTGGTCGACAACGCATCGACCGACGACACGGCATCGGTCCTGTCAGCGCTCGTCGCCGGACGGGACAACTCCCGTTACATCTTCGAATCCGAGCTCGGCCTGTCACACGCCCGCAACCGCGGTATCGCCGAGACATCCGGTGACGTGGTGGCGTTCCTCGACGACGACGCCGAGGCCGTCCCTGACTGGGCACGTCGCCACCTCGACTGCTTCCGATCGGATCCTGACGTTGTGGGTACCGGCGGCCGCATCGAGCTCGGCTGGCCGCAGGCCCGTCCGGTCTGGCTGCCCGACGGCTGGGAGGGGATGTACGCGGGCTTGGATCTCGGTGACGAACCCTGCGAGCTCACCGAACCGTTGATCCCGTTCGGCGCCAACATGGCGTTCCGACGCCGGGCGCTCGCACCCGGCACCGGCTTCGCCGTCAGCCTCGGGCGGCACGGCGACGACCTGACCTCAGGTGAAGAGCGCGAGTTCTTCGAGCGTCTGCGCGCCGCCGGCGGACGGCTCGTCTACCTCGCCGACGCGGGCGTCACGCACTATGTCCTCCCCGACCGCCTCGGGCGCCGTTGGTTCCTGCGTCGGGTGTGGGCCCAGGGTCGCTCCCACGTCCTCATCGACCTCGTCCTCCGCCCACCACGGGCGCGGACGTACTGGCTCGCTCGGTGCGGATTCCAGGCCGCGCGAGCAGGCGGGCAGGCCGTGGGCTGGCTGGCGACGTGCGTGACGCGGCGTTCGCCCGCTCGACGCATGACGCGACTGGCCAGGGCTACCCATGCCGCCGGGATCGCCCGAGAGGCGCTCCGCGCCGCGATCGCGGACAATCGCGGGTCGGTCGGCGTCGCTCTCTCATCCGTCGGGTAGGCGGAGCACTGGCGCCCGATCCCGGCGTTCTTTGGCGAGCTCGAACACCGCTCGGCTATCGACGAACACAGTCGGCCAGAGCAACCGCACGGCGAGCACGTACCCTGCGACGGCGAGGACAGTCGCGATCGTGAGCACGATCGCGGGTCCGGCGCCATTGCGCTCGAGCAACGCGGCGACACTCCGCCAGATGGCGGCCAGCACCGCCGAACCGACGGCAACGGGAAGGTGGGCGACGATGTAGCGCGACCACGGCAACCCGATGACCCGCGACACGTGCAACGTCTGGGGAACGGCGACGACGAGGCCGACGAGCCCGACGCACAGCGCCACCGCGTTGATCCCCCAGTGCACCGAGACCAGGAACGCCGTCACCAGTAGACCGACGGTCACCACCGACCACAGGAACACCACGTCAGTTCGCCCGCACGCCGTGCACAGCGGCGACAGCAACCAGCGCGAGATCATCGTCAACCCGCCGAGGGTGAGGAGTTGCAGTGGGACGATGGCCGCTTTCCAATCGTTCCCGAAGACGAATGGCACGCCGACGTCGGCCGCCACCGCGAGCAGGACCAGGATCGGCCACGCGAGCAGGGTGACGAACCTCGTCGCGGTGAGGAACCATCCCCGCATCCGATCCGGTTGATCCTGGAGGCGGGCGAAGACCGGCAGCGAGACGTCGTTGACGACAGAACCGACGAGTTGGAGAGGGAACCGCTGGAGCCGGTACGACAGTGCGTAGTACGCGAGCGCGGTCGGTCCGACCACGCGGCCGATCACGATGTTGTCGGTGTTCTGCCCGGCGAACGCGAGCAGCTGCGCCCCCACGAGCCCCACGCTGAACCCGAACATGGCGCGAAGTCGACCGCCGTCGATCCCGAACCGCGGGAACCCGCGCATCCAGTAGAGGCCGACCAGGAGAATGACATCGGCCACGACGGTCTGGACGACGAGCGCCCAGTACCCCGCATCGAGAGCCACCGCGGCGAGCCCTGCGATGCCACCGACCAGCACCGCGCCCGACTGGAGCAACGCCAACTCACGGAACCGGAACGACCGGCGCGACATCATCAATGGGACGATGGCGAGCCCCTTGAGGACGAGCCCCACGCCGAGCACACGCAACACAGTCGTCAACTCCGGCGTCTGAAAGAAGTCGGCGACGGCTGGCGCGAGGAGCAGCGTCAACAACATGAAGGCGACGGCGAGCAGCAGGTTGAGCGTCGCCACGCTCCGAACATCGTCGTTGTGAAGGTCTCGTCGCTGCACGAGAGCAGAACCGAAGCCCTGGTCGAGCAGCAGCATCGCGAGGGTGATGTAGATCGTCGCCTGGGCGACGATGCCGAAGTCCCCCGGGCCCAGGAACCGCGCAAGGGCGAGGGTGAACAGCAGCCGACCGCCGGTGGCGCCGACCATCTGCAGCATCGCCCACTTGACGCTGTTCGCCGCGGTGGCGCGCAAACCACCGATGTCGTCGTCCAGCTCCACGTCCGGAGTCGGCGTCGACGTCGTTGGGCCTGGCTCGGTCATCGGTCGTCCCGTGCCGGGTTCATCCACCGTGGATGACGGCGTACTCGTCGTAGCGCAGCCCGACCAATCCGGTCAGGAGGCCGGCGCCGAACCACACGCGTTGGACGCCGGCCAGGATGGCCGCTCGGCCGCGGACCACGCCGATGAGCGCCGCCGCGCCCCCGTGTCCGATGTTGAGCAGTCCGAGCCCGGTGCGCCGCACGCGACGCCACGGACTGTCCTGGAGGTCGCGCAGGCACAGGCTGAGCGTGTTGCCCCGCCGATATTCGCGGTTGAGCAGCCACCGGGTGGTGATGCGGGAGGCCGGGACGAGCTCATGGACGACCGCTGCGTCAGCCCACACGATGGAGTGTCCCTGGAGCCAGGCGCGGAGGAAGAAGTGAGTGTCGTCGCCGCCGCTCAGACCCATCGCCTCGTTGAACGGCGCCGGATCGCCGGGTGGAAAGACCCGCGCCGCGATCAGCACGTTGCTGGTGCGTGCGTAGGTGAGTCGATGTCCCGTGGGAAAGCGGGGCCGCTCGAAGAAGCGTCCGTCGAGCGCCCACGCGGGTGGATCCTCCTCGAACATCGGCAGCACCGTTCCCGTCACGACGTCGGCCCCGGTAGCGCGCTGCACGCGGAGCAGTTCCGCCAGCCAGTTGGGATCGGCAACCTCGTCGTCGTCGAGGAAGGCGATGTAGTCGACATTGCCTGCCGTCTGTACCGCGGTGTTCCGGCCGAACGGGATGCCGCGCCGGTGCTCCGCGACGTAGACCAGCCGCCATGGCATCGCGGCCTGCCATCGCTCGACGACCTCGCGGGCCGACTCCTCGGGGTCGTTGTCGACGATCACCACCGTGACGTCGTGATCGGGACCCGGGTCGTCGAGCTTGGCGAGGCTCGTCAGGAGAGCGTCCAGACCGCGCGGCCGGTGCAAGGTGAGCGCGCAGACAGCGACGCGCTCGGTCACGATGGGCGGACGGACATGGAATGGTCGAACAGCGCCGTCCCCTCCAGCCCGTCAGCCGGCTCGACGCCCAGGAAACGCAGGATCGTCGGCGTCATGTCGTAGGCGCTGCGCGTCCCGAGGTCGGCGTGCTCGATGTCGGGGCCGGCGAACAGCGCGAAGCCGTTCGAGCTGTGCTCGCCCGTGCGGTTGAACGCCACCGGGCCGATGATGCCGGCACGCGGGTGCTCGAGCGCCTCGATCGGTTCGGTCCAGAGGACCACGAGGTCGCCGTCGGGCCCGTCAGGCGCCATCGGGTCGTCGGCGCGAACCCGCAGGACCTGGTCGACGATCGGCCGCCCGGTACGGGGGTTGCGGCACTCTCGCACGAGAGCTTCGAACTCGTCGCACGCCTTGTCGTAGTCCTCGAACGGGACGATGCCGTCGCGCTCGCGGCCCTCGAGGTTGATGCGCACGTGTGCGTCGGAGAACGTCGGCATCGTGAACCAGCGCATCCTTGGCCAGTACTTCTGGTACCACATGGGCGGCTGCCAATCGAGCGTCCCGCGCTGGGCGATGACCTCTTCGACGGTCAACGACGTCTCGCCGGCGGGCGCGTCCCGGAACTCCCACGGCATGCGCGGTTCACCGAGCCCGAGCAGCCGACGACGCAGCTTGAGCACCCGCTCGAGCATCGCTTCGGGCACGACAGCGGTCGCCAGCCGGCGCGCGCGCCCGGTGACGCCGCCGCCGAAGGCGCGCCGCACGGTGGTCAGCCAGTGCTGGCGTTCGCTCGGCACGATGTGCCCCGAACCGTCGGACAGGGAACGTTCGCGGCCGCGTACGCCGAGCAGCTTGGTGCCGAACGTGAGGCGATGCAGGAGCTCGGGGAGCAGCACCATCGACGGAACGTCGTTGGCGTTGGCTTGCATCCCGTGCACCGCGAACACGGCGACGGTGGTGTCCTCCGGCAGCCCCGCGATCAACCGGCCAACCTGCGCGTCGACCGCGCTGTAGACCTCGATCAACCGGCGCTGAGCCTGCGCGGCTGTCACCGAGTCGTTCAACGGATGTGACTCGTCGACACCGTGCCACATGTGGTGGCCGCCGGAGTGCGGCTCGGACATCACCGTGAACAGGAAGTCCCAGTCGGGGTCCCGCTCCTGGAGCCACTGGACGATGTCGACCCGCCGGCGCGACCCCTCGAGCTGGGCGTCGGCGAGGTTGTCGAGGAATCGCGGCACGTACCAGGCGCCGTCGTAGTCGTTGTCGAACCCGGGATGCGGCCCGAATCGAGCATCGATCTCGGAGAGCAGCCCACGGGGCTCCGAGGCGCGCGCGAACTGCGGCGAGTGCGCGCCCCACGCCGTCACCTGGATGCCGTGGACGCCGTCGTCGGGCACCGAGTGAGGGACATCGAAGGCGATCACCTTCTTGTCAGGGCCGAGCGCGTAGAACGGGGGGACCGGATGGGCGCCGATCGTGTACGCCTCGTACGTGGCAGGGTCGAACTCGACGGTGCTCCAGTAGCCGTTGTCCGACGCAGCCCGGCCGGTGAGGAACAGCGTCCAGGGCAGTTCGGACCGGTACGGCACGACGTTCTCGAGACGACAGCTTGCGCCGCGCTCGCGCAACGCGTGGAGATGCGGCATGTGCCCGTCCGCCATCAGGCGCTCGGCAACGCTCCACTCCATCGCATCGAGCCCGATCGCCGCCACCCTGGTCATCCGCCTACCTCCTGTAACAGGGCTCGCCCGCCGGTCCACCGCGGCCGATGGCCGCACACCCCGATGCTACTGCTCGTCCGGGTTCGACGTCGGGTCAACGCGTGCTCGACCGCTACGGCACTCCGCTTCCTGAGGACTAGCGCCTGACGACTACCGGGTGCGAAACGCGGGCCGGACGGGTCGCCGTGAATCGAGGACGCACCGTGAAGCGTCGCGTCAGGGTGTTGTTGGCCTCGTTCGCCTCGGCAAGGCGGCCGATGTCGTCCCAGATCGCCTCGATCTCGTGCGTGCCGCCGGTGGCTCTCCACCCCGCCCGCTGCCACGGGCCCGAGTTCGCCGACAGCGTCCTGGTGGCTCCGGGCGCCAACGACGCCATGCTCGTGTCGGACCAGGCAATGACGTTGCCGTTCACCAGGAAGGCCACACCGTGCACCACGCCGGCGGGTGTCGGCTCGGCGCTGACGTTCTTGATCGTGGCGCGGAAGACCACACGGGCACCGGCCGGTGCGACGAGCGGGGTGGTGCGGAGCGAGCCGGGAACGATCGTCACGTCCAGGACCGCCTTGGCGGTGGCTTCCGGCTCGGGCGTCGGCGTGTTTGGTGCCGAGGGGACGGGCTCGTCGGGGACCTCCCCGATCGGCGATTCCGGTTCCGGTTCCGGTTCGGCCGGAGGCGGGCTTGCGGGCCCGCCGAACAGTTCGAGGAACTTGGCCTTCGCTTGCGGCGCTCGGCCCAGATCGGCTTCCCGGTGACGCCAGAAGTAGCTGTGGTAGACCAGGCTCCCGGGCCCAGCAGCCGGCATCGCGTTGATCCAGGCGTACATGTTCTCGATGAAGCCCGCGTCGTCGCCGCTCTCGCTCACCCAGAGCCCCCACTCGGGGATGCTCATCGGCTTCCCGTGACGCTGGGCGAGGTCCAAGGTGTAGTCGAGGGTCGACTGAACCGTCTCCCAGCCGCCCCGGTTGTAGACGTCGACGCCGATCACGTCGACGACGTCGTCACCGGGATAGGCCGCATCCCCATACGGCTGCTCGATGCCCGTTCGGGGGCTCGTGTACGTCTCGGAGAAGGATCCGTTGCCCTGATAGTCGATGACGAACTGGTTGCCGGGAATGCCGCGCAGGACGCCGACCACGTGACGGAAGGCGGCGATGTAGACGTCCTCGTTGCCGTTGCGGACCGACCACGGATAGAACTCGATGTCCTGCTCGTGACCCAGCCGGATGATGGCGTGGGGATGGCCGCTGCTCACCAGCCGGTTTCCGAGCGTCAGGTAGGCGTCGTCGTGCCGTCCGTCGGCGACGGCTTGGAGATCGGCACGGATTCGCTGCGCCCCGCCGCTCTGCAGGGTCTCCCGGCCGGCCGTGCTCACCCGCAGCGGCACGGTGAGCGCGGTCGTGACGTCACCGCGCGTGTTGAAGGCTCCTCGGTCGAGGTAGTTGCCCTGGATGCTTCCCCGGAAGTCTGGCCATGTCTGGTGTCCGACGTTGAGGTCGACGAAGCGGAGGTTCCGCCCCAGCTCCTGCTCGTATCCGGCGAGCGTCGCGACCCCGTCGGCACCGTACCCGGCATACACACCCAAGGCCCGGAACGCCGGGGTCGTCGACGGGAGCGGGGCCTGACTCGCGTCGGTCCGGACGGTCCCCGAATCGGCCGCGCAGGCGACCGGCCCGAGCGCGACCGCGGCGACGAGGAAGATCCGGCTGAGCGATCGACGTGGACGCCGATCGCCGCCCTGCGTCATCACCATGCGGCGCTCCGCGAGCCTGACGCGCAGTTCCTACTCGTCCGCCTCACGTGCCCAACCGTACTCGCCTCCTCGGAGGACGAGGCAGCGCCTTCAGCATCGACGCCGAGTCGACAGATGAAAGGTCCCGGACCTGAGTGCACTGACCAGGGTTCTCAGCGAGAACAGATCGTCCCGCGGCGCTTGCCGTTGGCGCGCACAGGATGCGCCTGGCGTCGAGCGGACTTCGTAGGTTCACGGGTCAGGCCGCGGGGTGCGGTCGGAGGAGGTTGGCTCGTGGCGCACGATTTGGTGCTGGCCGGTGGTCGGGTCGTCGATCCGGAGACCGGGTTCGACCGTGTGTGCGACGTGGGGATCGACGGCGACTCGGTCACAGCGGTCGGCGACCGACTCGACGGCGCGACGACTGTCGACGTCGGTGGGCTCGTCGTCGCCCCTGGCTTCGTCGACCTCCACAGCCACGCGCAGACGCTGCCGGGACGGCGGCTCCAGGCGTGTGACGGGGTCACCACCGCGCTCGACCTCGAAGCCGGCCGCGCGCCCGTGGAGCTCGCGTATGCCAGAGAAGCGGAACGAGGTTCCCCGATCAACTACGGCTTCTCGGCGTCCTGGGCGGCCGCGCGCATGCACGTGATCGCCGATGGCCCGCTCGATGGGAGTGTCGCGGCGATCTTCGGCGGTTTGGTCGGGACCGAGTGGCAACAGGCTGCGACGGCGGCCCAGCTGGCCAGGATCCTCGATCAGATCTCGACCGACCTCGCCGCCGGCGCCATCGGTGTCGGCGTGCTCATCGGCTACACACCCGCTGTCGATCCGGCCGAGTATCTCGCCATCGCCGACCTGGCGGCCGCCGCCGGGGCGCCGACGTTCACGCACTCGCGTGACATCGTCGAGTTGGCTCCGGACACGGTGATCGACGGCGCGGAAGAACTCGTTCGGGCCGCGGGCGCGACCGGTGCGCACATGCACTACTGCCACATCAACTCGACGTCGGGGAGGCACATCGATCGAGTGCTCGCGCTGGTCGGCCGCTGCCAGGCCGAAGGTGCCCGCATCACGACCGAGGCCTATCCCTACGGGTCGGGATCGACGGCGATCGGCGCTTCGTTCCTCGCCCCGGAACGGGTGCATGAGCACTTCCGAGGCACGACCTCGATCACGTATCTCCGAACCGGCGAGCGCATCGCCGACGAGGCCCGACTCCGCGAGCTGCGAGCGACCGACCCCGGTGGTCTCGTGATCGCCGAGTTCCTCGACGAGTCCGAACCCGCCGACGCCGCGCTGCTGCGGAGGTCGCTCGCGTTTGCCGACGCGATCGTCGCCAGCGATGCAATGCCGCCCATGTGGACCACCCCCGCGGGCATGGACGTCACTGCCTGGCCCTTGCCGCCGGAAGCGGTCACCCATCCGCGCACCGCAGGCACGTTCGGGCGCGCCCTACGGCTGTGGCGGCAGGAGGGCGCGCCGCTCATGGAGGCGCTCCGTCGCGCGACCTTGCTTCCTGCAGAGGTGCTCCAGGTCGCGGTCCCCGCAATGCGCCGGAAGGGACGCGTCCAAACCGGCACCGACGCCGATCTCGTCGTGTTCGACGAGGTGCGTGTGACCGACCAGGCGACCTACGACGCCTCGACGCGCCCGTCGTCCGGCATCGCCCACGTGGTCGTCGGCGGGACCTTCGTGGTGCGCGACGGTGAACTCGTGCCCGACGCACGCCCGGGCAGGCCGGTGCGCGCCGTACCACGATGACCCGGGTCCTGAGCGGGTCCATCCGAGAACGCCTGGGATCGTTCCGCCAAACCGCGTGACAGATATCCCGCGGCGTGCTGGATCCGCTAGTTCTTCCCGATCGGGGCCGGAGCGACCGTGGCGCCGATCTCCACCTGACGGTGGGGCTCCAACCAGGAACTCTTGGCGCCACCGTCCGGTTCGCCCCAGAGAACCGAGACGTGTGTCCCCGGCTCGGCGTACTCGGGCTCGACGACTGCGAGTGAGAGCATCGCCCGTTCGTTCCAGCTGAAGCCGGTGTAGGTCGACGCCCCGACCGTTCGTCCCTTCTCGTCGTGGACCGCGTCGTACTGCCATGTCGCATACGTCGCTCGCGGGAACTCGATGTAGAGCGGCGGGGTCTCCTCGGGCCGCATGTACGACTCGACGACTCGAGCAACGTCGGCGGGGTCCCACACCAGCGTCACTTTCCGGCGGTGGTCGTCATCCTTCATCCGTTCGAGCGCTTCGCGCCCGACGAAATCGTGGTCGTACTTGATCACATTGCCGTACCCGAGCTCCCACGGCGTGAAGTAGTAGTCCTCGATGTCGGGGAGGTAGAGGCTGCCGCCGAGACCCCAGGTTGCCTCGCTGCTGGTCGACGGCAGCCACTCACGGAACGGGCGGAGCTCGTCGCCGGTGAAGATGGCCGGCATCGGGCGTGGGATCCAGCCCAGCTCCAGAGCGTTCGTGAAGTATGCGAGCGACCCGACCCGGCGCAGTTCGAATGCGGCTCCTGCCTCCAAGATCGCCTCTTTGACGGCGGGACCCTCATCCCAGGGCCCGAAGAACTCACACCCCGGGTTGCCCGCCATCGTGTGCCGCTGGGCCCACACCTGATGGCCGGCGATGGAGACCGGGAAGATGTGCGACCACGGCGCCTCAGGCAGAGGGGCACCGGTGAGCCGATCGGCGAGCTCCAACGCGTGCGCTCCTTCGATCTGATAGCGGTAGACGGTGCGCCGGCCGGCGGGGTTGTGGGAGAAGATCTCGTCGGCCTCGATGGACACATCCCAACCGCCGGTCTCGGCGCAGAACCGCACCCAGTTGTGGCCGGCCGCCCGACCCACCAGCACCATCTCCTCGGGGGCGAGGCTGTAGAGGATCCCGTCGCCCACGAGGTAGCCGTCGGGGCTGCAGCAGACGAAGTGTCGGGAGCGACCGACACCGAAGGTCTCGAAGCTGTTCACGGCCAGGCTGGACAGGAGTCGCTGAGCGTCTGGGCCGCGCAGGTAGGTCGTCGTCATGTGAAACGACTGGTCGTAGAACGCGATCCCGTCGCGCCACGCCAGTTGCTCGTCACGCCACGTCGTGAACTCCGGAGCGACGAACTCGGATGGCTGGCGCAACAGGGCATCCTTGAGCACCGATCCTTTGCGGTTGCTGTAGAGGTAGTCGACGAAGTTGGGAACGGAGTCCAGGAGATCCTGGAGCGTTCGGGTCTGTGTCTGGGTGGTCACGTCGTCTCCTCCGGTGTCGGCGTCCTGGGCCGGCGCCGCGCGCCAGCGATCGGAGGTCACGGCCTGACCACGGTGCCGCAATGCGCCCGGACCCGGCAGACAACCCCTTCGTCGGAACGTACACGGGGCGCCTGGTCGCATGAGAAGAAGCGTTCCGCGGACGCGAACACGTTTCGGATCGAGCACAGTGCGAGGATCGACGGCGGCGCTCGACAGTGTGCGGCATCTCTCGCCTTAGCCTGCAGCACATGTCGTGGTGGGTCGGGATCGGGCTGTCGGCCGCCGTGTTCACGGCGACGGTGCCGCCGACGATTCCGGCGACCGTCCCGGTGGCGACCGTCCCCGCGGTGAGCAACGCGAGTGAGCCGAGCACCCCGAACACCTCCGAACCGCCGAGCGAGACGCCGGTGCCAGCGGGAGGCGACGATGACGCCGACGTGCTTGGGTGCGAAGCACCCCTGTTCGACCCGAACATCGAGCTCGATGCACCCGAGGTCGAGCGTGCGATCGAGCGGACGGCCCGCACGTTGGGCGCCGACGTGCACGTTCGGGCGGAGGGCACCGTGGACCTCGGGCTCGACGCGCGGATGACGCAGCTGGAGGCGAGCTGTCCGACGTGGACGACAGGCACCGAGCGGGCGGGCGACCTGGTGGTCGTGATGTACTCGTCCGTCGAGCGGGAGGCAAGCGTCTACTACGGCGCCGATCAGGGGTTCGCGCTCGAAGACCGCTGGGAGCCGGCCGTCGACGCCATGACCGTGCGATTCCAGGTCGGCGACTACACCGGTGGCGTCATCGACGGGCTGGAGGCGCTCGGCGATCCAGAAACGCCCTCGGTCGGCGATGACACCGGTGACGCCGGCGGTACGGACGACGACGACGAGTCGTCGGACAGCCCGGGTGTTCCGGGCTGGGTGTGGCTCGTCATGCTCGGTGTCGTTGGGGTGCTGATCTACAACATCACCCGCTACTTCCGGACCGGCGAGTGGGGTGACGAGGGCAGTGATGACGACAACTCGTCGGGCTGGACCTCGTCGAACCGCCGCCGCTCGTTCGGCGGCTTCGGTTCCAGCTCTCGCCGCTCGTCGCGGTCGTCCAGCCGGCGGAGCTCGGGCAGCTCGAGGCGGAGGTCAGGTGGTGGGACCAAGAAGTGGTGACGCCGCGTCTGGCCAGTCATCCTCGGTGGGCGCAAACCCGCACTGCCGACCGGCACGCGCGCCGACCTCGAGCGCATCGACGAGCACCGACTCAGCTGCGGCGTCGTCCACCTCCGCTACGCGTGGAGTTTTAGGACTTCACACCGCGTCCGGCCGGGTCGGCCCTGGCCAGGGTCGGAGCCGTGGCACCCATCGTGGGACCGCCTCCTGGTAGCGGTCATACGACTCACCGTGCGCAGCCTGCAAGGTGGGCTCCTCATAGAAGCGAACGAAGGCCGTCACTGCGACGGCGAACAGCGCGAGGTACAGCACGATCCCGAGGCTGGGAGACAGCAATGCCTGACCGCCGATCAGCGACGCAACCGCGACGTACATGGGGTTGCGCACGTGGCGGTAGGCGCCGCTGACGACGAGCTGTTCGGTCGGCGCCGTCGGCGACGGCGTACCACGGCCCTCGACAGCGAAACGCCAGACGGCATGAAGCAGGACGCCAGCGCCGGCGATGATGAGACCAGCTGAGATCGCCACGACCAACGGCCAAGGTCCCCACGCCGCCAGCGTCCACCGCGTGATCGCCGCAGGGATCAGTACAGCCACCGTGCCCGGGACGACCACGACGAAGAGCAGGCTCCCCAGTAGGGGCGTCGCCCGATCCCCCATGTCGCCCATCTCAGCATTCTCGCAGCCCAGTCGTGGGAGCCGAGCCGCTCAAACCCCGCGCCCCGAGGGCCGGATCTCGGGTCACCCCTCAACGGTGGTCAGCCGCGAACTTGCCAGATCGCGGTGTCAGCTCGCTCCGCAGTCGGAGCCGTCGCCGATCATCCAACTGAACAAGGCGGGTGGTAGCAGTTGCGGTCCTCCGGGAGGCGGTCCGCGCAGGCCGTCCTGGAAGTTCTGGAACGTCTCGCCGATTGCTTCGATGCTGTCGGCTCGAGCCAACTCGTCACGAGCAGCATCGACCGTCGTGGCGAAGGCTTCGCCGGCGGCCAATGACTCCTCGGCGGCCTCGACCACGTGGTCGGGCGCCTCGGGATCGTCCTTGATCCGGAGCGCCAAGGCGACGATGGACTGCACGTCTTGTTCGTACACGTCGTAGTACGCAACATATGCGGCGCGGGCTGCCTCGACGTCGTCGCCGCTCAGCGCCTTCGACCCGACGTCCGAGGCGTCCAACATCGCCTCGCCGGTCGCCTTCTTGTCGACGCACTCCTGCAGATACGAACCAGACGCGTTCTCGGCGCCGGACTCGGCGTCGGTCGTGGCGCTACTCCCCACAGGCACGTTGCTGTCAGCGGGTGTGGTGTCGTCACCACTGCTCTCGTCGCTGCAGGCCAGGAGAGAGCCGGCCGCCAGGACGCCGACCAAGACGCCAGCTGCGCGCTTCACCGCGCTCACGGGTAGGGCCTCGGGTCGACGCCGCAGTCGCGGACCATGCCGGCCATCCGCAAGCCTGCGTCAGCGCGCTCCGGTGACCAGGTTGCGCCGGTGGTGGACGGCGTGAGATACCCGACCAGCAGCGCCTGTGCTGTCGTGTCGTCCAACATTGCCTGCACGCAGTCACGCAACTCGAGCTGCCCGGCTTCGTCGAGATCCTCGGCGGTTTCGCCTTCGGCGAACGCCGCGGCGAAGCGCGGGCCGAGGCCACATGCGACCAGACCGTCGGCGATGCCGACCGCCGATTCCGGGGTGGCGAACTCCATCACGTCGAGGTCGAGATCAACGTTCTCGACCGACACGTTCTCGCTCTGTAGCACCTCGACACCGATCGGGGTCAGCACCGCGGTTGCGGCGCAGGTCGTCTCCTCGGGGGTGGTGGTCAGCCCGTCGAAGTTGTCCGTCGTCGCGGCCAACGCGTCGATGTACTCCTGCAGGTCGTCGATGACGGTGACGTCGGGGTCCGCGGTCGTGTCGTCGGTGGCGGTGGATCCCGTCGACACAGTCGATTCGTCGGCGTCCGTGCTGGTAGCGCTGGCCTCTGGATTGCCCGGCTCGTCGACCATCCCGGTGGTCGCCTCGACGTCGGATCCAGGTGCGACCGGCGTCGCGTCAGTCTCGGCGGGGGGGTCGTCCGTCGACTCGTCACTTCCGCACCCCATGGCGATCATGGACAGGGACGCAGCAACGGCGATGGACGAGACGAACCGAGTCAATGCTGTACCACGCATCTGCCGGTGTGCCCGTTCCAGCTGCGTCTCAAACGAATCCCGACCGTCTCGAGCGGTTCACTCACCCAGTTGCGGGTGGGACTCTCAGCAAGCGAGGAGTTGAAGCACGCGCGCGACGTCGAGCAGATTGGGGCCATACGTCGACGACTCGGCCAGACGCACCGCCGCCTCATCGACGTGGGCCGTCACCGTCGCCGCCCACCCACACGGAGCGGACGGCGACGCCAACGTGGCGGTCGTTGCAGGTTCCCGCGGGCGAGCACCGTACCTTCGATTCTTGTCGTCCAATCGGGTGATGCACTGGTGGTGGCGACACCGCGACTGTCAGTCGTCTGCGGAGCTCGGACGACGGAACCTCCCCTTCAACCAGGGGGGTCATTGAGGTGGATGCCGTCGTGATCGATCTGGCAACTCACGCAGATCGTCGCCCACACCCAGACCGATCCGACTGTTCTGTTCCCGGCGACGAGAACGTCGCGCGAGCCGTAGTCCAGGGGCCGGCTGACTCCGACCGCGAAGTCGCCGAGCGGCCCTCGGCATTGGTCGCATCTGCCGTCGTCATGGCCGGCCCGGTGGGCGTCGACACACTCGCCACATAGCACCATGCCCTCCCTCAGTCGGTTCGACGCACACCGGTAGCACACGAACGCTGCGCCGTTCTCGACGACGTGGTCGCACGTGCGCGCACCGATGACCCCGACCATGATCCCAAGGATGCGTTCGTCGATGTGCGAGTCGATCCCCGAGCATCACCGATCGGACCCCAAGGTGCGAAGTCAGTCGTCGTAACGTTCGTCCCGCTTGACGCGTTAACCGGTCTAGTCGCCGCGGAGGTGGCCCTACCGGTCGAGTTGATCGCGTGTCACTCGCGTATCAGCGGCCCGCGATGCCGCTCTGGAGTGCGTGAGCATCCGTCGAACGTCGTGCCTGATCCTGCTGGTCGCGCTGCTGCTGGGGGCGCTGCTGACGCCCGATGTCGCCCGCGGCGAGGAGCCGAAGCCTTTCCCGCGTCCCGCCGAGGAGCAGGGGCCGGACTGGTTCCGGGACCTCGCCGACGCCGCGGAGCGCGGCGCGATCGACCGCGAGCTGGCGAAGCAGCTCGAGGGCGGCGAGCCGGTGACCGCGTTCGCCGTCCTCGACGGCACCGACGTGCTCGAGGCGTACGGCGACGGCGGCAGGCGCGGCGTCGCGGCCGCGCGGGCGCTGGTCGAAAGGTTGCGGGCCGGCGTCCAGGACGAGGTCGACGTCGAGGTGGTGCGCGCCTACGGCGTCGTTCCGATGCTGCTCGTGCAGGTGCGCGACTCGAAGCAGGCGGTCGCACTCCTCAACTCGAAGCTCGTGCGCTCGATCACGGTCGACAACCAGAACGAGGCGTGGCTCGGGCAGAGCCTGCCCCTGATCCGCCAGCCGCAGGTGAGCGCGGGCAACCTCAGGGGCGCTGGCGTGTCGGTCGCCGTGCTCGACACCGGCCTGGACTTCACGCGGCCCGCGTTCGGCTCGTGCACGGCGCCGGCGATGCCGGCGGCGTGCCGTGTCACGCGGGCCTTCGACGCGGCGTCGGACGACGGAATGCGCGACGCCGCCTCCTTGCACGGGACCAATGTCGCCGGCATCGTGGCCGGGGTGGCGCCTGACGCCAAGCTGATTTCGATCGACGTCTTCAACGGAACGTTCGCGAGCGACAGCCACATCGTCGCCGGCCTCGACTGGGTGCTCCAGAACAAGGCGAGCCAAAACATCCGCGCGATCAACTTGAGCCTCGGGATGCGCAAGAATTGGAACACCGGCGCCTGCGACGGCGGCTGGTTCGACCGCAGCCCGTACACCTACTCGTTCACGCTGCTGCGCGGCGCAGGTGTCGTTCCCGTCGTCGCCTCCGGCAACGAT
This sequence comes from Ilumatobacteraceae bacterium, assembly GCA_035557475.1. Lineage (GTDB taxonomy): Bacteria > Actinomycetota > Acidimicrobiia > Acidimicrobiales > Ilumatobacteraceae > JALOLG01. The sequence goes on from DATMDV010000242.1 coordinate 25,819, forward strand.
GCGTTCCTCGACGGCGCGTTCCAGGACGGGATCGCGTCGCCCGCGTGTGCGACGGGTGCCTTCAGCGTCGGCGCGACCTATGTGAACGGTCCGAACACCCTCGCCTGGCCCGACGCCACCGACCCACGCCTCGACTGCAGCGACACCAACGTGCCCGTCGACGCGCCACCGTGCTGGTCGCAGGACGGGCCGCAGGTCGACGTTCTCGCTCCTGGCGTCGGCATCACCGCCGCAGGCGTCACGCTGGATGGGACCTCGATGGCTGCGCCGCACGTCGCCGGTGCCGCAGCGGTGCTCGCCGCGGCGAAGCCGTTCGCGACGACGCAGGAGCTCGAGGGGTATCTGACGACATCCGCCACGACGGTCATCGATCCGCGCTCGAACCGCAGCCACCCGCGTCTCGATCTCGTCGCCGCAGTCCGGACAGCGTTCCCCGTCGCCAACGACGACCAGGCGGCCGCCACGCCGCTCACCTCGTGGGCCGGCCGCTACGAGCAGACGACCTGGACGGCGACGCGGGAATCCGGCGAGCCACTGCATGCCGGCAACGCGGGCGGCGCGTCTGTGTGGTTCCGCTGGACGGCGGCGCGCGCCGGCACAGCGACGTTCTCGACCGAGGGCAGCACCTTCGACACGCTGCTCGGGGTCTACAAGTCCGCCCCGAACGGCGGTCTGGTGACGGTTGCGTCGAGCGACGACATCGTCGGCGCCACGACGAGCCGGGTCCAGTTCCCGGTCACCGCGGGAGACGTCCTGCTGATCGCGGTCGACGGCCGCCAGTTCACGACGACGACCGCGGCCGGCGGCCACCTTCGGCTGACCGTCAACCTGCCCAACGACAACGTCGCCGATGCCCTTCCCATCCACCCCGGCGCGCCGCAGACCGGCGCCAACATCGAGGCGACGCACGAGGCCGCCGAGCCGTTCCACTGTGGCGACGCATACGCCTCCAAGTCCGTGTGGTTCCGCTGGAACCCGACCACGGTGACGACCGCGACCGTGCACGCGAGCGGCACCGCGATGCTCTGCGTCGCGGTCTACGAGGGCGCGACCGGCCTGTTCCCTGGCTTCAACCTGCTCACCCCACTCGGCTCGGCGTCCGACGACCAGGGTCAGCCGGCCGAGGTCAGCTTCGCCGCGACGCCGAACCGCAGCTACTGGATCGCAGTCGAAGGGGTGTCGTATGAGACCAACTGCAACCCGACGACCGGCGTGTGCTGGTACGGAACCACCCAGGGGTCGTTCACGGTGTCGCTGACCGGGTGACACGTTCGACCGGTACCACACAGCACGGTCCCGTCACGCTCCACCGAGATCCGACCGCATGCGCACCGTCGATAGGAGATGAGACCCTGCGACGTGCGATGACTGGAGAGCGCGGGGGTGTCGTCGAGTGGCCGGCCGCATGGCGCGCAACGGGCATCCGCCGTCGGATGGCATCTCAATCGTTCACCGTCCTCCTTCAAACGGTCGGCCCGACGGTGACGGCACATGGGGCGATCGTACGAAGGGGCGACGGCCGGGCGCATCGGGCGATCCCTCCACTCGAGGGTGAGCGGTATGCGTCGAACTACCCACGGTCCGCGAAATCCTGATCGCAGGAACCACCGGGACGTTGCGAACGTCAAACGTGCGTGAGGGTGCGCTGTCTGTGGGGTCTCGCGTTCGCCGCGACGATCGCGGGGTGCGGCGCCGATGACTCGGTGTCCTCGTCGGCGGCGACTGAAAGTGTTCCGGAACCTTCGCCGGTCACGTCGAGAACGGAGCCGCCAACGTCGGACGTCTCCGGAACGACCGCACCCGGTTCGACGATCGTCGAATCAACGAATGTCGACGTTCGGGTTGGCCTCGAGCCGTGCTCTGTCGGTGATGACATCACTGAGGAGCAGTTGGCGGATGCACAGTTCGCCTTCGTCGGCACCGTGACCGGTGTGAGCGCTGAGGTCCTTCCCTGGACGACGGATCCCGAGAACCCGGACCGGACCGATGATCCGGCTGCGACGCCGTGGGTGTCGTTCGAGGTTGATCGTTGGTACACGGTCGATTGGGGTTCCAACTTTGCGGCATGGATGCCCGATCGAAGCGTCGAGGTCGGCTCACGGGTGGCGGTCGGCGGCGACGCGCACTACGCGACGGTCGGGGACTTCTCCGGGCAGTCCGGTTCGGTCGAGTTCTGTGTCGCGGTCGTCGCCAGCGATGCGCTCACGTCGTGGGACGCGTTCTTCGGCGGAAGCGTCGTAGCGGGATCGGGTCGGCCAGAAGGCGAGCCTGATCCGGCGACGGTCGTCGCACTCGAGCAGGCGCGCCAGGAGTGGGCCGCGGCGGCACCGGATTCGTATTCGTTCGTGGTGTCCGGTTGGGATCGCGACACCGTCTTGTTCTGCGGACGCTCGAACTCTGTTCGAGTTGTCGTGATCGACGGTGCGCCAACCGAGGCGATCGGCACCGACGACGGATGCCGCGCCGATCCGGACGCGATCGCAACCGTCGACGAAGTCTTCGCGCGCGCCATCGAGCTCGCCGGCGCGACGTCGTTCGACTTCTCCGTCGATCCGCAAGGTCCCGAGCCGATCGCGTTCGATGCAAGTGATCGCAGCGTGGAATCCTCGATGCGCGTCATCGACGTGTCGGAGAACACCGCGCCCGCGGTCGTCGGCTGGGACGACGTGACCCGGAGCGCGCAACAGCATCGACAAACCTGGACCAGTTCGCCGTTGGACCATGTTCTTCGGATTCGTACCGGCGGTGGCGAGCGCAGTCGGTTCGACGTCGATGCTGTCATCGTCGATGGTGTCGTCGTCGAGTTGGTAGTCAACGACGAACCGGCGGATCCACAATCGGCCCGCTCGGTGTGGGAACCAGTGACCGTAGAAGACGTGTTCGAGTTGATCGGCGAACTCGAAGGGCAAGGCAACGTCGTTGCTGTGTTCGACCCGGCAACCGGTGCACCCATCGACTTGTCCTTTGATCCGAGCCCGAGTGGGATCGACGACGAACTCAAGTTGTCAGTCGACGTCACACCCTTGTGACCCCGTCTCTGCGGCACACACACACAATGCTCGTCGGTGTGACACCGCCGTTGTCCGCATAGAGCG
>DATMDV010000243.1:0-17865 GCA_035557475.1 Ilumatobacteraceae bacterium
GCCTGACCGGCTCGGAGAACAAGTACCCCAAGCAGCTGTCAGGGGGGATGCGGATGCGCGCCTCGCTGGCGCGGTCGCTGGTGCTCGAACCCAATGTCTTCTTGTTCGACGAGCCGTTCGGCGCCGTCGACGAGATCACACGCGAGCGCCTCAACGACGAGCTGATCGCGCTGTTCCAACGGCTGGGTTTCGGGGCGCTGTTCATCACCCACTCGATCTCGGAGGCGATCTTCCTGTCGACCCGGGTGCTCGTGATGTCGGCTCGTCCGGGCCGCCTCGTGGCATCGTTCGACGTGCCGTTCGCCTATCCCCGCCCACCCGAATTGCGATTCGATCCGGCGTTCGCCGAACTGGCCGGCCAGGTGTCGCACGCGCTGCGGGGAGCCCACGCATGAGCGTGCAAGGCATCGCCGTGGCCGGCTCCGATGACGCCGCCCAGGATCTCGCCGCGCAACATCGCAAGGGCATCGGCTGGTCGGGGATCGTCGCCCCGATCATCGGGTTCGCGGTATTCGTCGGGCTGTGGTATCTGATGCACTACTGGGCGCTGGAAGCGCTGTGGGACAAGCCGAGCTTCCTCATCACTGCGCCGCACCGCGTCGTCGAGGACTCCTACCTCGAAGCGATCCCACGTGAGCAGATGCTGCGCGGGCTCGGCTGGACGACGTTCGTCGCCCTGACCGGCCTCGGCATCTCGATCGTGCTCGGCATGTTCCTCGCCATCGTGATGGCGCAGGCGACGTGGCTCGAGCGGTCGTTCTGGCCCTACCTGATCGCGGCCCAGGCCGTGCCGATCCTGGCGATCGTGCCGATCATCGGCACCATCTTCGGGTACGGGTTCAGCTCGCGGATCCTGGTCTGCGTCATCATCTCGATCTTCCCGATCGTGTCGAACACGCTGTTCGGGCTGCTGTCCGCCGATCGGAGTCAGCACGACCTGTTCACGCTCCACGACGCGTCGCGCCGCACGCGGTTGGTCAAGTTGCAACTGCCAGCGGCACTGCCCGCGATCTTCACCGGGTTCCGCATCGCCGCCGGCCTGTCGGTGATCGGCGCGGTCGTCGGTGAGCTGTTCTTCCGCCGCGGCAGCAAGGGCATCGGGATCGTGATGGACCAGTACCGCCAGCGGACCCAGTACCCGCTCACCTACGGAGCGCTGGTGCTCTCGTCGCTGCTCGGGATCGCCGTGTTCATGTTCTTCGGCTGGCTCGGTCACGCCATCGTGGGGCGTTGGCACGAATCGACGCGCAAGAGCAGCTGATCGCCACCTCCGAACAAACTCCATCCACCCATCAGCGAGCCCCGGCTCCCCGACTCACGCAGCGTGAACTGCAGAAATGAACAGGAGACACCACATGACAACCCGCCGCAGCACCCGCCTGCTGGCCTTGCCCATCGCCGCGGTGATGGTGCTGGCCGCATGCGGCGACGACGACGAAGACGCCACGACCGACACGGGGGCGACCGAAGACACCTCGACTCCCACCGATCCAGCGGGCACCGAGCCAGCTGGCACTGAACCGGCCGGAACGGAACCAGCGGGCACGGAACCGGCAGGCACGGAACCGTCCGGCACGGAACCATCAGGCGGCGCCGAGGGGGCGCTCTCTGGCATCTGTCCCGACGTCGTGACGATTCAGACCGACTGGAACCCGGAGGCCGAGCACGGCTGGATCTACGAGATGGTCGGCGACGAACCGACGATCGACAAGGACGGCGTCCTCGTGCGCGGCCCGCTCGTCGCCGGCGGCGTCGAGACCGGGGTCGAGATCGAGATCCGATCGGGTGGGCCGGCGATCGGCTTCCAGACCGTCACCTCACAGCTCTACGCCGACGACGACATCCTGCTCGGCTACGTGTACACCGACGAGGGCATCCAGAACTCGGTCGAGTTCCCGACCGTGGCCGTGATGGCCGGCATGGAGAAGAACCCGCAGATGATCATGTGGGATCCCGAGACGTACCCCGACGTCGAGACCATCGCCGACGTCGGTGAGGCCGGCATCCTCGTGCGCTACTTCGGTGGCGCGGCGTACATGGACTACTTCACCCAGACCGGCATCCTGAATTCCGACCAGGTCGACGGCTCGTACGACGGCACCCCGGCGCTGTTCGTCGCCGACGAGGGCGCCTCGGCGCAGCAGGGTTTCGGGTCGGCCGAGCCCTACATCTACGAGAACGAGGTCACCGACTGGGCCAAGCCGATCGCCTACGCGTACATCAACGACGCCGGGTGGGAGAACTACGCCGAGTCGATCGCGATCAAGGCCGACCGGCTCGAGGAGAACCGCGAGTGCCTCACGGCGCTCGTGCCGATCATCCAGCAGTCGACGGTCGATTACGTGAACGACCCCGCCGAGACCAACGCCTTGATCCTGGAAGCGGTCGAGGCGTTCGACAACGGCTGGGTCTACACCGAAGGCGTCGCCGACTACGCCGTCGAGACGATGCAGGCCGATGGACTGCTCTCGAACGGCCCTGACGACACGATCGGGAACTTCGACATGGATCGCGTCAACGAGCTCATCGAGAAGGCGATCCCCGTCTACACGGCGCTCGGTCAGCCACCCAAGGACGGCCTCACCGCCGAGGACGTGGTGACGAACGAGTTCATCGATCCGAGCATCGGCTTGTAAGTCTCCGTTGGTTGCGCACGAGGGCGCTGGTGCGACCGGCGCCCTCGTTCGCGCCTGGGGCTACTTGCCGAGATCGAACGTGCGGATCTCGGCGAGCGCCTCGCAGAACGCGTCGACCGCACCTTCGAACAGTTGCTTGCCGCGTTCGACGGTCGCGACGGTCGGGTCGCCGATGTGACCGTCGGGACCGAAGTCGTCCGACAACCATCCGAACCCGACCGGTCCGCCGAAGCGCACGTAGCGATTGTCGGCGAGCCACTCGGGCACGTTTCGCGTCGTGACCGACATGTCGACCGTCTCCGGCGCCAGGTACAGCATCAGCGACGTCTCGTCGGTGCCGCCGTGGATGCCCATTCCCAACTCCTCGGGTGGTGACGTTCCGCCTTGGTCGGGCGGCAGACCGGGATGGGCCAGGAACGTCATCAGGCCGTGGTGGAGACGCAGCTCACGGTTCGCGACACCGACGAGCGCCGAGTTGCCGCCGTGCCCGTTCAGGAACACGAGCTTGCGGGCGGGAGTCGTGGCGACACATCGTCCGAGGTCGTCGAGCACGGCGAGCAGTGTCGACGCCGACAGCCAGACGGTGCCCGGCGACCAGGCGTGCTCGTTGGACTTCGTGTAGGCGAGCGCCGGCAGCAGCCACGCGTCGAGCGCTTCGCCGACCTGTTCGATGGCCGCCGCCGCCACGCGGTCGGCGATCACGAGGTCGGTGTTGAACGGCAGGTGCGGCCCATGCTGCTCGAACGCGCCCAGTGGCTGAACGACGATGCTGTCGGGAGTGAGGGCGGCCGCGATCTGAGGGGCTCGCAGCTCTCCGAGGCGTCGCGTCAACGGCATCACGTCGGAACGTTACCGGTGAGCGACAATGCAGGTCATGCCCCGGGCGCCTGCTGCCGACTTCGACGCGATCGTCGTCGGCGCCGGCCACAACGGTCTGATCACCGCGGCCTACCTCGCCAAGGCGGGACTGCGCACGATGCTGCTCGAAGCGCGCCGCGACGTCGGTGGGACGGCGGCCAGCGAGCCGTTCGCCGGCGTGACGGTCAACGTCTGCAATTGCGACCACCTCACGTTCCGCACGACTCCGGTGATGGCGGAGCTCGACCTGGCGTCGTTCGGGCTGCAGTACATCGACATCGAACCGGCGCAACACCACATGGCGTGGAGCGGCGGGCAGTCGTGGACCCAGTACCACGGCGTCGAGCAGACGCTCGACTCGCTCGGCCGAACACATCCCGAAGAGGTCGACGGCTACCGCCGATACCTGCGGGCGGCGGTACCGGCGGTGAACTTGATCCTGGCCGTGGCGTGCGAGCCACCGAGCGTCCGCACCCTGAGCCGTCGGGCGGTGCGACAGCGGCTGGCGGGCGTGCCGACGATCCTGCGCTGGAGCCGCCGCAGCGCCGCCGACGTGTTGCGTTCGTTTTTCCGTCATGACGCGCTGGCGGGCACCGCCGCGGTGAGTGGGCCGATGGTCTGGGGCATCAGCCCCGAGCTCCCCCGCAGCGGCCTCGGGGCGCTGACCCACGCCATGCGCCACGTCGCCAGCGTCGGTCGCCCAGCCGGCGGGAGTGGGATGGTGCCGACCGCACTCGCTCGCGCGTACGAGCATCACAGTGGGATCCTGCGCGTCGAGAGCGCGGTCGACACCATCCTGTGCGACGGCGATGCAGTGCGAGGCGTCGCGCTGGCCGACGGGACAGAGATCACCGCTCCCGTCGTCGTCTCGGCATGCGATCCCCACCGCACGTTCCTCGAGTGGTTGCGCGACCCTCCCCCGAGCGCTCGCGACATCGTCAGGCGCTGGCGGGCGATCCCGCATCCCGACGGGTACGAATCGAAGGTCGACGCCGTCGTGTCGACCTCGCCGCGGCTGCGGGCGGTGGACGCGCCGCTCGGCACCACGACGATCGTCGCCCCCAGCCTGGTCGAGATCGACCGCGCCCACCGCTTGATGCTCGACGGTCAGGTGCACCCCACCCCCGGCCTGCTGCTCAACGTGCCGTCGCTGCTCGATCCCTCGATGACCGATCCGAACGGGGTGGCGAAAGATCCCCGCACGCAGGTCGTGAGCCTGGAGGTCCTCTACACGCCGTACCGGCTGCGCGGCGGCTGGTCGGACACGACCGAGCCGTGGCGGTGGCTCGAACTGCTCGGCGATCTCTGCGAGCCGGGCTTCCTCGACTCGATCGTCGACTGGCGGGCGATGACGCCCGACGTCTACGAGCGCGAGTTCCACCTCCCGGCCGGTCACGCCACGAGCTTCGCCGGCGGTCCGCTGGCGGCCGTCCGCAACCCGAACCCCGAGTTGACCCGCTACGAGACGGCGGTCAGCGGCCTGTACCTCACCGGAGCGGCGACGTTCCCGGGTGCCGGCGTGTGGGGGGCGAGCGGGAGGAACTGCGCAGCCGTCGTGCTGGAACACGCGGCGCGCCGGTAGATTTACGTGACCGTGCTCGCAGCGTCGTTGAAGCTCGGCAGGGTCGCCGGCATCTCGGTCAACCTGCACTGGAGTGTCGCTCTCATCGCGCTCCTGCTCGGAGGCGGTCTCGCGCCACCGCTCGGGTTGGCGGCCGCGGCAGCCGGTGTCGTGCTGTTCCTCGCCTCGATCCTCGGCCACGAGCTGTCGCACGCGCTCGTCGCCCGGCGCTTCGGCGTCGGGACGCGGTCGATCGAGCTGTGGGCGCTCGGCGGCATGGCCCGCCTCGATCGGGAGTCGCCGTCACCGAAGGCCGAAGGCTGGATCGCCGCCGCCGGCCCACTCGCGAGCATCGCCATCGCCGCCGCATCGCTCGGCTGCTGGTTCGCGCTCGATTCGCGAGGTGACGTCCCCACCGTTGCTGCGGTCCTCGGCTGGCTCGGATTCATCAACCTCGCCCTCGCGCTCTTCAACCTGATGCCGGGCGCACCGCTCGACGGCGGTCGCATCGTCAAGGCGGTCCGCTGGCACATCCACGGCGATCGCCATCGCGCCACCCGCGATGCCGCTCGCGCCGGGACGTTCCTCGGCTGGGCGATCGCCGGCGCCGGCCTGTATCTGATGCTGTCGGGCAGCTCCGGGTTCCTGCTGCTCGTCACCGGCGCCTTCATCGCCGTCAACGCCAAGTCCGAGATGATGTCGGCCTACATCGCCGAGCGGCTCGAGGGCGTCAAGGTGCGCGACCTCACGTGGTTCGGGATCGCGTCGGCCGGCGACGACATGGACGCCGACACGATGTTGTGGCAGCGCCAGCGACTCGGCATGGCCGGCGCGGTGGCCATCTCCGGCCCTGACGGGCAACTCGACGGGCTGGTGCTCGAGGATCAGATGTGGGCGATCCCGGCCGATCAGCGGCCGTGGGTGATGCTCACCCAGCTGATGGTGCCGTTCGACCGACTGGCGCAGGCTGATCCCGACGAGGATCTGGCCAGTGTCCTCCCGCGGCTCAACCCGCGCCGCCCAGTCGTGACGGTCTGGCGCGACGGCAAGCTGCTGGGCGTCGTCCCGGCGGCGAGGCTGCGCGACCGCATCCTTGCCAATCCGTAGTCAGGCGTCGCGGACGGACCACTCGCGCTTGGTGACCGGCGGCTGATCGCTCCACGGGAAGTTGATCCACAAGTCGGTGCGCTTCCACACGTAGTCGCACTTGACGACCGAGTGCGACTTCTCGTACAGCACCGCGGTGCGAACCTCGCCGACCTTGCCCTCGCAGAACAACTCGACGCTCTTGAGCGTGTGGCCGGTGTCGGCGACGTCGTCGGCGATCAGGATCTTGGCGTCGTGCAGATCGACGAAGTCGGGAGCCGGCGGCAGGATCCGTGGCACCTCGAGGCGTTCGTCGACGCCCGTGTAGAACTCGACGTTCATCGTGTACGTGTTCTTCACCGACATCGCGTAGCCGAGCGCGCCGCCGATCAAGAGCCCGCCACGGGCGATCGACAGGATCATGTCCGGCTCGTACCCGTCGTTGGCAACCGCCTGCGCCAGCGCCCGCGACGCCTCGCCGAAGATCTCCCAGGTCATGATCTCGCGTTCGCTGGACATCGATGGCGAATCTATCTTCACAGTGCGATGTCGGCGGGGCGGACGGGGACCCTCGTGAGGGGCTTGCCGACGCCGTCGACCTGGCGCAGGGCGTCGCGGATGGCCGCCACGATCGCCGGGGTGACCGAGATGCACGGCGGCTCACCGACCCCCTTGGCGCCGAGCGGGGCCTGCGGATCGGGTTCCTCGACCAGGGTGGCGACGACGGGTGGCATGTCGAGCATCGTCGGCAGCAGATAGTCGGTGAAACTGGCATTGCGGATCCGACCGTCGATCTGGATGATCTCCTCCATCACCGCCAGGCCGAGGCCCTGGGCGATGCCGCCCTCGATCTGGCCGAGCACGCTCAGCGGGTTGAGGGCGCGGCCGACGTCCTGGGCGGTGGCCACCTGGATCACCTTGATCAGCCCCAGGTCGGGGTCGACGTCGACGACAGCGCGGTGGGCGACGAACGCGAACGCGACATGGCAATTGCCCTGCCCGTTCTCGTCGAGATCCTCGGTCGGGCGGTGGCGGTACTCGACCGTCTCGTCGATGTCGATCCCCGCCGACGCCTCGGCGACGGGCACCCGTAGCGCCGGCCCGCCGGACTCCGGGAACGTGTCGACGACATCGATCCCGTCGATCGCCAAGCGCAGCGGATCGACGCCGTGCACCGACCCGACGTGCTCGAACAGCCGCTCGCGCGCGGCGCGGCAGGCGGCATCGACCGCGCCCCCACTCATCCACGTCTGGCGCGACGCCGACGTCGAGCCGGCGGACCCGATCGCGGTGTCGATCACGTCGATCGCGACGTCGTCGACGCCGAGGATCGTGCGGGCGATCTGGGCGGCGATCGTCACGAAGCCCTGGCCGACTTCAGCCGTGGCGAACTTGATCGTCGCCCGGCCGTCGGCCAGGCGGCATCGTGCTGTCGAGTAGTCGTCGAAGCCCTCCGAGTACATGAGGTTCTTCATCGCCACGCCCCAGCCGATGCCACGCCGGATGTGACCGGTGTCGGCCGTTCGCCCGGCGCCGCCTGGCAGCCGCATCACGTCGCGGTCGTGACCGCCGATCGGTTCGTCGGGCAGCGGGAGCTCGGCCGTCTCGCGGATGCATCGCGCGACGGGCGCCACGCTCTCGAGTACCTGACCGGTGATCAGCACGTCGCCGGTGTGGATCGCGTTGCGCAGCCGGACCTCGACCGGATCGAGACCACTCGCCTCGGCGAGCCGGTCGAGCTGGCTCTCGTGGGCGAAGCACGCCTGTACGACACCGAACCCGCGCATCGCGCCGCACGGCAGGTGGTTCGTGCGCACGGCCCACCCGTCGACGACGGCGTTGGGACAGCGGTACGGGCCCTGCGTGTGGGTGATCGCGTTGAGCAGTACGGCTGACGACGTCGACGCGTAGGCGCCACCGTCGAACACGTACCTCGCCTCGACCTTCACGATCACGCCGTCGTCGGTGGCGTGGTGCCGCATCCACACCGTCGCCGGGTGGCGGTGGACGTGACCGAGGAAGCTCTCGGCGCGGCTGTACTGCATCCGTACGGGTCGTGACAGCCGCAATGCGAGCAAGCATGTGTGCACTTGCAACGAGATGTCCTCGCGGGCGCCGAACGCCCCGCCGACTCCTCCGAGCACCAACCTGACGTGGGTCTCGGGGAGCCCGAGGCAGGCCGCGATCTGCTTGCGGTCTTCGTGCAGCCATTGGGTCGCGATGTGGAGCTCGACCCCGCCGCCGCCCGGATCGGGGATCGCGAGCGCGGCCTCGAGCCCGAGGAATGCCTGGTCCTGCATCCCGATTTCGTACGTGCCCTCGACGACGATCGGCCCCGTGGCGTCGACGTCACCGCAGATGATCCGTTGGTGCCGTAGCACGTTGCCATCTGGATGGATCGGGTCGCGGGTGCCGGCCACCGCGACCTCCGGGTCGAGCAGCGGATCGAGCACCTCGTACTCGACGACGATCGCGGCCAGCGCCCGTCGGCAGGTCTCGGGATGGTCGGCGGCGACGGCCGCAACGGGCTCGCCGACGTACCGCACATGGCCGCTGGCGAAGACCGGCTGGTCCTGGCTGATCAGGCCGTACGTGAGGCGTCCCGGCACGTCGTCGGCGGTGATCACCGCCTCGACCCCGCTGATCCGCCACGCCGGCCCGGCGTCGATGCGCACGATGCGGGCGTATGGGTGAGGCGACCGCAGCGTCGCCCCCCACAGGCAACCCTCGGCCGACAGGTCGGACGAGAACGCGAACGACCCCTGCACCTTGGCAATGCCGTCCGGGCGCACCGGCGACGTGCCGATGACGCCGTCGCGGGCGCGGCCCTCGACGCGGGTCTCGACCGTCTCGACGGTGCTCACGACGGCTCCTGAGGTGTTTCCCGACGGGCGACCGCGACGCGCTGAACGGCCTCGATGATCCGGCCGTACCCGGTGCACCGGCACACGTTGCCCGAGAGCTCCTCGCGGATCTCGAGATCCGACGGGTCGGGGCTGCGATCGAGCAAGGCATGGGCGGCGACGATCAGTCCCGGCGTGCAGAACCCGCACTGCACCGCGCCGGTGTCGACGAATGCCTGCTGCACGTCGCTCGGCGCGCCGCGCTCGGCGAGCCCTTCGACGGTGACGATCCGGCGTCCCACGGCGCTCGCCGCGAGAACGAGGCACGAGCACACGAGGCGATCGTCGACCAGCACGCTGCACGACCCGCACTCGCCTTGTTCGCATGCCCCCTTGGCAGCCAGGAGGCCGAGCCGTTCACGCAACACGTAGAGCAGGTTCTCGCCCAGCCAGGCGTCCGTGACGGCGCGGTCGACGCCGTTGACGTGCAGTGTGTACTGCTCGTTCATGACCCGCCGCCAGGAACCGCCCGACGCACGAGGCGGGCTGCCATCACGCCGATCGCGTGACGGCGGTACACCGCCGTGGAACGGTGGTCGTCGATCGGCCGGCTGGCGGCACCGGCCAGTTCGCCGAAGCGGCGGACGTCGTCGTCGGACATCGCGGTGTGGTCCCAGTCGACGGCCTCGGCAGCGAACGACTCCGCCTCCGTCGCGCGGATGATCGTGGGACCGACGGAGCCGAGCGCCAGCCGAACCGAACGCGCCGGCGCGTCGACGGCGAGACACGCGCTCGCGGTGGCGATCACCATCGCGTTCCGCACCCCGACCTTCGAGTATCCCTGCCAACCGTCGAGCAACGGCAACGTCACCGAGGTGATCAGCTCGCCCGCCGCGAGCGCGGTGCGCTTGACGCCGACCATGAAGTCGTGCACCGCCATCGTGCGGTCGCCGCTCGGTCCGGTGAGCTGGATCACGGCGTCGAGCGCCGACAGCACGGGGAGGGCGTCGCCGGCGGGTGAGCACGTGGCGAGGTTCCCCCCGAGCGTCCCGGCGATGCGGATCTGCGGCGACCCGACGGTCCGTGACGCCTCGGCAAGTGCCGGAAGCAGCGTCGCCAGGGGGTCGTCCATCAGCTCGTCGTAGGTGACACCCGCACCGATCGTGATCGTGCGCGAGGCCGGATCGATCGTCCACGATCGGAGCTCGGCGACACGGTCGACGGCGACGACGAATGGCGACGACGCGCCGCTCGCGATCGCCCGGTGGCCCTCGTTGATCTCGACCAGCGCATCGGTGCCGCCGGCGAGCACCATCGCGTCGGGATGCTCCGCGAGGGCGGCGATTGCTTCGCGCAACGTGAGCGGGACGACGACCGGCATCGGTTGCGACTGTACCTAGGCGACGACCAGTCCCTCGATGTCGTCTTCGGGCTCGGGGAACTGCGGATCGATGCGCTCGAGCACGTCACGCAGGATCCGCGCGACGACAAGGTTGCGAACCCACTTCCGGTCGGCTGGCACCACGTACCACGGCGCCGAGTCGGTCGAGGTTTTCGTCATGGCATCGGCATAGGCCTTCATGAAGTCGTCCCACAGCGCTCGGTCGTCGAGGTCGCCGCGGCGGAACTTCCAGCGCTCGTCCGGGCTGTCGACGCGGTCCTGCAACCGCTTGCGTTGCTCTTCGTTCGAGATGTTGAGGAACAGCTTCACGACGTGCGTGCCCTCGTCGGTCAGCATCCGCTCGAAGTCGACGATGTGGCCGAAGCGCTTCTTCCAGGTCGTCGCCGCCACGAGCGCCTTGACGCGTACGACGACGACGTCTTCGTAGTGGCTGCGGTTGAAGATCCCGATCACGCCCTTCGCCGGGCAACGGTGATGGATCCGCCAGAGGTAGTCGTGGGATCGCTCCTCCTGCGATGGCACCCCGAACGAGCTCACGTGGACACCCGCCGGGTTGAGGCCGGTGAACAACGAGCGGAGCACACCGTCCTTGCCACCGGCATCCATCGCCTGCAGCACCACGAGAACCGCATCGCGCTTGGCAGCGAACAGCCGGGTCTGAAGATCCGACAACACCATGAGCTCCTCGGCGAGTTGCAGCTTGGCGGTCTCCTTGTCCCAACCGAACGTCTCACTCGGATCGTGTTCGGAGAGATTCATGCGCGAGCCGACACGGCACGTCGCCAGCATGCGGTCGGGCATGCGAGCCAACGTACCGCCCGCGTCATGGCCCGGCGACTGGTCTGGGGGGCCGAGCGACGATCGGGTGACGATGACGCTCCGTGTACGGCTCCGGGCGAGCACGCTGGCTATGGTGACCGCGTGCCGTGCCGTGACTGCCGTCACACGGCGGAAGGCACTGGGGCAGACCAGACGGCGACACCAGACAGATGGGGGAGCACACGGATGCACGTACGTCCAACCACACACCGGCGCCGGGCAGGTCGCTACATCGCCGCGGCGTTGGTGTCGTTCTCACTCGTCGCCGCGGCATGTGGCGACAAGAAGGATGACGAGGCGGTCGAGAGCGACGACACCGAGCCAGAGGTCGAAGAGACCACGCCGCCCGACGACGGCGCGACCGAGGACACGGCCGACGTGACGACGCCAGAGTCCGACACGACCGAGGCGCCGGCACCCGTGGTGACCGAACCACCGGAGTCGGAGTTCGACCCGGTGATCGGTGGCAGGCTGGTCGTCGCCGGCGAGGCCGAGGCGGCCAACCCGTGGACGCCCGCCAACGTCCAGTGCGACTCGTACTGCCAGATGCGCGTCCGCGCGTTCTACGACCCGCTGTTCACAGTGAACGACGAGCTCGAGGTGGCGCCCTACCTCGCCGAGAGCATCACGGCGAACGAGGACTCGACCGCCTTCACGATCAAGGTTCGCGAGGGCATCACGTTCCACGACGGGACGCCGCTCGACGCTGACGCCGTGATGGACAACATCAACCGCAGCTTCCGCAGCCTGCTCATCGGCGCCGCCGTGAAGGACGTCGCTCGCAACCTCGCCGACCCCGGCCCAGACCCGGACAATCCGCAGATCCTGTTCGAGAAGGTCGACGACTTCACGTTCACGCTGTTCACCGGCTTCAACGGCGATCCCGAACAGCCGATCCCGTGGCCGACGTTCCCGATCTACCTCAATGGTCAGGCCGGCCTCATCGCCTCGCCGACGTGGCTCGCGGCCGTCGACGCCGGCACGGCGCAGCCGACCGACGCCGTCGGAACGGGTCCGTTCCTGTTCCAGAGCTATGCGCCCGGCGACCGCCTGATCGTCACCAAGAACCCCGACTACTGGCGGACCGACGAGAACGGCAACCAGTTGCCGTACCTCGACGAGATCGAGTTCCGCGTGATCGTCGACTCGCAGGTGCGTGCTCAGGCACTCGAGTCCGGTGATGTCGACATGATCGCCACGTCCGACAACAACGTGATCGTCGACTACGTCGACAATCCCGACTTCCCGATGGTGCTACAGGCCCAGTTCGCCGAGACGAACTACTGGCTGCTGCACCTCACCATCCCGCCACTCGACAACCGCGACGTGCGGTGCGCGCTCCAGCAGGCCATCGACAAGGTCGACTACATCGACGTTGCCAACTCGGGCTACGGCGAACCGGCCAACGCGCCGTTCTCGCCCGGCCAGGAGGGCTACCTCGCCGACAACGGCGGGCCCGAGTACGACCCCGAGGCCGCGACAGCGGCGATCGACGCGTACGAGGCGGCCAACGGTCCGATCACGATCAACTACTCGACCACTCCGACCGCGTCGAACCTCACGCGAGCCCAGTTCATCGCCGACGCGTGGGGCGCGATCGGAGTCGACATCTCGATCAACCAGATCGAGCAGTCGACGCTGATCAACAACGCCCTGTTCGGCGATCCGCTGTTCGGCGCCTTCGGCTGGCGCAACCACGCCGGGTTCTTCGTCGACCAGCAGTACTTCTGGTGGCACAGCTCGGCCGCGACCGACGACGGTGGCCTGGCGCTGAACTTCGGTCGCCTGAAGGACCCGGAGCTCGACGCGCTGCTCGAGGCGGCGAGGAGTGAAGCCGACGTCGACGTCCGCCGCGGCATCGCCGAGGACATCAACCGGCGCTTCGCCGATCAGTGCTACATCATCGTTTCCGACTTCACCCAGTGGGGTGTCATCCATGACCCCGCGGTGCAGAACATCGGTCGCACGCCGCTCCCCGATGGGGATGGCTTCGCCCGCGATGGTGCGGGCTTCCCGGGCCAGGTGTGGTTGACCGCGGTGTTCCTCGCCGAATGACACGAATCGAGGTGGGGTCCGCCCGTGGCGGGCCCCACCTCGTTGACCGACCATGCGGTACGTACTCCAGCGCCTTTTCCAGTTCCTGATCGTCTTCGTGATCGTCACCTTCGTGGTGATGGTCTTCACGCGCATCGGCAGCCGCGATCCCGTCCGCGATCTCGCGGGCGGCGCTGTGGGTGAGGCGCAGATCGAGGAGGTCAGGCAGGACTACCCATACCTCGACAAGCCCCTCGTGCAGCAATACGTCTACTGGCTCGGCGACTTCGTGACGGGCGATCTCGGTCGGTCGTACCTGCAGAGCCAAGAGGGCATCGACATGTTCAAGCAGCGCCTCCCGGCGACGCTGTTCATCGCCTTCTGGGCGATCGTGATCGGCCTCTTGCTGGCGGTGCCCATCGGTGTCTACAGCGCCTACCGACGAGACGGGCCGTTCGACCGCATCGCGAGCGTCAGTTCGTTCGGGGTGATCTCGATGCCGCCGGTGGTCGTCGGTGTCGCCCTGCTGTACCTCGTCGTCGTGCGCTTCGGCTACTTCCCCACCGTCGGCGCGTCCAACTACGTCGCGCCGTGGGACAGCCCGATCGGCCACTTCAAGAACTTCTTCGTCCCGGCGCTCACGCTCGGACTCGGTCTGGGCTCGGTCTGGAGCCGCTTCTTGCGAGCCGACATGAACCTCACGCTCCAGAGCGACTTCATCATGCTGGCCAAGGCCAAAGGGGTCTCGCCGGGGCGGGTGCTCTGGGTCCACGCCCTGCGGGCGTCGGTGCTGTCACTCGTCACGAGTGTGGCGCTGCAGACGTCGGCGCTCATCGGTGGCGCCGTGATCAGCGAGACGTTCTTCGGGCCCAAGGGCATCGGCGAACGACTCGTGTTCGCCATCCAGGGCAACGACATCTTGATCATCCAGGCCATCACGGCCGTGCTCGTCGTCGGCGTGGTGATCGCCAACCTCCTCGTCGACCTGCTCTACGCGGTGATCGACCCCCGCATCCGCCACATGAGGCAACTCGGATGATGGTGGAACAGTGACTGATCTACTGGCAGCTCCGTCGGTCGTACCCGAGGCGGCGGTCACGGTCGACGACGGCCGGACACGGCGCAGGTTGCCACTCGGCCTCTGGTTCGGAATCGCCTGGCTCGTCGTCGCCACGTTCCACGCCTACATGGCATCGCGGCTGCCGTGGGTCCGCGGCGAGAACCAACGTGTCGAGGGTGCCGGGCGGTACCGCATCGGCCCGAGCGCCGATTTCTGGTTCGGCAGCGACAAGTTGGGCAAGGACGTGTTCGCTCGGTGCGTCTACGGGGCGAAGCTCTCGATCACGCTTGCCTCGGTCAGCATCGTCGTCGGACTCGTCCTCGGCGGCTCACTCGGCATGATCGCCGGCTACTTCAAAGGCTGGGTCGATCGGGCGTTGGCGATCGTCATCGACTCACTGCTGGCGTTCCCGGCGTTGGTCGTGGCCGCCCTCCTCATCGGCCGGTTCGACGTGCTCCAGGCGAGCGACATCCAAGTCGCCGGGTTCGGCTTCGAATGGCTCACACGGCGGTGGTCGATCGCGATCGTGTTCTCGCTGCTCTCGATCGCGCCGGTCGCCCGCATCGTGCGCGCCCAGACGCTGTCGCTGAGCGAGCGCGAGTACGTGCTCGCGGCGCGCAGTCTCGGCGCCCGCACGCCGCGCATCCTGTTCCGCGAGATCCTCCCGAACCTCGTGCCGGCGATGGTGTCGGTGCTCTTCACGGGCATCGCGCTCTTGCTCGCAGCGGAGGGTGCGCTCGCCTTCCTCGGCTACAGCATCAAGGCGCCCGACGCCTCGTGGGGGCTGATGATCAACGAGGCCCGGGTCGACATCGACCAGTACTGGTGGGCGACGATCATGCCGGCCGCGATGCTGTTCATGACTGTGCTGGCCTTCAACCTGATCGGCGACTGGGTCGCCAAACGCTTCGACATCCGTGAGGCGGCGATATGAGCGGGTTCCAGTCCGCCTCCCGTTCCTCCGAGGGCACGCTGCTCGAGGTCACCGACCTGTGCACCCACTTCCGGACCGAACGTGGGCTCGTGCGGGCCGTCGACGGCGTCACGTTCTCGATCGAGCGCGGCAAGGCGCTCGGGATCGTCGGCGAGTCGGGCTCCGGCAAGACCGTGTTGTCGCGGGCGATCATGGGGCTGCTCCCCAAGCGTGGCACCGTGCAGTCGGGTTCGGTGCGCTTCGCCGGACAGGAGATCCTCGGCCTGTCGGCGCGCCAGATGCGTCACCTGTGGGGGCGCGAGATGTCGATGATCTTCCAGGACCCGATGAGCTCGCTCAACCCGCTGATGAAGGTGGGACGCCAGATCACCGAGCCGCTCAAGATCCACCTCGACATGCCCCGTGACGACGCCCGCCAGACGGCCGAGCGGCTGTTGAAGGACGTCCGGATCCCGGAGGCTGCGCGCCGCCTGAACCAGTACCCGCACGAGCTGTCGGGCGGGATGCGCCAGCGCGTCATGATCGCCATCGCCCTCGCCTGCGGGCCGACGTTGCTGTTCGCCGACGAGCCGACCACCGCCCTCGACGTCACCGTGCAGGCCCAGATCCTCGACCTGATCGGCGAGCAGCGGCGCGATCGCAACATGTCGGTGATCCTGGTGACCCACGACCTCGGTGTGGTCGCCGGTCACACCGACGAGATCGCCGTGATGTACGCCGGCCGGCTCGTCGAGAAGGCATCGACGCGTGAGCTGTTCGCCAACATGAAGATGCCGTACACGAAGTCGCTGCTGCGCAGCATCCCCAAGATCGACGAGCCCAGCCACACCCGACTGATGACGATCCCGGGGCGGCCACCCGATCTCGTCAACCCACCGAAGGGATGCCGGTTCGCACCACGATGCGCGTACGCACGCGACCGCTGCCACGTCGAGGATCCGCCGCTCGTTGCCGCCGAACAACCGGATCACGTGTACGCCTGCTGGTATCCGGTCGGCTCGCCGGAGTTCGAGGAGCGCGACGCGGAGATCCTGACGCAGAGCGTGAGCATCGGCGCCACGGTCGGCGTGGAGACCTGATGGCGGGCACCGGAAAGGCTCACCTGCGCGACGGCGATCTCGTCCTGCGCGTCGAGGACCTCGTGATGGAGTTCCCGATCGGTCGGACGGGGCTCAAGGTCAACGCCGTTTCGGGCATCAGCCTCGACGTCATCCGCGGCGAGACGCTCGGGCTCGTCGGCGAGTCGGGTTGTGGCAAGAGCACCACCGGGCGCGCCGTCATGCAGCTCCCGCGACCGACGTCGGGATCGGTGTTGTTCGAGGGCCAGGAGCTCACTGCCATGTCGGGCACGTCGATGCGTGAGGCGCGCACCAAGATGCAGATGATCTTCCAAGATCCGATCTCGTCGCTGAACCCGCGCCGCAAGGTGCGTGACATCGTGATGGAGCCGCTCACGATCTGGAAGCGCGGCTCGGCCGCCGAGCGTTCGACGCGGGTCGACGCCGTGCTCGAAGACGTCGGCATCGACCCGACCCGCGCCGCCGAGAGCCAACCCCACCAGTTCTCGGGCGGGCAGTGCCAGCGCATCTCGATCGCCCGCTCGCTCGTGCTCGACCCGACGATGATCATCTGCGACGAGCCGGTGTCGGCGCTCGACGTGAGCGTGCAAGCTCAGGTGCTCAACCTCCTCGAGGATCTCAAGGCGCGCTACGGGTTGACGCTGATCTTCATCGCCCACGACCTGGCGGTCGTGAAGAACATCAGCGATCGGGTCGCCGTGATGTACCTCGGCAAGCTGTGCGAGGTTGCCTCGAGTGACGACCTGTACGCGCGGCCTGCACATCCGTACACGAAGGTGTTGCTCGACTCGATCCCGGTGCCCGATCCCGAAGCGGAACTGCACCATGCCGACGTCGTCGGCGAGCCGCCGTCACCGGTGCTCCCGCCGTCGGGGTGCCGGTTCCATCCGCGTTGCCCCCGCGCCGACAAGCAATGCTCGGTCGAGGAGCCGCAACTCCGCGACCTCGGCGGTGCGCACTTCGTCGCCTGCCACCACCCGTACGAGGTTCCCGTCGTGCTGACGACGAGCGCGGCCACCGCCTGACACCTGCATCCGGTTTGGGCACAACGGCGCTTGGTACGGTCGCCGAATGAGCATCGCGCTCGCGGCAACGGCGCCGTCGATGGCCCGGTCGATGCGGCTGACGTTGTCGCCGTTCTGCTCCGGCGGGGCTGATCCGACGACGTGGCTCGGATCGCACCAGTTCGTGCGGGCCACGTTCACGCCCGACGGACCCGCCACGCTGAGCATCTCGTGGGGCTCCGATGACGGTGAACGAATCGACGCCGAAGCGTGGGGAGCAGGCGCGGCGTGGCTGCTCGGTCGCGTGCCGGGCTACACCGGTCTCGACGACGTCGCCGTCGAGCTCCCCCACGTCTACCCGGTGGTGACCCGCGCCGCGCACGACCATCCCGGGCTCCGCCTCGGGGCGAGCGGCGGCCTCTACCACGAGTTGCTCCCGACGATCATCGCCCAACGCATCACCGGCGGCGAAGCGCTCCGCCAGTGGCGCGCGTTGTGCCTCGAGCTCGGCGAACCGGCGCCGGGACCATTCGCACGGCTCCGGCTCCC
>DATMDV010000244.1:0-20987 GCA_035557475.1 Ilumatobacteraceae bacterium
AGCACTCGACGTAGGTGTCAAGGTCGCGCTGCGTGAGCCACGACGGGAGCGCGTCTGGCACCTGGCCCACGCCGTGCGCGATCGCATCGAGGAACCCGGTGCCCTCAGCGGGCAGGAACTCGGTGGGGACACCTCGGTACATCTCGCCTGACGCGGCCCACAACGTCTCGTGCATCGTGCGGCGGATGTCGGCGCCGAGCTCACGTTCGGCCGGCCCGACCTGCTGGAAGTAGAGGATGTAGAAGAACCGGTCGCCCCACATCGCGTTCAGCAACTCCGTCGGTGCGGCCGGCCAGACGGTATACGGCACACTCACGCCGATGACTGCGCGCACCCGGTCGGGGTGCAGCTGCGCCATGTGCCAGGCGACGAGCGCACCCCAGTCGTGGCCGACGATCACCGCCTCGGCGGCACCGGCGTCGTCGAGGAGCGCGACCAGGTCGGCGGTGAGGTGCTGGGCGCCATAGCTCTCGACGTCGGCCGGAGCGCTCGAGTGGCCGTAGCCGCGCTGGTCGGGCGCGAGCACATGGAACCCGGCGTCGGCGAGTGGCTGCATCTGGTGCCGCCACGAGTAGGCGCACTCTGGGAAGCCGTGGCACAGCACGACGAGCGGATCACCCGGCCGTCCCGACTCCGTGACGTCCAGCTCCACGTCGTCGGCGACGGCGACGCGGCGTCGTCGGATCTCGTTCATGCGACCCCCAATGTCGGGAAAGGCTCCTCGACGAACAGGGCATCGAGTGCCTGGCGCTCGTCGTCGGAGAGCTTGTGCGAGGTGGGCGTCACCATGTCGAGGTCGGCCAGCACCACGGTGAGCACTCGGACCGTCGGGGCGTCGAGCAGCGGATCGATCGTCGCCAGCACGGCGCGATACTCGCGAGTGAGCTCCGCCGCCGCGTGGTCGGTGACCGCGAGACGGCCAGAACCCGCCGGCAGCGCGTCGAACACGGCAAGCCCATCGACCAGCGAACCAAGATTCGCACGCGCCTCGGCGACGGCCGCGTCGAGATCGGCGTCGGGGATCAACGGAAACCGCTCGCGCCAGAGATCGGCGTGCCACGCGTGACGCCGTGACGCTGCGGCGAGCATCGGCTTGGCGTTCGCGTGCGAGGTGGTCGGGATCCACCGCCCGAATGCCTCGAACAACACCAACTCGACGGCGATCGCCTGCGCCGCGAGATCCGCGAGTTCCCGGATCCCCGCCGCCCTCGACATGGGCCGTGAACCTAGCAACCCCGATTTGTGTCACCGATACCGGCGACCCTCGCCGGTTGCGGTGGCACAAACAGGGGGGATTGGGATCAGGCGCGCTGGCGGTCGGCGCGCCAGGCGGCTTCGGCGGCGCCCAGTTCGGTCGCTGGCTCACCATCGGCGATGTACTCGAGCAGCATCGCCCGCCACGGTGCGCGCGCCTCGAGCTTGCCGAGGATCGCGCTGACGCCCCACACGACGCGATCGAGGATCACGAAGCTCGGTGGCATGTTGAGCTGCTCGATGACCTGCGCGTGCGGGCCCTGGATGTCGAAGATCACACTGAGCGTGTCGCGCATCCACTCGCGGCTGAACGTGAACTCGTCGGTGAGATACGGCACGTACGGACTGCTCACGTAGCTGAACACGTGGGCGGGATCGAGGCCGTGGCCACGGCGCAGGAAGCCGGCCGTCTCCATCGCCGCGACCAGTTGGTCGGGGTCGCGGTTGACGACGATCGCGTCGAGCGTCGGGCTCAACGACTCCCACTCGCCGGGAGTCCAGCGCTTCACGAGGCCATAGTCGAGGAACGTGATGCTGCCGTCGTGGTGGAACTTGTAGTTGCCGGGGTGGGGGTCGCCGTTGAACATCCCGCACCGCAGCACGGCGTGTTGGGCGAACCGCCACAGGACCTCGGCGGCGCGCTGCTTCGTCGCGTACGACTCCGTGATGCGGAACTGCTCGAACGACATGCCGTCGACCCACTCGGTGGTGAGCAGACGTTTGGTCGACAGCTCGGGGACGAGGCGAGGCACGCGAACCCACGGGTGGCCGGCGTACAACTCGGCGAACTCGAGGACGTTGCGCGCCTCGAGCTCGTAGTCGAGCTCCTCGCGCATGCGCGCCCGTAGCTCGTCGACGAACGCCTTGGCGTCGAGGCCCTTCAGCATCATCGCCGAGAACATCGCGTACATCATCTCGGCGGCGTCGAGGTCGGACTCGATCGCCGCGCCGACACCGGGGTACTGCACCTTGACGGCGACGTCGAGACCGCCCGGCGTGATCGCGCGATGGACCTGGCCGATGCTCGCCGCGGCGACCGGGAGGTCGGTCCAGTCGAGGAAGACCCGCTCGGGTGGGCTGCCGAGCTCGGACGTCACGACACCGGCCGCGAGCGATGGTGCCATCGGCGCGGCGTCGGCCTGCAGCGTGGCGAGGGCCGCCTGGGCCTCCTCGGGCAACGCCTCGAAGATGAAGCTGACCAACTGGCCGGCCTTCATCAGCACGCCCTTCATCTCGCCCAGCTCCTTGGCGACATCCTCGGCGGTGCGGATCGCGAACTGCTCGTCGAGCTGGGCCCGGCGCTCGGCCGGGGTGCCCAGGCCGCGCGCCCGGCTCACGGCGAAGCGGGCCGTGTTGCGGGCCGACAGCCTCCACACCCGGGCGGAACGACTGAAGCGGCTCGTGAGTGGCGACCGGGAGGCCACGTCGCGCGCCTTGGCGAGGGCCGCCAGCCCGGCCGCCACGGCGACGATCGACGCCACTGAAACGAACTGGAACTTCTTCACCGCCGACTCACCGTGTCGTCTCCAGATCGTCACCGGGCGCGACGGGCGATGGGGTCACGCTCGAGGATCTCGTCGGGGATCGGGCGGCCGTCGATCTCGTCGGTCCAGTACGTGCCCTCGTCGAGGCGTTCCAACGCGACCTCGACTCCGTGCATGTCGCGCTCGACTGCGTCGAGATCGAGCTCCACGAGCTCGACGGCCGCGACGAGATGGTCGGGCGTTGGATCGGCGGGGGCGACAGAGCTGTCCACGCACGTCGACGCTACTGCGCCGCGGCCCCGACGGTCGGCCTTGGCGGCACTCCGACTGCCCGGCCGAGCAGCGGCGTTCGGTGGCGTGCCGTCACCTAAGGTTCGTCGCGTGACGTCGACCGCCCAGCGGCGCCAGCGGAGGCGCAACCTGCCGGTCGCCCTCGCGATGCTCGCCCCGTCGCTCGTCATCCTCGGCACGTTCGTGCTGTACCCGCTCGGCAAGGCGATCTGGCTCGGCCACCAGCGCTGCGACGTCCAGGGCGACAACTGCCGTTCGAACGGTTGGGACCAGTACTGGGACGCGTTCCGCAGCGAGGAGTTCCAGAACGCACTGCTCGTTACCGTCAAGTTCGCGCTGATCACGGTGCCGCTCGGCCTCGTGCTCGGTGTCGGACTGGCGGTGCTCGCCGACAAGTGGCTGCGCGGGGTCGGCATCTTCCGCGCTGTGTTCTCGTCGACGATCGCCACATCGGTCGCCGTCACCAGCCTGATGTGGCTGTTCCTGCTCCAGCCCGAGATCGGCGCCCTGTCGAACGTCGGATGGATCAGCGACGTGTTCCCGGTGATCAAGTCGCCGGGGCTCCTGCGCGATCCAGGGACGGCGTTGACGTCGATCGCACTGTCGAGCGTGTGGGGGAGCCTCGGCTTCACGTTCATCCTCGTGACCGCGTCGCTGCAGGGCATCCCCCGAGACCTGCACGAAGCGGCAGCGATCGACGGCGCCGGCGGTACGCGCCGGTTCTGGTCGGTGACGTTCCCGTTGCTCGGTCCGACGCTGCTGTTCGTCGTGATCGTGCTCACGACCCGCGCGTTCCAGGCCTACGGCGAGGTCGACCTACTCACCGGCGGTGGACCGCGGCCACAGGACTCGACGACCACGATCACCTACCTGACCTACGGCCAGGAGTCGGTCATCATCAACAACGACGGGCTGCAAGCGACGGTGGCCGTGCTGTTGTTCGTCGTGTTGCTGGCGTTGTCGCTGCTGCAGCTGCGCGGGATCGGGAAGCGGGTGCACTATGGCAACTGAGAACATCAACTTCGAGTCGCCGCGCGGCTGGCGCCTGGCCGGCCGCTACATGCTCCTCGCGGTCGTGACGGCGGTCGTGTTGTTCCCCGTGTACACGACGGTGATCGCGGCCCTCAAGCCCGGCGACAAGGTGCTCCAGAACCCGCTCGTGCCCGACGCGTTCACGCTCGACGGCTTCAGCGACGCGTGGACGGCGGGCCATCTCGACCGGTATCTGCTCAACTCGTTCGTGGTCGCCACCGTGATCACGATCGTCCAACTGTTGACGTCGGTGTTGTCGGCCTACGCGTTCGCGATGCTCGACTTCCCCGGACGCGGCGCGTTGTTCGTCGTGTTCCTCGCCACACTTCTGGTGCCGTTCGAGGCGACGCTCGTCGTCAACCGCCGCACCGTCGACTCGCTCGGCTGGTTGAACTCGTACCAGGGCCTGGCGGTGCCGTTCCTGGCGACTGCCTTCGGCACGTTCCTGATGCGCCAGGTGTTCCTCGGCATGCCGCTCGACCTCCGCGACGCCGCCGCGATCGACGGCGTCGGTCACCTCGGCTTCCTCCGTCACGTCGGCATCCCGCTCGTGCGGCCGACACTCGGCGCACTCGCGCTGTTCAGCTTCCTGGGGAGCTGGAACCAGTACCTGTGGCCGAACCTGATCACCACCGAGGACGACATGAACACCGTGCAGAGCGGACTTCGCCTGCTGCGCTCGTCCGCCCTCGACGAGCCGAACCTGCTGATGGCAGCGACGATCATCGCCGCCATCCCGATCGTGGTGGTGCTGCTCCTGTTCCAGCGTCAACTCGTGCGCGGCCTCACGGCGGGGGCGGTCAAAGGATGAGGCGCGCGTCGATGCTGGCGCTCGTCGCGGCCGGCCTGCTCGCGGCGGCATGTGGCAACGGCGAGACGATCCTCAACGCCGGCAACGAACCGGCCACCACGCTGCCGGTCGAAGCGCCGGCGACGTTGCCACCCGTCGACACCCTGGCTCCGGGCGACACGCTCGCACCCGGCGAGACCGTCCCGCCCGACGACACCCGGCCACCTTCGACGACGCTCCCACCGCCGACGACGACCACGATCCCGTTGGCGGACCTCGCCGAGTGTCCGGTCGACGCGCTCGACGAAGGCTCGGGAACGGTGGAGCTGACGCTCTGGCACGGGCTCAACGCCGAGAGCGAGACGGCGCTCACCAAGCTCACCGACGCGTACAACGCGTCGCAGTCGGAGGTGCGCGTCGAGCTCCAGAACCAGGGCAACTACTCCCAGACGATCGACAAGTACGTGCAGTCGAGCCAAGGCAGCCGTCCCGACGTCGTGATCTTCCCGGAGTACGTCGTGCAGCAGACGGCCGACTCCGACTCGGTGATCCCGGTCGCGGCGTGCGTGGAAGAGTCGGGCTACGACACCAGCACGTTCCAGCCCTCGACGCTGACCGCGTACTCGACCGCCGGCGTGCAATGGGGCATGCCGCTCGGCGTCAGCAATCCGGTCCTCTACTACAACAAGTTGGTCTTCGAGGCCGCCGGCCTCGACCCCGAAATTCCGCCGCGGTCGCTGGACGAGGTCCGGCAGTTCTCGCAGCAGATCGTCGACTCCGGCGCCGCCTCGTACGGGATCGCCGTCGACAGTGGCACCGATTCCGGTGGGGGCTGGTTCCTCGAGCAATGGCTCGCCAACGAGGGCGAGCTCTACGCCGACAACGGCAACGGCCGTCTCGCGCCGGCCACGCGCGTGCTCTACGACCAACCGCCCGGTGTCGAGTTGCTGACCTACGTGCAGCAGCTGATCACCGACGGCCTGGCGTTCAATGTCGGCGACAACGCCGGCGGCACCGACACGTTCTTCAAGCTCGCCGACGAGTCGGCGCCGGCCGCGATGACGATCGGGACGTCGGCGGCGCTCGGAACGGTGATCGCGGCGCTCGGCGGCGGGCTGATCCCGGGGCTGACCGTCGACGACATCGGCGTTGGGGCGATGCCAGGACCCGGTCCCACGCCCACCGCACTGGTCGGCGGCAACGCGCTCTTCATCGTGAAGGACAAGGGAGACGAGAAGGCGGCCGCGGCGTGGGACTACATCACCTATGCCGTGAGCCCGGAGGCACAGTCGCAATACGTGACCGACACCGGTTACGCCCCGGTGCGTGCCGACGCCCTCGACGTGGAACCGGCGTTGTCGAAGTACGCGAGCGATCCTCGCTTCCGGGTCGCCTACGACCAACTGATCGCGTCGCCCGACGACCCAGCCCTGCAGGGGCCGATCCTCGGTCCGCAGCGCGAGGTCCGCGGCGTCACGGCACGCGCGGTGGCCGAGATCTTCAACGGCGGCGACGTGCAAGCGGCCCTGTCGGCCGCCGCCACACAGGCCAACCTGCTGATCGCCGACTACGCCGCCCGCAACTGAGAGGGGTGGGAGGGCGGCCGGTAGGGTGGCCGGCCATGCCCACCCCGTTCCCGCCGTTCGATGGTTCCGCGCCCCAGCGCCAAGAGTTCTCCGAGCCCCCCGAGATGGGGATCGATCCCGACAAGCGCTACACGGCGACGATGAGCACATCGTTGGGCGATCTCGTGATCGCGCTCGACGCGGTGAAGGCCCCGAAGACCGTCAACAACTTCGTGTTCCTCGCCCTCAACCACTACTACGACGGGGTGATCTTCCACCGCATCATCAACGGCTTCATGTGCCAGGGCGGCGATCCGACCGGCACCGGCCGAGGCGGACCCGGATACCGGTTCGCCGACGAGTTGCCGAAGTCCGGCCAGTACGAGATCGGGTCGGTGGCGATGGCGAACGCCGGTCCCGACACGAACGGCAGCCAGTTCTTCCTCATCTCCGGCAAGTCGGGTGTCCAGCTCCCGCCGCAGTACTCGTTGTTCGGCAAGGTCGTGAAGGGCCTCGAGATCGTCGATGAGATGCAACGCGTGCCGACGGGCGGCGGCGATCGGCCGAAGACCGATGTCGTCATCAACTCGGTCACGATCGCAGTGGCCGACTGACCGTCGGCATGGCACCGCTGCAACTCTCGCTCGCCAGGGCGCGTCGTCTCGCGCTCGGCGCCCAGGGCTTCGCCGATGCCCGGCCGACAGGGCGGATTGACCGCCGCCACCTGCGTCGCGTGTTCGACCGGGTCGGAGTGATCCAGATCGACTCAGTGAACGTCCTCGTCCGCAGCCAGGAGTTGCCACTGTTCGCCCGCCTCGGGCCCCACCCGCGGACCCTGATGGCCGACGCCAGCGAGGCCGGGGAGGTGTTCGAGTACGGGGTGCACGAGGCCTCGTTCGTACCGTCCGACGACTATCACCTCTACCGATGGTCGATGCGAATGCCGCACCGGTGGCCGAGGCTCGTCCACCTCGCGGAAACTCGCCCCGACTATGTCGAGGAGGTCTACCGGCTCGTGGCCGACAACGGCCCAGTCGTCGCGGGCGAGCTCAACCAGCGGATCGGTCCGAAGGGGACGTGGTGGGATTGGGACGACGGCAAGATCGCGCTCGAGGCGCTGTTCCACGCTGGGAGGCTCACCGGTCGCCGGCGGGCCAACGACTTCGCCCGCGTGTACGACCTGGCCGAGCGCACGCTGCCCGCCGAGGTACTGGCGCGTCCCGCGCTGCCCGAGATCGAGGCCCGCAAGGCGCTCCTCGTGCGGGCTGCCAAGCACCACGGGGTCGGCACGTTCGAGGATCTCACCGACTACCACCGCCAGCGCAAACCACCGTGCCGGCCGCTGATCGCAGAGCTCGTGGAGGAGGGCCGTTTGGTCGAGGCCGCGGTCGAGGGATGGAAGCAGCCGGCGTACATGCACCCCGACACGATCGTGCCGCGCCGGATCACGGCGCGGGCGCTGCTGAGCCCGTTCGACTCGGTCGTGTGGAACCGCGCCCGGACCGAGCGACTGTTCGGGTTCCGGTACCGCATCGAGATCTACGTGCCGCCGCCGAAGCGGCAGTACGGCTACTACGTGCTGCCGTTCCTGCTCGGCGACGAGCTCGTCGCCCGCGTCGACCTCAAGGCCGATCGCCCGCGGAGCACGCTGTTGGTCCAGAGCGCGTGGGGCGAGCCGGGCATCCACGAACCCGAAGTCGCCGCCGAGCTGCTCGTCGAGCTGCGCTCGATGGCGGCCTGGCTCGGGCTCGAGACCGTCGAGCTCGTCGGCCGCGGCGACCTCAGTCCGGCGCTGCTTCGGTCGGCCGGCGGGCCAATGCCCACCGCAGCGTCCGGGTGACGGCCTCGCCGGCCGGGCGCACGGCGACCCGCTCGGCGATCGGCAGGTACGGGAGCCGCAGCGGAGCGCGAGCCCACCGTGGCAACAGGGCGACCGCCGCCGCACCGAGCAGGAGGTAGGGCGGGCGAGCGGCGAGCGGCATCGGTGGCTGCACGAGCAGGTACTGCGCCACCTCGCGCGCCTCGCGGGTCCCCTTCAGCTCCGAACGGTACGAGCGGAGCTGGTCGCGCAGCGCACGTTCGGACTCTGGTGGCGCCGGGACGCCGAGCTTTCGCGCGACGAACGCGGTCTGGGCCACGTACTCGTCGCGGTCCGGTCCCTCGAGCGGATGATTTCCGTAGTGCGTGTGGGCGGAGAGGAAGCTGTCGATCTCGGCGAGGTGCACCCACCGCAACAGATGTGGATCGAGCGCCGAGTACGACCGGCCGTCGGGCGCGACGCCCTCGACGTGTTCGTGGACGCGACGCACGATCGCGACCGCCCGTTCGGCCTCTGGCGCCGGACCGAACGTGGTCGCCGCGATGAAGTCGGCCGTGCGCTGCAGCCGCCCCCACGGATCGTGTCGGTAGTCGCTGTGTTGGGCGACGCCGGCCATCGCCAGCGGGTGGAGCGACTGCAACAGCAGCGCCCGCAGGCCACCGACGAACATCGACGCGTCGGCGTGGACCCGGCAGATCGCGGTGCCCGGCACGAACCACCGTTCGCCGGGCGCGTCGAACAGCTCGGCGGCGCGCTCGGGACCGCTGGTGCCCACGACGCGCGACCGCACCTGGTCGGCCAGCCAATCGCGGATCGCGTCGCTCGGCATCTGCCCATCGTGCCATGACCGGTGGTTACGCTCCGGGCGGTGATGGAGGAACCTCCGAGCGACGAGCCCGAACCACTCGTCGCGGCGGACGGCACCCAGCTGATCGCGGACGAACCGTCGATCCTGGAAGACCTCGGCATCCACCGCCTCCCCGGATGGGTGCTTCCGGGCATCGTGCTGTTCTGGTTGACCTACCTGATCACACTCATCGTCCGGAACCTGTGGGAGAAGCTCGGCGGGCTCACCCTCATCCTCGTCATCTCCCTGTTCCTCGCCCTCGCCATCGAACCGGGCGTCAACCGCCTGGCGCGTCGTGGCTGGCGTCGAGGTCGAGCCACGGCGGCGATCCTGCTCGGTGTGCTCGTGGTGTTGCTCGTCTTCGTCGGTGCGATCGGCACGCTGGTCGGAACGCAGATCGCCGACCTGCTGTCGAACTCCGAGACCTACATCACCGACACGGTCGACTTCATCAACGACACGTTCGACGCGGAGATCGACGCCCAGGAGGTCATCGACCAGTTCAACGATCCC
Organism: Ilumatobacteraceae bacterium; assembly: GCA_035557475.1. Taxonomy (GTDB): domain Bacteria; phylum Actinomycetota; class Acidimicrobiia; order Acidimicrobiales; family Ilumatobacteraceae; genus JALOLG01. The sequence goes on from DATMDV010000244.1 coordinate 9,596, forward strand.
AACGGCGCCGTCCAGAGGTTCATCGACGGCCAGCAGGACAACGTCGTTCGTCTGTCCGTTGCGGCGCTCGGCATCCTGCTGCAGGTGTTCTCGGTGCTGCTCTTCACGTTCTACATCGTCGCCGACGGCCCGCGGTTGCGGCGTGCGATCTGCAGCCGACTCCGCCCGGCGCGCCAGGTGCAAGTGCTCTCCGCGTGGGAGCTGGCGATCACCAAGACGGGCGGCTACCTGTACTCACGTGCATTGCTGGCGATGCTCTCGGCGCTGTTCCACTGGGTCGTGTTCCAGGCGGCGGGCATCCCGGCGCCGATCCCGCTGGCGCTCTGGGTCGGCCTCGTCAGCCAGTTCCTCCCCGTGGTCGGCACCTACATCGCGGGCATTCTTCCGGTGCTGATCACCTTCCTCGACTCGCCGCTCAAGGCGGCGATCGTGTTCGGGTTCATCATCATCTACCAGCAAGTCGAGAACTACTTCTTCGCGCCTCGGATCACCGCCCGCACCATGGAGTTGCACCCGGCGATCGCGTTCGGCGCCGCGCTCGGCGGCGCGGCGCTGCTCGGACCGGCGGGCGCGGTCCTTGCCCTCCCCGGGGCGGCGATGGTGCAGGCGTTGGCGACCGAGTGGGGACACCGCCACGACGTGGTCGACAGCGACCTCACCCGGATCGAGGCACCGCGGCCCCCGCGCCGCCGGCGCCGCCAGCAGACATGACGGCGACGCCAGCGGGTATGACGTCCTCGCCCGGCGTCCTGCATGCGCCGATCGCGATCGCCCGTCGCAGCGGGTTCGACGAGTGCGTCCACTTCGGCTCCGTCGTCGGACTCGCGTCCGACGGTTCGGTGGCGTTCTCGGTCGGCGACCCGACGCTCCGCTGCTACCCCCGATCGTCACTCAAGCCGTTGCAGGCCGAGGCGATGGTCGGCTCCGGACTGAACCTGCCGCCGGACCTGTTGGCGCTCGTCTGCGCCAGCCACGACGGCACGCCGGCACACGTCGCTGGCGTCCGGCGGATCCTCGCCGGCGCCGGACTCGACGAGACGGCGCTCGGCAACACACCTGACCTCCCGATCGAGCCGATGGCCGCGGCCGACGTGTTGCGTGCGGGCGGCGAACGCAAGGCGGTCCAGATGAACTGTTCCGGCAAGCACGCCGGGATGCTCGCCACGTGCGTGGTCAACGAGTGGACGACGGCCGACTACCTCGATGGGACGCATCCGTTGCAGCGGGCGATCACGGCGACGGTCGAGAAGTTGGCCGGCGACGTCGCCCATGTCGGCGTCGACGGCTGCGGCGCACCGGCCCACGTGCTGTCCTTGCGGGGCCTGGCGGCGGCGTTCGCGACGATCGCCGCGCGTGGCGACTCGGTGTGGCAGGCGATGACGACGCATCCCGAGATGGTCGGTGGCGCCAACCGCGACGTCACCAAGCTGATGGTTCACATCCCCGGCCTGATGGCCAAGGACGGTGCCGAGGGAGTGTTCGCCGCCGCCCTCCCCGACGGCCGTGCCGTCGCCGTCAAGGTCGCCGACGGCGGGTACCGCGCCGCGCCACCCGTGCTCGTCGACGCCCTCGCGCGCCTCGACGTCGATGTCTCCGGCGTCGCCGAACGTGTCGTGCAGGTGATCAGAGGGCACGGGCAGCCGGTCGGCGAGGTCCGTTCGATCGCGTTCGGACCGCCCGCATGACCGCGCCGGCGTTCGAGACGCTCGACGACGTCGAGTACGGCCGCGTCGACCACATCGCCCAGGGGATCCGCCGCGTGATCGCCGAGAACCCGTCGAAGTTCACGTACCGCGGGACGGGCACCTACCTGATCGGACGCGGTGACGTCGTCGTGGTCGACCCCGGTCCGGTTCTCGACTCGCATCGCGATGCGCTCGCCGCGGCGCTCGCCGGCGAGCGCGTGCGGGGCATCCTCATCACCCACTGTCACTCCGACCATTCGCCGCTCGCCGCATGGCTGCGCGAGGAGACAGGCGCACCGACGTTCGCGTACGGCCCGCACGGGCCGGTCGACGAGGACGAAGACGACGACGGCGAGATCGACGACGGCGTGAAGATCGAAGAGACCATCGACGTCGACTTCGTGCCCGATGTCGCGGTGGCCGACGGCGACGTGATCGACGTCGGGCCGGGGCTCACCGTCACCGCAGTCCACACGCCGGGCCACACGTCGAACCACACGTGCTACGCGCTCGCCGAGCCGTCGGTGCTCTTCACCGGCGATCACGTCATGGGGTGGAGCACGACGGTGGTGTCGCCACCCGATGGCGACATGACCGACTACATCGAGTCGTTGCGCAAGGTCGCTGGTCGCCGCGAGGCGATGCTCATCCCGACCCACGGCTCGCCGCGTCGCGACGGCCCGGAGTACGTGACCGCGCTCGTCGAGCATCGGCTCGAGCGTGAGCGCCAGGTCGTCGACGCCGTGCGGCGCGGCGTCGACACGATCCCGGCGATCGTGGCCGAGCTGTACGCCGATGTCCGCGTCGAGCTCCACAAACCCGCCGGGCGGAGCGTGCTGGCCCACCTCGTCAAGCTCGTCGGCGACGGACCAGTCGCCGTCGCCGGCGGGCCGCGGCCCCGGCTCACGAGCCGGTATGTACCGAGCTGAGCAGCGACTCCGGCAGGGTTTCGCGACCACAACCGGTGGGTACGCGCCGTGGAACGCGGACGCCCCATGTGTCGCCGAGGGCGTTGTCGAGGTCCGGAGGAGGGACATGCCGACCACCGAGATGGAGTTGAAGGGCGAGTTCGAGGTCACCGGGTGGGACGAGAAGCCGTACCACGAGGCCGGCGGCGAGAAGCTGACGCGCGCCAGCGTCACCCAGAAGTTCTCGGGCGCGATCGAAGGCGACGGATCGGTCGAATGGCTGATGTGCTACCGGCCCGATGGCACGGCCGACTTCGTCGGTCTGCAACGCATCGAGGCCACGATCGACGGCCGCTCCGGCACCGTCGTGGTGCGCTCGGTCGGGATCTTCGACGGCGAGAAGGCCATCGGCGGGTGGAACGTCGTCGACGGTTCGGCGACGGGTGACCTCGCCGGCGCGACCGGTAGCGGGGACTTCGAGGCTCCGATGGGCGGCACCCCGAAGTTCCGACTCGAGTTGGCGCTCGCCGACGCGTAACGCCGCCCTCAGTCGCTGCGACCCGACAGCGCGAGTCTGGCGCCGAGGCCGATGATGACCGTGCCGCCGAGCGCGGTGAGGCGCTCGATGCGCGACGGCGAGGTCGTGAACCACGTCCTGGCCGTTCCGGCCAGGAGTCCCCACGTGGTGTCGCAGATCAGGGCGATCACCACGAAGATCCCGCCGAGGACGGCCATCTGCAGCTCTGCCGGCGCTCCGCCACGTTCCACGAAGTGCGGCAGGATGGCGGCGAAGAACACGATCACTTTGGGGTTCGCGACCCCGACGACGAACCCGTCGCGCAACAGCTCGGTTGATCGCAGGGTCCGATCCCGCACGCCGAGTGCGACCTCGGTGGTCGCCCGCCGCTCGCGGATCATCCGGATGCCGAGGTACACGAGGTAGGCGGCCCCGACGAGCTTGACCGCGTGGTACACCGCGGCCGATCGCTCGACGATCGCACCGAGTCCGATCGCCACCAACAGAGCTTGTGTGTAGGCGCCGCCCGCATTGCCGAACACGGTGAGCACGGCCGCGCGCCGGCCGTGGGCGACGGCGCGGCTCACGACGAAGAGCACGCTCGGCCCGGGAATGATGATGATCGCGAAGGCACTGGCCGCGAACGCCAAGAGCGCAGAGGTGGGTGGCACGGCGTCAGGCTACGAAGCGATCAGCCGCGCGATCGCACGGGTTCCGGCATCGACGTCGATGAAGCGAGTCGTCAGCGGCGAGCACCCCAGCCGGATCAGATCGGGCTCGCGGAAATCGGCGACGACGCCGTGGTCGGCGGCGAGAACGCGCGTGATCGCCGCGGCATCAGGGTGTCGCACCGAGAAGTGCCCGCCGCGCCGTGTCGGATCCGTCGGGCTCGGGGACTCGAGCCCGAGCGCGTCGCACCGACTCAGCCCGTACGTGGTGATCGCCCGTGCCTTGGCGGCGATCGCCGCGATACCTGCCTCGGCGGACAGTTCGATGCCGGAGCGGGCGGCTGTCAAGCCGATGATCCCCGGCGTGCCGACGAGGAGCCGCCCGATGTCGGGACGGGGGACGTAGTCGGGGCCCATCACGAATTGGTCGACCTGGCTGAACCACCCCCAGATCGGCTGGTCGATCTGCGCGATCAGGTCGGCGGCCACGTACGAGAAGCCCGGCGAGCCGGGGCCACCGTTGAGGTACTTGTACGTGCAACCGACGGCCAGCTGGGCGCCCGCTCCGGCGAGGTCGACGTCGAGCAATCCGGCCGCGTGGGACAGGTCCCAGATCAGCAGCGCACCGGCGGCGTGGGCACGCGCCGTCTCGCCGACGAGGTCCTCGACCTCGGCCGTTCGGTAGTCGACGAGCGAGCGGACGGCGACCGCGACGTCGTCGAGCCGTTCGAAACCGTCGCGCACCTCGCAGCCCGCCGATCGGGCGATGCTGTCGACGACGTAACGATCGGTCGGGAACTCGCCGGCCGCGATGGCGATGACCCGCCGGTCGGGACGCAGCGCGAGCGCGGCGTGGACGAGCTGGTACAGGTTGACCGTCACCGAGTCGTGGACGACGACCTCGCCGGGGGCGGCGCCGATGATCCCGGCGAGCGTGTCGCCGACGCGCTGGGGCAGATCGACCCAGTGCTCCCACGAGCCGATCAGCCCGCCCGCCCACTCGTCGCGCATCAACGCCTCGACACGCTCGATCGTGCGCCGCGGCGTCATCCCGAGCGAGTTGCCGTCGAGGTAGGCGATGTTCGGATCGGGGATGAAGAACTCGTCCCGCCAACCGGCGAGCGGATCGGCCGCATCGAGTGCCACCGCCTCCTCGTCCGGACCCACGACACCACCCATCCGCCCCATCATCGCCCAAATCCCGTTTCTGTCTGCTTCAAACGACGCCACGGGCCGCCTCGAGCAGACAGGTCGCCGTGAGGTCAGCTCTGGGACAATTCGATGAAGCTGGAGTGGCGGACGAAGCCGTCGTTGGTGAACTCGGCGATCTCGACGATCGCCCGCAGGACGGGTTCGACCCACGTCGCGCCGCGCAGGTACTCGCGCGGCGGCGCCGGCTCGAATGGGCAGTGATTGGTGCGCAGCGCCTTCAGGCGGCCGTTGAGATCTTCGAGTACCCGTTGCTTGAACCCGGTGCCGACGCCGCCGGCGAACACGAGCGTGTCGCCGTCGAAGCGACCGACGAGCAGCGCTCCGAACGTCGACGATCGATTCCCGGTGCCTTCGGTGTAGCCGCCGATCACCACCTCGACGCGCGTGCGGTTCTTGACCTTGCGCCAGTTCGGCGTGCGTTTGCCGGGCTGGTACGGGGAGCCGAGCCGCTTGGCCATCACGCCTTCGAGCTCCTGGTCGACGGTGGCCTCGAGCAGCGCCGCGCCATCACCCACACGATGGGCGGGCACCATCCAGTTGTCGCCAGGATCGACGAGGTCGGCCAGGAGCCGCCGTCGATTCTCGTACGGCAGCTCGATCGTGTCCTGTCCCTCGATCGAGAGCACGTCGAAGACGTAGAACGCGGCCTGCCGTTCGTGGCGTTGGATGAGCTCGAACCGCGGCCGGCCGACGTCGTCGAGCACGACCAACTCACCATCGAGGATCGCCCGCTCGGCGTGCACACCTCCGGCCAGCTCACCCAACTCGGGCCACTTGGCGGTCACGTCGAGCAAGTTGGTCGACTGCAGCCGGACCCGTCCGGCGTCGACGAACGCAAGTGTGCGGTAGCCGTCCCACTTGATCTCGTAGGCCCATCGCTCGTCGTCGCCCGGCAACGTGCTGAGCGTCGCCTTCATGGGAGCGACGGGAAACCGCAGGCCCGCCGTGCCGTCTCTCACGTGCCCATCCTCGCATTCACGCGGTATCAGGGCTTCGGGAGCCGGCTCGACAACACGCCGGTCGACTCGAGCCGGTCGAGCTCGGCGTCGTCGAGTCCGAGCAGCTCGGAGAGCACGGCGCGGTTGTCCTCACCCCGGTAGCGCGGCTCGCCACGCAGCGCGACGTCAGGTGCATCGCTGAACCGCCAGGGTGCGTTCGGGACGCGGATCGTCCCGCCGCCACGGTCGCTCACATCGACGATCGCGCCGCGCTCACGCGCCCACTCGGTGTCGCAGACGTCGCGGACCGAGCGGAGGACCCCGACCGCCAGCTTGTGCTTGGCGAACCGACGCTCGAACTCGACGGCGTCGTCGATCTCTGCCGCCGTCGCCTGGATCTCGTCGCGGAGCTCGTCGAAGTGACTCATCCGGCTGCGGACGTCGACGAACCGGGCGTCGTCGATCAGGTCGGTCCGATCGAGGGCGTTGGCGAACAGTTCGAACGTGCCGCGCTCGGCCGGATGACCGCTCACCACGACGGTCTCACCCGACGCCACGGTGGCCACGACGTAGTCGCCGGGCCCGAAGTTGCGGATCGCGCCGTCGTCGATCGGACCGTCCCACAGGTCGTCGTTGACGTGTTCGTTGACGTACAGCATCGTCTGCGCCATCGAGACGTCGATCCACTGGCCGCGATCCGAACGGTTCCGCTGGACCAGCGCGGCGAGGATCGCGCTGCATGTCTCGAGCGACGTGTAGACGTCGGCGTGGCTGTGCGGATCGTTGGCGTACGAACCGCCCCGCGCGTCACCTTGCGACTTCGTCATGCCGGTCTCGGCACCGACGACGGGCGCGTACGCGCGTCGGTCGACCCACGGCCCGGTGGCGCCATACCCCGTGATCGACGCGTACACGATCCGCGGGTTGCGCGCCGCGACCTCGTCGTAGCCGAGCCCCAGGCGGGCCATGACACCCGGCCGGAAGTTCTCGACCAGCACGTCGCAGTGCTCCGCGAGGCCGAGCACGATCTCGGCCGCGCCCGGCTTCGACAGGTCGAGGCTGACGTTGCGCTTGCCGGCGTTCTGTTGCACGAAGTACGCCGCGAGGCCGTTGATGCGCGGCGCCGAGAACCGCGTCAGGTCACCGTCGGGCGGCTCGATCTTGATCACCTCGGCGCCGAGATCGGCGAGCATCCGGGTGCAGTGGGGACCCGACAGCACGCGCGTGAGATCGAGGACGCGGATCCCTTCGAGCGGGGTCGTCACGCTCTCATCTTGTCCGGGACGATCGGCGCGGACGCCATCCTGTCAGCCGCTCGGGTTGCGCGCCGTGTAGAGGAACTCGATGAGCGCCCGCTTGCCATCGCGTTGGGCGTCGCCCGTGAAGACCTGATCCAGGCCACCGCCAAGCGCAGCGAGCTTGAACTTGTGGTCGGCGGTCTCGATGCGGATCTCGCCGGGCTCGGCCTTCAAGAACTCCGACAACCCGCCGCCGAACCCGTCGACCGACGATTTGCGGACGTCGGCTGGCGCGACCGTGATCGGCTCGCCCTTGGCTTCGAGCGTGCGACCGAGCGGTTGCATGATCAGCCGTTGGGACGTGACGCCGATCCCGTAGACGATGGCCGAGAACGTCTTGCTGTGCGTGGCGATCAACCGGCCGACCATCGTCTCGCCGGCGAGCAACTGCGGATCGAGGACCGCGTGCAGCTTCTCGTCAGCCTGTTGTGCACCTTTGTCGAAGACTCCCATCGAGCGAAAGGTACGTGGCGCGCGTCACCGTGACCAGCAATTTCGCCGGATGCGCCGCACCAGCGGCCGGCGTGCTCAGCTACGCCGATGACGAGTGCGCTCCCCGACTACGACGACCTCCCGAAGCGGGCCGGGCTGCGAGCGGCGTGGGGAGTGTGGGGCGACGACGACGTGTTCGGCTGCCTCAACCTGTTGACGCCCGAGCGCGTCGCCGCCGCGGCCGGGCTCGTGCAGCGCGGCGCGGTGTTCGCGCTCAACTGGTCGATGGCCCTGCCCGACCCGCCGTTGTTCGGGCGTGGGAAGTTCGAGCACGAGGTCACCGGCACGGGCACCGGTCACGACGACGTGCTGCACGGATGGAACACCCAGTCGTCGAGCCAGTGGGACGGCTTCCGTCACATCCGCAACCACGCGGCGAACGCCGCTGAGCCCGGCACCGGTCACTTCGCCGGTGTCCCCGACGACGAGCACGGCATCCACCACTGGGCGCAACGTGGCATCGCCGGCCGGGCCGTGCTCGCCGACATCGCCCGCTGGCGATCGGCGATCGGACGGCCGCTGCGGTACGACGAGTCCGACGCCATCGACCCGGGCGAGATCACCGAATGTCTCACGGCGCAGGGCACCGAGCTGGCCGAGGGCGACATCCTGCTCGTCCGGACCGGCTGGGTCGAGTGGTACCAACGCCAGCCGAGCGACGTGCGGACCAGGCTCGGAGACGTCGGCCAGCTCAAGGCGCCCGGGTTCGCGTCGGGTGACGAGCTCGCCCGGACGTTGTGGAACCTGCACATCGCGGCGATCGGCTGCGACAATCCGGGCGTCGAGGTCTGGCCGCCGTCGCAACTGACGCGGGCGGAGTACGAGGCGGCCCGCGAGGAGCAGGTGCACCTCCACGAGGTGTTCACGCACTGCGTGCTCCTGCCCCTGCTCGGCCTGCCGCTCGGGGAGATGTGGGACCTCGAAGCGCTGGCAGCCGACTGCGCCTCCGACGGCCGCTACGAGTGCTTCTTCACGTCGGCCCCGCTCAACCTCCCCGCCGGCGTCGCCAGCCCACCCAACGCCCTCGCCATCAAATAAATCCCTGTTCTGTCTGCTTCAAACGAGCCGGCGGGCAGTCTGAAGCAGACAGAACCGGGGTTTTCGCCTCCTAGATGCCTTCGGCGGCGTCGATGTCGGCTTCGTCGGGGGCGTCGGCGGTGGACGACCGGGAGAACACCGACGGTGGCTCGCGCCACGGATCGGGGAGGGTGCCGGCCCGCGCGTCACGCATCGCCACCCACACCCGCTCTGGCGTGCACGGCATGTCGATGTGGCGGACGCCGAGGTGCGAGAGGGCGTCGATCACCGCGTTCTGCACGGCCGGCGTGGAACCGATCGTCGAGGCCTCACCGATCCCCTTCGCACCGAGCGGATTGAGCGGTGTGGGCGTCTCGGTCGAGCGGGCGTCGAACATCGGCAGCTCCGCCGCCGACGGCAGCCCGTAGTCGGCGAAGTTCGACGTGATCGGGTTGCCGTCGGTGTCGAAGCGGACCTCCTCGTACAGCGCCTGGCCGACGCCCGACGCGATGCCGCCGTGCTGTTGCCCTTCGACGAGCAATGGGTTGAGCACGGTGCCGCAATCGTCGACGGCGACGTGGCGGATGAGGCGGACGTCGCCCGTCTCGGCGTCGACCTCGACCACTGCGATGTGGGCGCCGAAGGGGAATGTGGGTCCGCCCTGGTCGAAGTAGACGTCGGCACCGAGCGCGCCGAACGGCGACTCGTCGCTCTCCGGCGCCTTGGCGGCCAGCTCGTCCCACCGCATCGCCGAGGCCGGGACGCCGGCGACCCCGATCGTGCCGCGGGTGACGTCGACGACGATGTCGGCGACGTCGGCCTCGAGCAGCTTGGCGGCCAGCGCCTTGGCCTTGTCGACCACCGCCTCGGTCGCCTTCTGCACGGCGGACCCGCCGAGCTGGAGCGATCGCGATCCACCCGTACCGCCACCTTGTGGCACGCGGTCGGTGTCGCCGTCGACGAGTGCGATCTTGTCGATCGGGATCCCCGTCTGCGCCGACACGAGCATCGCGAACGCGGTCTGGTGACCCTGGCCGTGGGCGGACGTCCCGGCGAACACCGTCGCCGATCCATCGTCGTGGATCTGGAGCGCGCCCCATTCGCCGCCGCCCCCGCCGGCGGTGATCTCGACGTACGACGCGACGCCGATGCCGAGCAGCTTCGACCCACCGCCGTTGGCGCGACGAGCGGCCTGATCGGCGCGCAACTCGTCGTACCCGATCGCCGCCGCGGCGGTGCGCAACGGCAGCCGGTACGCGCCGGAGTCGTACGTGTTCCCGGTCAGCGTGGCGAACGGGAAGACGTCGTCGGCGAGGAGGTTGCGCTCGCGCAGCTCGATCGGGTCGATGCCGAGCTCGAGTGCGGCGTGGTCGACGAGGCGCTCGAGGAGCGCCGTCGCCTCCGGACGGCCGGCGCCGCGGTACGCGCCCATCGGAGTCGTGTTCGTGAGCGCGACCGCGACGTCGAACTGGATCGCCGGGAACGCATACGTGCCGTGCGACATGCGACGGGTTCCGGCCGGCAGGAATGCACCGACGGTCGGGTAGGCGCCGGCATCACCGACGAGGCGCACCCGCAAACCGGTGAACGTGCCGTCGCGGCGGCAGCCGATCTCCGCGTACTGCACCTGACCGCGACTGTGCGGCAGGGTCTGCATGTCCTCGCTGCGCGTCGGCACCCACACGACCGGCCGTGCGAGCGCACGCGCCGCGGCCGCGACGACCGTGTACTCGGGATGCAGCCCGGCCTTGCCGCCGAACCCGCCGCCGACCTGCGGCGTGGTGACGTGCACATCGGCGGCGTCGATGCCCAACGCCGCTGCGAGCTGGGTGTGCAGGCCGTGCGGCATCTGGGTCGACGGCCACACCCGGAGCCGGCCCTCGGGCGTGACCGCGGCGGCGCAGCAGTCGGGCTCCATCGGGGCGACGGCCATGCGCTGGTTGACGTACCGACCGCGCACGACGACGTCGGAGGTCGCCTCGAGGTCGACGACGGATCGATCGGTGATGATCATCGCCTCGTTTGATCCGTGGTCGGGGAAGAGCAGTGTCGCGTCGTCGTCGAACGCGGTCTCGGGATCGATGATCGGCGGCAGCGTGTCGATCTCAGCCCACACCGCGCTCGCCGCGTCCTCGCCCTGTTCGTACGTCTCGGCGAACACCACCGCGATCGCCTCACCGACGAAGCGGACCCGATCGACGGCGAGCGGTGGCCGGGCGAAGTCGTCGTGGACCTTCATGAACCCGTGGTGCGGCGCCACGCCGAGCTCGGCAGCGGTCCAGACCGCGACGACACCGGGCATCCCGACGGCGTCCTCGATGTGGATCGCGCTGATCGTGCCGTGGGCGACGCCCGACCGGACGAAGACCGCCTGCACGGCGCCGTCGAGTTGGAGGTCGGCAACGTATCTCCGCTGGCCCGTGAGCAGCCCCGGATCCTCGGTGCGCAGCACGCGCGTGCCCAGGATCGAGCCGCGCAGCGAATCGTCGCTTGCGCTATTCGTCGGGTCGTCGGTCGTGTCGGAAATGGTCTCGTGGGGGGAACCGGCCATGCGGCGAACGTACCGCGGCATGCCATAGTGCGCCACGGTGCATCCCGTCCCCCGTCCCCCCACGGTGGGCGCCGTCGACCCGGCGCCGCTGTATCTCGCCGCCTTC
>DATMDV010000245.1:0-5606 GCA_035557475.1 Ilumatobacteraceae bacterium
CGAAGAGGTCATCCCGGTGGCGCATGAGGAGGCCTGGTGAGCGACACGGTGATCGACAAGGACATCGCGTCCGTCGGTGCCGCGTTCCGGCGCCAGGCGGTCGCCGCGGCCGGCTTCGACGTGACCTACTACGAGGCCGGCGCCGGCGAGCCGTTGCTCTGTCTGCCCGGCGCCGGCGGGCCACACATGCGGATCGCCCTCGACCTGCTGGCGCGCGACTACCGCGTGATCGTGCTCGAGCTTCCCGGGTGGGGTGCGCAACCCAACGACGTCGCCGACTTCGACGGGCTCGCCGAGCAGGTGGCGTTGATCGCGACCGCGATCGGGCTCGACACGTTCCACTTGATGGGGACGTCGCTCGGCGGCGCGTGCGCACTGCACCTGGCGACGTTGTACCCCGAACGCGTGCTCTCGATGGTGCTCGAAGCGCCGGCCAAGTTCCGCGAGGCTTCCGTGAATCCCGCCGAGCTGGCGCCCGACGCATTCGTCAGGGCGTTTCGCACCCATCCCGGGCGCATCCCCCACATGGAGCCGCTCGACCCGGAGTTCCTCGCCCGCGTGTGGCCGACGGTCGAGCGCTTGGTGGGCGACGGTGCGGTCGACGAAGCGTTCGAGGCCCGGCTCGCAGCCTCACCGACTCGAACGTTGGTGTTGTTCGGCCGCGACGATGGCGTGATCAACCCGATCAACGGGCGCATGTACCGGCGGCTGATGAGGAACTCGACCCTCCAGTACGTGTACTCCGCCGCCCACGACATCCAGGGTGATCGACCCGAGGCGTTCGCCGAGACGGTCGTCGACTTCTTGCGCCGCGGGATGAACTTCATGATCGACGAGAGCGATGGACTACTGAACCCGTAGTCCACGGCCGCGCCGACCTACAGCGCATCCGCGGTCACGCAAACCTACAAAGCGTCCGCGGTCAAGCAAACCTACAGAGCATCCGCGGTCACGAAGACCTACAGCGAGTCAGCGGTCGCTCCGAACGAAATGCGTCCAACCGAGTGGATATGAGAGGCGAATGCGAGTTGGCGTCGACATCCCCTATCTCGCGGCACCGCACGACGTCCGGCGGTACGTGCGGGCGATCGAGGAGCTCGGCTTCGACCACCTCGGGTTCTCCGAGCACGTGTGCTGCACGGTCGATTCGCAGTTCCCGGCGCCGTTCTTCACGTTCGACGAACCATGGCGCGAGACCGTGACGATGGCGACGTTCGTCGCCGCCGTCACGGAGCGGATCGAGGTGAACCCGGCGATGATGCTGATGCCGCTCTACCACCCGGTCCTTGCCGCCAAGCAGCTGGCCGAGCTCGCCGGGCTGAGCGACGGCCGGTTGCGAGTCGCCACGAGCATCGGCTGGAACCACCGTGAGATCGAGACCCTCGGGGTTGATCCGGCCACCCGAGGAGCTCGCTTCGAGGAGCAGATCGAGGTGATGCGCCGGCTCTGGACCGAGCACGTCGTCGACCACTCCGGTCGGTTCTTCGAGCTGCGCCAGGTCGGCATCAGCCCTCGGCCGGCCGCCGCGATCCCGCTGTGGATGGGTGCCGGACGCATCGACCAAGGCGGCTTCCCGAGCCCGTTCGCGGTGCGCCGGGCGGCTCGTATCGCCGACGGGTTCAAGTTCGCGGCACCGACGTTCCTCGAACGCGACGAGGTCGCGCGAGTCGTCGACGAGCTCCGGGCCGCGGTCGCGGCCGCGGGACGCGATCCCGAGCAGTTCGGCATCGAGGTGCGGATGATCGCCCAGGCGGTCGTTCCCGCCGAGTGGAACGGCGTCGTCCGGTGGGCGAAGGATCTCGGCGTGAGCCACTTCAGCTTCGCGAACCGGATCGTCGGCGGGTCACTCGACGAGCAGATCGAGACGTGCCGGCAGTTCGTCGACGACACGCGCCACGGGTGGTGACCCGCCGGCGATCGCCGGCTCGACTCAGACGGGTGCGGTGACGTACGCGTGCAGCAACCCGTTCGGTGACACCGCCGTCGCGAGTCCCTCGCGGCGCGCCGTTCGGACCGAGTCGGACACCGTGAGCACGACCCCGCTGCACGTGATGACCCACGCCGTGAGCGTGGCGGTGCCGACGAACACGACGACGGGCACCGTCAGGAGCAACGTCAAGCTCGTGGCCGCGGCCAGGGCGTTGACGCCGGCCCACAGATACGTGAGGCGGCGGAAGAGCTGGATCACCGCTGGCCGGTCCTGCACGTCAGCGGTGAGCGGGCAGAAGTCGTTGGCGAAGCGGGCGACGAGCGGCCGGCCGATCACCACTGACATGGCGAAGAAGGCGGCGGTGGCGACGGTGCGCAGGATCGGCTGGAAGAAGTACACGAAGTCGTTGTGGCTGAACAGGAAGACCGCGGTGCGGATCGAGACACCCAAGGCGGCGAGCACGAGCAGGCCGGGGACCGCGTCGCCGACGAGGAGCCGCCGCCCCACTGCTGCGTACGTCCAGCACAGCGCGGCGAGGATCGCCCACTTGAGCTCGAACGTGAGAAAGAACACGTAGAACAACGCCGTCGGGATGAGCGTCGCCTCGATGAGGAACGGCACCATCCGGCGGATGACGGCGAGCACCACCGACAGCTTCGAGGGGTGCAGGCGCCACGAAGCGCTCGGTATTTCCGGAGGGGCGATCGTCGCAGCTCTCATGAACGTTCCTACCCGTCGACGACGTCGAATGAGGCGCCACCGGGGGCCGGAGCAACGCATCCCGGGCCTGTCCGCACACAGAGCCCGACACGTTCGGGACGATTGTCGTGTCGTCGACAGCGTACCCCGGCGCGGCCGGGCATGTCCCTCGGCTCAGGAACCTTCTTTGCGGGCCCTCACCATGAGCGTTGTCGGGACCGGGGAGCGCTCGGTCACGCCGAGCTCGTGCATCACGTCGACCCGGAAGTTGGCCCGCCCGAGGGCGGTGAACCAATCCTCGACGGTACGGGTGCTGGATCCGTACGGGGCGGCGACCTCGCCCTGGAACACGTCGGCGAAGGGGTGGCGGAGACGGATCACGAACGATCGGCTCGGCTTGAGCACGCGGTGGACCTGCCGGAGCAGCCGCCCGAGGTCCTCGACCGCTTCGAGCGTGCCGTTGGCGAGCACGATCTCGACCGAACCGCTCGTGGCGAACTCGAGATCGGCGAGCTCGGCGATGTGGCACTCGACCCGGACATCGGCTTCGGACGCCTTCTCGCGCAACTTGGCGATCCGACCACTGTCGGGATCGACGGCAAGTGACTTCGCACCCGCCAGGGCAAACGCGACGGCGTTGTACTGCGTCGAGACGCCGAGCTCGAGCGCCCGCTTGCCGTCGCTCACGTCACCGCACAGGCGCAGTTCGTCGTCGCCCGGGAGGTCTCTCCCATACACCACGCTGGTATGCCGGTCAGCGCTCACGCTTCCAGTGTGGTCCGGTCGTTCGGCCGGTGCACGGATGCTCGTCATCGACTCTTCGTCCGACTGCCGATCGCGACTGGCTACCCTTGCGACATGAGCTTCTCAGTCGGGGCGCTACGAGGTGGTTCCGAGCGCCGCGGCGTCGTCGACCACCGGCTGGCGCGCCGGATGCTCATCAACCAGGTCCGCGTGGGACGGATCGCGCGTGAACAGGTGTGTGACGCACACCCCGAGCTGATCCGCGCCGCGAAGAACGTCGGAACCCAGACCAAGACGCGCTGTCCGATCTGCGAGGAGAGCGATCTCAAGCTCATCACCTATGTGTTCGGGTCACGACTGCCGGCCCACGGTCGCTGCGTCTCGACGGCCAAGGAGATGCGCCGGCTCGGGTCGCGGACCGACGAGCTCACCGCGTACGTGGTCGAGGCGTGCGTCGAATGCCGGTGGCACCACTTGCTCCGCGTGCTGCCGGTCGGCGGCAACTCCTGAACCCGCCACCGCGGTGATCCGGCTGTGAGCACGTCCGCTTCATCGGCGCCGGGGTCGACCGTTCTCGTGACGGGATGCAGCTCGGGATTCGGGCTGCTCACGGCGGTGGTGTTCGCCGAGCGGGGACATCACGTGGTGGCGACGATGCGCGACCCGGACAAGGCGGAGCCGTTGCTCGAGGCGGCGGCCGCGGCGGGCGTCACCGTCGAGGTGGCCATCCTCGACGTGGGCTCGAGTGCCTCGGTCGAGCGGGCGGTAGAAGCCGTCGTCGCATCGACCGGTCGCCTCGACATCGTCGTCAACAACGCCGGGATCGAGCTGTTCGGGGCGGTTCATCTGGTGTCGGACGAGGAGGCGACCCGCCAGCTCGACACCAACGTGCTCGGCATCGTGCGTGTCGCGCGGTCGGTGGTACCGCACATGGTTCGCCAGGGTCGGGGGGCGATCGTCAACGTCGGTTCGGTCGCCGGCAAGGTCGGCGTGCCGTACTCCGGGCTGTATGCGGCGAGCAAGCACGCCGTCGAAGCGATCACCGAGGCGATGCACTTCGAGCTCGCCCAGCTCGGCATCCGGGTGGCGGTCGTCGAACCGGGCCAATTCGCGACCGGGCTGTCCGGCAACTCCGTCGTGGCCGCGGCGATGCCCGAGGACTCAGCCGAGTACGCGCGCTGGCAGGCGTTCCGCGGCCGGATGCGACAGCTGGTCGGCGGCGAACCCGCCGACGCGCAGTTGGTCGCCGACGTGATCTACGAAGCAGCGACATCGACCGAGCCGCGGCTGCGCTGGCCGGTCGGCGACGACGCGGCGCTGGTGCTCGACACCAAGGCGGCGCTGTCGTTCGAGGACTTCGAAGCGGCGATGCGCACCACCCTCGACTGGCACGAGTGACGTCAGGCGCCGACGCGCGCCCGCACCATCGTCCAGGGCAGCGGGCTCTTCACCTGTTCGACGCCGAAGCGACCGCTGACGAAGCGGCCGAACCCGCGCCGGGTCCAGTGGTTGACGTGGCCCGGTGTGTTGCCCAGTTGACGCACGTACCGACGCCGTACCAGGTTGCCGGCCCGCCAGATCGGCTCGAACGGCACCGACGCGATCAACCGGTCCGAGCAGACACGTGAGAGCTCGCGCAGTGCCTCGTCGGGACCCGGCACGTGCTCGAGCACCTCGATGGCCAGCACGAGGTCGAATGTGTCGTCGGCGAACGGGAGGGCGGTCCCGTCGGCGAACAGGCACGCCATGTCGACGCGCTGCCAGTTGCTGGCCAACTCGTGGTCGGGGAGGTCGAGCCCGATCATCGTCGTGCTGGGGAAGCGCTCACGCAGCCGGGCCATCACCTCGCCCTCGCCGACGCCGACCTCGAGCACGCGCCGGGGGGTCAGTCCGTCGAGCATCCCGTCGAGCGCGCGCAGGAAGCCGCGCATCATCCGCTGTTCGATGGGGTTGGTCGAGCCGTACTTGTCGTACGTGTTGCCAGTCGGTATGCCGCCAATTGGTACGTCGCCAGTTGGCACGTTGCCAGTTGATACGTCAGAGGTGCCGGTCGTCATGTCGGCGGTACCTGGGTGGGCGGCTTGGTGGCCCGCACTACGAGGTCGGCGAGCAGGCCGATGGTGATCGCCTGCAGCGACGCCAGCAGGATCAGCAGCGTGTTGGCGGCGAGACGGAAGTCCTTGTCGATCCAGTCGTAGACGAGCTTGCCCATGCCGATCGTCAGGAACGTCAG
>DATMDV010000246.1:0-12155 GCA_035557475.1 Ilumatobacteraceae bacterium
GCCGACCGGATCGAACCGCCAGGGCTGGCATTGGATCGTCATCGAGGACCAGGCGAAGAAGCAGGCGCTGGCCGACATCTACGCCGCCAACTTCGCCGAGTACCGCACGGCATCTGCGCCGACGTACGCCGAGGGCGACACACGCGGCGAACGCCAGGACGCGGTGCGTGACTCGGCGATCTACCTCGCCGAGAACTTCCACCGCGTCCCGATGATGATGATCCCGTGCATCGAGGGCCGGCTCGACAACGTGCCGTCAGTTGCCTCAGCGGCCAGGTGGGGTTCACTCCTCCCCGCCGTGTGGAGCTTCATGCTCGCTCTGCGCGAGCGCGCCCTCGGCTCGGCCTGGACGACGATCCACATGTTGAATGACGGCGAGCAACAGGCGGCCGAGTTGCTCGGCATCCCCTTCGACAAGTTCTCCCAGGGTGGGCTGTTCCCGATCGCCTACACGATCGGGACCGACTTCAAGCCCGCCAAACGGCAACCGCTCTCCGAGATCGTCCACTGGGACGGCTGGTGACCCGGCCATCAATCGTTTGACCACGAGCGTCGAAGTACCGTTGGTGATGCGGCAGGTTCGGGGCGGGGCTGCGCTCGTGGTGGTGAGCGCCATCTTGGGAGTTGGGTGCGGCGACGACGACGAGACGCAATCGTCGACCGAGTCGTCGGTCGCAGTCGTGACATCTGCGGCGCCGGCGACGACCGAACCCGCCACGACCACCGTCGTGCCACCCACCACGACGACCCCAGCGACGACGACGACCCCAGCGACGACGACCACCGGCCCGACGACGACGGAGGCGGCCGTGCCCGTCGGGTGGACGGAGGTCGACGACCTGCCGGCATGGGCGTTCCCGCCGTGTTGCGCCGACACGTGGAAGGCGCCGGGACCGTCGCCGGCGCTGCCCACCAACGGCGACCCGCTCGAGGACGGCGTGTACTTCGTCGACATCGCGGCGTGGTCGCCGTCGCAGCCCGACACGGTGACCCTCGCGATCCACCGGTTCGAGCGCTGCGGGACGCTCGCCGACGACACCTCACATGAGTGCTCGAGTTGGGGGCCGGACGAGGTCTACGTCGACACCGGGTCGATCGAGCGCGAGTTCGCCCTCGACGACGCGTTCGAGGCCGGGATGACCGGTTTCGAATGTGACGGAGACAACGTCGGTGGTCAGATGTACCGGGGTGACGGACCGTCGCTCGCCCGGCTGTGGTCCGCGCTCGAGGCCGACTACGACAGATGGGTGCGCGGTCCGCTCGAGACCGGCGTGCCCCACGGCGACCTCACCGTCCAACTCGATGCCGACCCGGCGTCACCGTTCAAGCGGACCTGCTACAGCACCGGCGATGGTTACCTCGAGCTCGTGTGGACGGACGCCGACGGACCTGCGCTGCTGTTCCAATCCCTCGTCACGCTCGACCCGGGTGCAGATGCAACGACGCCCCGCGCTCCGGAGCAGCTCGTGCTGCCCGCCGCGCTCGAGATCCGAGGGGGCGATCCGGTGCTGTACATGTACGAGGCGTTCCGACCGTGAATGTTCGAGTCGGCAGAACACGTCGGCTCGTCGAACTCTGGTCGCCGACTCGTCTGATCGAGTGGGCGATCGGCCGGTCTCGGTTCGATCAGTCGACGAGCCGCAGCCCTGTCGGTGACAGCGACGGCTCGGCGAGCGGGATCTCGACGACGAACTCGGTGCGGTGGGCGGGGAACAAGTGCTCACTGACGAGGATCGGTCGCCCGGTCAGATCGGTGGTGACCCGTCGGCAACGCAGCACCGGGGTGCCGATCTGCACTCCGAGCAGCGCTGCGTCGGGCGGTTCGGCGGAGTCGGCCCCGATCGTCTGCGTCGCACCCCGCAGCTCGACGTCGAGCAACTCGTAGAACGGTTTGCGCTCGACGTCGTCGCGTGACAGCCGGCGCCCGAGCGCGGCCGGGCACCAGACGGTGACGACGGCGAACGGCTCGCCGTCGGCGAGGTTGATGCGCTTGACGCGCAGGACCTCGTCGGTGTCGAGCAGCTCACGGACGTGGGGTGGCGGCGTCACGAACGCGAACTCCAGGACCTTGCGCTCGGCATGCTTGCCGCTCCCCTCGAGTTGGGCCTCGATCGTCCCCAACGTCTGGAGCCGCTGGCGGACCGGCTCGGTGGCGACGAACCACCCGAACCCCTGGCGCGCCGCGATCAAACCCTCGTCGCGAATCGTCTCGAGCGCCCGGCGGACCGTGACCCGGCTCGCCGCGAACTCGGCCGACAGCTCCGACTCGCTCGGCAGCACCGACCCCGCCGACGCCACCCGCACGCGCTCGCGCAACTCGTCGGCGATCTCCTGATACCGGATCTGTCTCACGTCACACGCGTCCTTCGCCGAACTGTCTGCTCCAAACGCACCGCCGGCCCGCCTCGAGCAGACAGGTCGGGATTGGGTAGCGGATGCGCATGAACTTGTATTATAGTTGTCTACATGACGCTTGGTGCCAGCACTCCGATCGAACTCGTGGAGCGGGTCTACGCGACGCTCTCAGAGCGTGCCGAACTCGGCCGCCAACGGTTCGGTCGACCGCTGACGCTCACCGAGAAGATCCTGGTCAACCACCTCTCCGACCCCGAGGGCCAGGAGATCGAGCGCGGCGCCAGCTACAACGACTTCCATCCCGACCGGGTGGCGATGCAAGACGCCACCGCCCAGATGGCGTTGCTCCAGTTCATGACCGCCGGCCTGACGGAGGTGGCGGCGCCGTCGACCGTCCACTGCGATCACCTCATCCAGGCCAAGGTCGGCGCCTCGATCGACCTCGGCGTCGCCGTCGACACCAACCGCGAGGTCTACGACTTCTTGAAGAGCGTCTCGGCCCGGTACCAGATCGGCTTCTGGGGACCCGGCAGCGGCATCATCCACCAGGTCGTGCTCGAGAACTACGCGTTCCCGGGCGGGATGATGATCGGCACCGACAGCCACACCCCGAACGCCGGCGGGCTCGGCATGGTCGCCATCGGCGTCGGCGGCGCCGACGCCGTCGATGTGATGACCGGGTTCCCGTTCAACGTGCGCTGGCCGAAGGTGATCGGCGTCAAGCTCACCGGCAGCCTCAGCGGGTGGTCGAGCCCGAAGGACGTGATCCTCGAGGTCGCCCGCGTGCTCACCGTCGAGGGCGGCACCGGATCGATCGTCGAGTACTTCGGTCCGGGCGCCGACACGATCTCGGCCACCGGCAAAGCGACGATCTGCAACATGGGGGCCGAGATCGGCGCCACCACGTCGCTGTTCGGCTACGACCGCAACATGTCGATGTACCTCAAGGCCACTGGCCGGGAGGCGATCGGCGACGCCGCCGACCGGGTGGTCGACGAGTTGCGACCCGACGACGGCGCCACATACGACCAGTTGATCGAGATCGACCTCACCGAGTTGAAGCCGTTGATCAACGGGCCCCACTCCCCCGACCGCGCCCACCGCGTCGGCCGCGAGCTCGCCGACGCCGCCCGCGCCAACGACTGGCCGCTCGACATCTCGTCGGCACTCGTCGGTTCGTGCACCAACTCGTCCTACGAGGACATCACCCGGGCCGCCTCGATCGCCCGCCAGGCGTCGGCGCACGGCTTGAAGTCCAAGGTCGAGTTGCTCGTCACGCCGGGCTCCGAGCAGATCCGGGCGACCATCGAGCGCGACGGGCTGCTGGCCGACCTCGAAGCGATCGGCGCCACCGTTCTCGCCAACGCGTGCGGACCGTGCATCGGCCAGTGGTCACGCCCCGACAGCATCTCCGGCCGTCCCAACACGATCGTCAACTCGTACAACCGCAACTTCCCGAAGCGCAATGACGGCTCGGCGAGCACGTTGGCGTTCGTCACGTCGCCCGACACCGTCGTCGCGCTCGCGCTGGCGGGCACCCTCGACTTCGACCCGACGACCCAACCGCTCGTCGCCGACGACGGCACCGAGGTGATGCTCGAGCCGCCCGTGGGCGAAGTGCTCCCGAGCCGTGGGTACGACCCCGGCGAGAACACGTTCACACCACCGCCGCCCGATGGCAGCGGCGTGGAGGTCGCGGTCAGTCCGACGAGCGACCGGCTGCAGCTGCTCGAGCCGTTCCCGGCGTGGGACGGCAACGACTACCTGGGTCTCCCCGTGCTGATGAAGGCTCAGGGCAAGTGCACCACCGACCACATCTCGGCGGCCGGCCCGTGGCTCAAGTACCGCGGGCACCTCGAGAACATCTCCGGCAACCTGTTCCTCGGCGTGGTCAACGCCTTCACCGCCGCGGTCGGCGAAGGCAAGGACCAGCTCGACGGCGCCACACGCTCGTTCCCCGACATCGCCAAGCACTACAGCGAAGCGGGCGTCGCCTGGTGCGCGGTTGGCGACCGCAACTACGGCGAGGGCTCGTCACGCGAGCACGCCGCGATGGAGCCCCGCTACCGGAACGGGCGAGTGATCTTCGCCAGGTCGTTCGCCCGGATCCACGAGACGAACGCCAAGAAGCAGGGACTCGTACCGCTGACGTTCTCCGATCCGGCGACGTACGACGCGATCGGCGAGGACGACCGCATCAACGTGCTCGGCCTGCCCCCCGTGCCGGGCGAGTCGGTCCGTTGCCAGGTCGTCAAGCCCGACGGCTCAACGGTCGACTTCGAGTGCAGCCACACGTTCAGCGACGAGCAGGTCGAGTGGTTCAGAGCCGGCTCGGCGCTCAACATCGTCCGCCGGAAGGTCGCCGCGGGCGAGTAGCGGCCGGTCCGTCGAGCGACCCACACGCGATGGATCTCACCTCCGCCCTTCGCACCACTGGTGCGGTTCGACGCTTCACCGCCGAAGCCGTCGACCGAGTCACGATCGCGGCGATCCTCGACGACGCCAGGTTCGCGCCGAGCGGTGGCAATCGCCAGCCATGGCGCGTCGCGGTCGTCGAGGACCCGCTGTTGCGCCGACAACTGGCGGCGATGATGCGGCCTGTCTGGGACGAGTACCTCGCGGCCGCGGCGACCGGGCAGACACCGTTCAACACCGTGGCGTTCGAGCCACCCGCGACGGTCCCTTCCGGCCAGCCCAACGAGTTGCTCGATCACATCGACGACATCCCCGCCGTCCTCGTCGTCGCCGCCGACCTCCGGCGAATCGCACTGATGGACGGCCGGCTCGATCGTGCGCCGATCACCGGTGGCGCATCCGTCTACCCGTTCTGCTGGAGTGTCCTGCTCGCTGCCCGAGCGCGCGGCCTCGGCGGGGTGATGACGACGTTCCTTTCGCGCGTCGAACCGGCCGCGGTCGCGTTCCTCGGCCTCCCACCCGATCACGCCCTGGCGGCGACGATCTTCCTGGGTCGCCCCGAGCATCAGCCGACGCGTCTGCGCCGGGAGGAAGTCGCGACATTCACGACCGTCGATCGCTTCGACGGTGGTGTGTTCAGCAGTTGACGTTGGTCGAGGAAGTCTGCGACACGGATGCGTACGAGCCTTCCTCCCAGGCGTGCTCGCGTGCGTTGAGCACGCGGGACACGATCTTCGCCACGCCCCAACAGAAGAAGATGATGAGGCCTGCCGCGGCGGCATCGACCCACCAGTGATTTGCCGTCGCAACGATCGCCGTGCCCATCAGGAACGGGTGGAGCACGACGAGGTACCGCCAGCGCGAGTTCTTGACCTGGATCACCGCCATTGCCGCGATGACGGCCCACCCGAAGTGCAGCGACGGCATCGCCGCGATCTGGTTGGCCGCGCCCTCGAGCGTGTTGCGGGTGTAGATCGACGGTCCGTACCGGAACATCGTGTCGACGAAGCCGGGCATCATGCGCGGCGGTGCGAGCGGATACGCCACGTGAATGATGAGGGCCAGGAACGTGACGACTGCCATCAGGCGCCGGATGTAGAAGTAGTGGTCGTTGTGGCGCCAGTACAGCCACGCCAGCAGGCCGATCGCGACAGGGAAGTGGAACCACAGGTAGTAGTGGTTCAAGAACCTCACCAGCTCGGGGTGGGTGAGCAGGGCGCGCTGGAGGTCGTCCTCGAACGGCAGACCGATCCACCGCTCGAACTGGATGACCTCGCGGGTGTTCGCGAACGCGGCCCGCAGATCGCCCCGGGTGAACTGGCGCACGCGCATGTAGGTGAGCAGGAGCCCGAAAACCAGCCCTGCTTCCAGCAGCAACCGCAGCCCGTAGCGGCTTCGCCACCACAGCGCGAGAGAACCACGCTGCGACTCGCCGCGCTCCGTGGTTCCTACTGTGGCCCCCATAACACCATCATCCTAACGAGATCATCCATTGGCAACCCGGGGAATACCCGCAAGATGCCTGGTCTAACGTCACATCGCGTGACCACCGTCCCACAGGATCCATCACCGGCAGCGCCCGAACGGGTGATCCTCGACGAGTTCTTGAATTACTACCGGGTGGTGTTCCGCCGCAAGGCCGAAGGGCTCGATGACGAGGCGGCCCGCACCGCGACCTGCCCACCCAGCGAGCTCACGATCATGGGCCTCGTTCGTCACATGGCCGAGGTCGAGCGGAGCTGGTTCCGCCGCGGCATCGCCGGCGAGGACGCGGCCCCGATCTACTACTCCGACGACGACCACGACGGCGACCTCCACGTCGGCCCCACCGACACGCTCGACGAAGCGCTCGTCACGTGGGAACGCGAGGTCGGGCTGGCGCGGGCGATCCTGGCGGACGCCGCGCTCGACGATCTCGACCGGCTCCGTGAGGAGTACAGCGTGCGCTGGATCCTGGTGCACATGATCGAGGAATACGCACGGCATTGCGGCCACCTCGACCTGATCCGTGAGGCGATCGACGGCACCACTGGCGATTGAGTCGGCTCACCCTGCGTCGCGTCACAGCACGTTTGGTCGCCGACTCGGCGGAGATTGAGCCGGCTCGATCAATCCCGTTTCAATCGGTGCCCGGGCGGCGCTCGACCTCGCGGTCGGGGTCGCCCTTGTAGCCGGGCGGATAGGTCAGGCGCAGCTCGTCGTCGGTCGGGGTGTGGGCGACGGAGGCCTCCGCTGGCAGCTGGTCACGGATCGCCCTCATGATCCGTTTCGTGTCGGCGTCGAGCGAGCGGTGCTTCAACTCGACCGGCTCACCCACACTGATCCGCACGACCGGCGGGTCGGTGAGGTTGAGGACGTTCGGAAGCCGCGACGAGCGCGGCCACACCTTCTCGGTCCCCCACAACCCGACCGGGATGACCGGCGCGCCACTCAGGTGGGCGAGACGCGCCGCGCCCCAACGACCCTTCAGGTCGGGATCGAAGAAGGCCGGGCCGCGTGGGATCGTGCCTTGCGGCATCATCGTGACCATCTCACCGCCCATCAGTGCCTCTGCAGCCGCTCGGAGCGGCTCGTCGGATCCGGTGCCGCGATCGACCCGGATCCCGCCCATCGCCGCTGCCAGCTGACCCACCACCGGAGCGTCGAACACCTCTTTCTTGCCGAGGAACCGCACCGTCCGGTCCGTCTTGGCGATCAGCATCGAGATCGCCATCGAGTCGAAATACGAGCGGTGGTTGGCGACGATGATCGCCGAACCCGCGATCGGCACGTTGTCGACGCCTTCGAACTCGAAGCGGGCATACGGCACGAACGCCGGCCGCGTGAACTGCATCGCCAGCCGCTGCAGTTCGAGCCCGACGATCGGGATCTTCACGACACCCGGCGAAACGTCGAGGTTGAGCACCGGCCAGCGGCGGGCCCTGGCGATCACCATCATCCGAGGATCGGGGTTGACGACGATCGGGAACCCGACCGCACCGAGAAGTGGGGCGTCGTACGCGCTGTCGGAGTACGCGTAGCTCTCGGCGAGGTCGACGTCGTGTTCCTCGGCCCACTCGCGCACGGCTGCGAGCTTGCCGGACGACCACACGAACGGCCCGGCGAGTGTCCCGTCGTACGTGCCGTCGGCGTTGACGCCCCACCGGGTGGCCACCACGTCGTCGAGCCCGATCAGGTCGGCGAACGGCTTGACGAGGTCGTAGGGCGTGGTGGTGGCGAGCACGAGCGGCCGACCGTCCGCCCGGTGGCGGGCGAACACCGACTCGGCGAACGGCTGCACCATCGACGCCAACTGCTCGGCGACGGACTCGGCAGCGGCCTGTACGGCGCCACGTTGGCGGCCCTTCGACAGCGCCACGGCTTGGCGGGCGAGCGCCATCGACGGCAGCGTCTCGCCGATCGCGTTGAAGACGCGGAACAACAGCCGCTCGCCCGGGATCGAGCGCGACACCAACCCGGCCGTGCGCATCGCGTCGGAGAACACCTCGCCACTGGCGCCGGCGAGCAACGTCCGATCGAGGTCGAAGAAGGCCGCGCCGCGTGACATCGTCAGCAGGCTACGTGGCGGTGATCGAGCCGAAAACGGGAGAAGCCCCGATGGGGGATCGGGGCCTCTCAACCTTGGAACTCCGTCGGTGGGGACCGACATTGGAGTTCCCTCGAGCGGTACATGGGGGGTGTACTCGCATCGAACTCTCTTGTGAAAGTATGCACGTGAACGAGTGATCTGACAACTAGAACCGGACGATAGTCGATATCGTTTTTTCCGATGGACGTCCGGCAGCTGTCAGCCCTTGTCGCGATCGCCGATCACGGGACGTTCTCGGGCGCCGCGCGGGCGTTGTACACCGTCCAATCCAACGTCTCCGGGCACGTCGCCAAGCTCGAAAAGGAGCTCGGCGTGCGCCTCATCGACCGCTCCCAAGGGGGTCTGACCGAGGAAGGCGCCCGCGTCGTCGAGCGGGCCCGACGGATCCTCCACGAGATCGACGACATCACCGCGGACATGGCGTCACTCGACGCCGACGTCTCCGGCGAGGCCCGGATCGGCGTCATCGGCACCACCGCCAGATGGCTGATGCCGGAGCTCTTGGCTGCGGTGAGCCGCGACCATCCGCTCGTCCACACGATCGTCCACGAGGGCAGCACCACCACGCTCATCCCGAGCGTCCTTTCGGGGCAGCTGCATGCCGCGATCGTGCACTTGCCGATCGACGATCCCGAGTTGGTGATCGCCCCGCTGTTCGCCGAGGACCTGCTCGTCATCGTCCCCGACACTCACCAGTTCGCCGACCGCTCGTCGATGACGCTCGGCGACCTCGACGACACTCCGCTGTTGCTGCCACCCAAGGGCACGGCGCTGCGGCGGGTGCTCGACCGAGCCGCGTCGACGGCCGGGATCACATTGCGCGCCCAGGCCGAGATCGACGGCGTCCGGCTCCTCGCGTCGCTCGCAATCGACGGCTACGGGGCGGGAATCGTGCCGGCCACGGCGGTGCCACAACGATTCGAGGGCGCGTTCCGGCGCATCGCCGTGCCGGAGCTCCCCCAGCGCGTCGTCGCCTGGGTTCGGCGCCGCCGTCCGGCGCCGAGCGTCGCGGTCCAAGTCGTCGCCGCGCTCCTGACCGACGTCGTCGTGCGCGGCGCGGCCGACCAGCCAGGTGTGCACGGCGGCGCCGACGCGTTCCCGCTCGGGCGGACCGTATAGGAGGGGCTTCGCCCTCCTCACCCCGACCTGCATCGTGCTCTGTCAGGCACGCCTAGGCTGGCAGCCAATGCCTGCCGATCTCGAGATCCAGGCCCAGCTCGCCGGACCAGCCACGGTGGTGATCCGCTGGCTCGGCGATCGCCGTGTGGTGTGGGTCGAGTTCGACGCCGGCGAGGACGGCGCGGTCCTGTCGTCGATCACCTCGTCGATCTTCGAGGCGGCCGCCGTCACCGCCCTCGAGCAACGACTCCCGCTGGTGCTGGTGCTGTCGACGATGGGGGCCGACATCGAGGAGGGGCTCCCGGCGCTGCACGGCTGGGGTCGCCTCGCGGCTGCCCTCGCCAAGTGCTCCGGATGCGTCCCGACGATCGCCGTCGTCGATGGACCGGCGGTGTCGGGCCCGGCGTTGCTGCTCGGCCTCGCCGACCTCACGGTGATGACGCCGTCGAGCTACGCGTTCGTCAACGGACCGGTGATGGTCGAGCAGTTCACCGGCGTGCAGATCTCGATCGACGAGCTCGGAGGTTCCGGCAATCTGGCCCGCCATGCCGGGATCCCGAGCGCCATCGTCGACGACCGGGACGCCGCGGTCGCCATGGTGGAGGAGCTGCTCAGCTATCTGCCCGACCACGTCGACCAGGAGCCGCCCCGCTGGCCGACCGACGATCCGGCCGATCGCCCGTGCCCCGAGGCGGGCGAGTTGATCCCGGCCACGTCGACCGGGAGCTACGACGTCCGCAAGGTGGCCGAGGCGATCGTCGACCGCGACTCGCTGCTCGAGCTGCGGTCGAAGTGGGCCACGAACATCGTCACCGCGTTCGCCACCGTCGACGGCCGGCCGGTCGGCATCGTCGCCAACCAGCCGATGTCGCTCGCCGGCACGATCGACATCCCGGCGTCGCAGAAGGCGGCCCGGTTCGTGGCGTTCTGCGACGCGTTCAACGTGCCGCTCATCACGTTCGTCGACACGCCCGGCTTCTATCCCGGCAAGGACCTCGAATGGCGAGGCATGATCCGTCACGGCGCCCAGCTCGTGTTCGCCTACGCGAGGGCGACCGTGCCGCGCATCTGCGTGATCCTGCGCAAGAGCTACGGCGGCGCGTTCATCGTGATGGACTCCAAGACGATGGGCAACGACGTGTGCCTGGCGTGGCCGTGGGCCGAGCTGGCGGTGATGGGTGCCGGTCAGGCGGCGGCGATCCTGCAGCGCCGGGCGACGCCCGAAGAACGCGAGGCGTTCGAGGCCGACTACGCCGAACGCCTGCTCAACCCGTACGTGGCGGCCGAGCGCGGCTATGTCGACGCGGTGATCGAGCCCTCCGAGACCCGCGCCGAGATCGCCGCCGCGCTGGCCATGCTCGAGGACAAGCGCGAAGAGTTGCGGCACCGCAAGCACGGGAACACGCCGCTATGAGTGACGGTGCCGGTGGGACGGCCATGACGAGCGACCCGAACGACGAGGGCTTCCGCGCCTACGTGGTGATGTGGGTGCAAGCGATCTACGGGGACGAGGCCGACCACATCCTCACCCGGATCGACGAAGCCGAGAAGCGCACCGTCGGGCCCGACGAGGTGATCATGCTCGGCTTCGCGGGGCAGGTCGACGCGGTGTGGACGTGCCCTGAGCCGCGACCCGAGACATTGCGCCACAGGCTGCACGCTTCGACGGGCGGCCCCGCCGTGTATCGGAGGGTCGGGATGATCACGTACCTGCGGAACCCGTGATCAGGATGACAGCGCGGTGGGTGCCCGCCGGACGCCTGCCTCGTTCGATGGTTCGAGCAGATTGGCAGTAACTTCGTTGAGCGGGGACAACAGCCCCATACGCATTCGGATACGAAGGAAGCACCGTGCCCGACTCCATCACGATCACTGACGACCGCACCGGCAAATCTGTCACCGTGCCGATCACCGATGGTGTGTTCCCGTCGTCGGCGATCCGGGAGCTCGACCCCAACTTGTTCGTGTACGACCCGGCGTACCTGTCGACGGCGGCGTGCAAGTCGGCGATCACGTACCTCGACGGTGATGCCGGCATCCTGCGGTATCGCGGGTACCCGATCGAGCAACTCGCCGAGCATTCCACGTTCATCGAGGTCGCCTACCTCCTCGTCCACGGCGATCTGCCGAACCAGACCGAGCTCGACCAGTGGCGCTTCGACATCACCCACCACACGTTCATCCACGAGAACATGCGCAAGCGGTTCGTCGACGGGTTCCACTACGACGCCCACCCGATGGGCATGTTCGTCTCGGCGGTCGCTGCGCTCGGCACGTTCTACGCCGACTCGAAGGAGATCTTCGACCCCGAGAGCCGAACCAAGCAGATTCTGCGGCTCATCGCCAAGACCCCGACGATCGCCGCGATGTGCTACCGCTTCTCGGCGGGCCTGCCCTACAACTACCCGAACAACGCACTGTCCTATCCGGCCAACTTCTTGAACATGATGTGGAAGATCGGCGAGTACGACGTGCACCCGGTGCTCGAGCGGGCGATGGACGTGCTGTTCATCCTCCACGCCGACCACGAGCAGAACTGCGGCACCACCGCGATGCGCGTCGTGGGCTCGAGCCAGACCGATCCGTACTCGTCGGCGGCCGCCGCGGCGAGCGCCCTCTACGGGCCGTTGCACGGTGGCGCCAACGAAGCCGTCGTGCGGATGCTCAGCGAGATCGG
>DATMDV010000247.1:0-8161 GCA_035557475.1 Ilumatobacteraceae bacterium
CCACTCGGTCCCTACAGCCCGTTCGTCCGCGCCGGCGACTTCATCATCGTGTCCGGCCAGGGCGGCATGAAGGACGGCGCGATCGTGGAGGGTGGGGTCTCGGCCCAGACGACGCAGACGATGGCGAACATCGCCGAGCGCCTCGCCGAAGCCGGCGCGACGCTGAGCGACGTCGTCAAGACGCTGTGCTTCCTGACCGACATGGACACGTTCGCCACGTTCAACGCCGCGTACGCGGAGGCGTTCGGCAACCACCGCCCAGCGCGCTCTACGGTCGAGGTGTCAGCGCTGCCCGGCGGGATGGCGGTCGAGGTCGAGGCGTGGGCGTACAAGCCCGCCTGATCAGTCGAACTACGGTGACGGCATGGCCGGTGCCATCGCGATCGTCGTCGTCTTACTGCTGTTCCCCGTCATCGCACTGATGGGATTCTCGGCCCTCGCCGCCGTGCTCGGCCAGCTGTTGTGGAAGGACGGCCAGACGCGGCACGAGGGCAGCGAGCTCGCCGAGCTGAACGACTAGCCGATCCGCGATGCATCGGTTCGATGCCTCGGTCGAGGTACTGACACAGGCGATCGTGCAGTACGCGACCGACCGCGTCCGCCTCGACCCGCCGCCGCTCGACGGGCCGCGCACGCCCGCCGAGCTGCGGGCGATGGCGGGGCCGACGATCACCCGCGACGGGCTCGGGGGGATCGAGGCTCTACGGATCTTCGGCGATGTGCTCGCCCCGGCGTGCATCTCGGTCGACCATCCCCGATTCCTCTCGTTCGTCCCGGCGGCCCCGACCGTGGCGTCGATCCTGTTCGACCTCGTGGTGGGCGCTTCGAGCATCTACGCCGGGTCGTGGCTCGAAGGTGCCGGGGCGGCGTACGCGGAGAACGAGGCCCTGCGGTGGATCGCCGACCTCGCCGGGCTGCCGGCCGAGGCCGGCGGTGTGTTCGTCAGCGGCGGCACGGCCGGCAACCTCAGCGCGCTCGTCGCGGCGCGGTGGAAGTGGCGCCACGACGCCGGTGGCGCCAACGACCGCACCCGAGGTCTGCTGATCGCGTCGACCGGCGCCCACTCGTCGGTCGAGCAGGCCGCCCGGGTGATGGACGTCGACGTCGTCGGCGTCGAGGCGGACGAGCGGGGCCGCATGCACGGCGATGCCCTGCGGGCGGTGGTCGACGCGCTCGGTGCCGGCGACCGGACCCGGTTGTTCGCGATCGTCGCCACCGCCGGCACCACGAACGCCGGGGTCGTCGACGACCTGGCCGGCACAGGCGACGTCTGTGCCGACGCGGGCATGTGGATGCACGTCGACGGCGCCTACGGTGGCGCCGGGCTGGCGGCGCCGAGCGTGCGCGACCTGTATGCCGGCATCGAACGCGCCGACAGCTTCATCGTCGATCCGCACAAGTGGTTGTTCGCGCCGTTCGACTCGTGCGCCCTGATCTACCGTGACCCGTCTGTCGCCCGGGCGGCCCACACGCAGCACGCCGAGTACCTGGATGTGTTGCAGGACGACGCTTCGCTACGTGACGTCGCCGAGGGTGACGCCAGCGGGGACGGCGCGCCGCAGGACCGCGCTTGGAACCCCTCCGACCTCGCCCACCACTTGTCACGGCGTGCCCGCGGGCTGCCGTTGTGGTTCAGCCTGGCGACCCACGGCACCGACGCGTACGCGCGCGCCCTCGAGTCGACGCTCGACGTCACCCGTGCCGCCGCCGTCGAGATCGCGGCGACACCACACACCGAATTGATCATGGAGCCCGAGCTCTCGGTGGTGCTGTTCCGGCGTCGTGGCTGGACGTCCGATCAGTACCAGGCGTGGAGCGATCGCGAGCTGGCCGAGGGACGATCGTTCGTGACGTCGACATCGTGGGGTGGCGAGACGGTGCTCCGGATCTGCATCGTGAACCCGGTGACGACCCTCGACGACATCCGCGTCGTCATCGACTCGCTCGGGGACTGACGGCGCGACATGGCGGATCCTCCGAACACGAGCGAAACGATGCCAGCCGATCTCGTCGTTCGTGACGCTCGCTGTGTGGCGACGATGGACGGCGAGCGCCGTGAGCTGCATGGTGGGTGGGTCGCGGTGACCGGCGGGCTCGTGAGCGGCGTCGGCACGGCAGATCCACCACCGGCCTCGACCGTCATCGACGCCACCGACTGTCTCGTCACACCGGGACTGATCAACGCCCACCACCACCTGTTCCAGAACCTGACGCGCGCCTACCCGCCGATGACCGACAAGCCGCTGTTCGGCTGGCTGCAGTCGCTGTATCCGTTGTGGCGGGCGATCGACACCGAGGCGGTGCACGTGTCGGCGTGGGTCGGGCTCGCCGAGCTCGCCATGTCGGGCTGCACGACGTCGACCGACCACCTCTACCTCCACCCCCACGGCGCCGGCGATCTGCTCACGGCGGAGATCGACGCCGCCCGCGATCTCGGCGTTCGGTTCCACCCGACCCGCGGATCGATGTCGCTGTCGGAGAAGGACGGTGGTCTGCCACCCGACGACGTCGTCGCCGACGACGACGAGATCCTCGCCGCCTGCGAGGACGCGGTCGCCCGCCACCACGACCGTGCCCACGGCGCGATGACCCGGATCGCCCTGGCCCCGTGCTCGCCGTTCACCGTGACCGAGGAGCTGATGGTGCGCACCGCCGAGCTCGCCGAGCGGCTCGACGTGCGACTCCACACGCACTTTGCCGAGAACGCCGAGGACGACGAGTTCAGCCTGGCGACGTTCGGCTGCCGGCCGATGGAGTACCTCGAGCGCACCGGCTGGTGCACCGATCGGACCTGGGTCGCCCACTGCGTGATGCCCGACCCGGCCGAGGTCGGACGCCTCGGCGCGGCCGGGGTCGGCGCCGCGCACTGCCCGTCGAGCAACCTCATCCTCGCCTCGGGCATCTCACCGGTGATCGACCTGCGCGCCGCAGGCGTGAAGGTGGGCCTCGGTGTCGACGGATCGTCGTCGGCCGACTCGGCGTCGCTGTGGCTCGAGGCGCGCCAGGCAATGCTGCTCGCCAAGCTGCGCAACGGCGCCGCGGCGGGCACCGCCCGGATGGCCCTCGAGCTCGCCACGCTCGGTGGCGCCGGATGCCTCGGGCGCGAGGGCGAGCTGGGCGTTCTCGCTCCCGGCGCCGCCGGCGACGTCGCCGTGTGGGACCTCACCGGGCCGAAGTTCGCCGGTGCCATCGCCGATCCGATCGAGGCGTGGCTGCGCTGCGGTCCGGCGGCCGCACGCGACACGATCGTGGGCGGCGTCCCGGTGGTGCGACGCGGCGAGCTCGTATCCGAGCGCGTCGACGAGATGCTCGCCGCCCATCGTGTCCAGTCCGCCCGGATCCAGCGACACGACGCGACATGACGACCGGGGTTGCGTGACGTCCGACGCGAGTGGAGTCGCTGTTGAGCCGGACCGGTTCCGGCTGGGCTGCAACTACTGGCCGCGCAACAAGGCCATGTCGTGGTGGTCGGATTTCGACGCCGGTGAGGTCGGCGACGAGTTCGACGCGATCGCCGGCCTCGGGATGGACTGTGTCCGGCTGTTCTTGTTGTGGGACGACTGGATGCCGTCGCCCGACACCGTCTCGACGCGGTGCCTCGGCGATCTCGGACGCGTGTGCGATGCCGCCGCAGATCGCGGGCTGGTGCTCGACGTCACGTTCTTCACCGGCCACATGAGTGGTCCGAACTGGTCGCCCGGTTGGCTGCTCGCGCCCGACGGCGAGTCGCCCACACCGAACCCGCGCCAGGTCGTCAGCGGTGGCCGCGTCGTCGCCGGTTCATACCGCAACCCGTTCCACGATCCGGAGGCGATCGCCGCCGAGCGTTTGTTGATCACCACCGTGGTCGGCGCGTACCGGGATCACCCGGCGATATGGATGTGGAACCTCGGCAACGAGCCCGACCTGTTCGCCTGGCCGAGCTCGGCGGCCGCTGGTCGGGCGTGGGTGCGCGACATGCGCTCGTTCGTCGGCGAGATCGACGCCGACCACCCGGTGACGTGTGGCCTGCACGTCGAGAGCCTGGTGTTCGACAACCACCTGCGTGTCGACGACGTGTTCGCCGAGACCGACGTGGCGGTGATGCACGGCTACCCGATGTACGCGAGCTGGGCGCGCGATCCGCTCGACACCGACTTCGTGCCGTTCCTCTGCGCCCTGACGTCGGCGCTGTGCGCCAAGCCCGTCCTCGCCGAGGAGTGGGGCGGGTGCACCGTGCCCGGCGGCGGCCCGTCGCAGACATGGGAGTGGATCGATCACACTGGCGCCGCCCGGAGCCAGTTCATGGCCGGCGAGGACACGCTCGCCGAGCACGTCGCGGCTGTGCTGCCCAAGCTCGTCGACGTCGGCGCCACGGGGGCGCTGCTGTGGTGCTTCGCGGACTATGCCGAGCACCTCTGGGACCGGCCACCGTGCGATCCCCGCGGCGCCATCCACGAACGCCACTTCGGGCTCGTCCGCCCCGACGGGACGCTCAAGCCGCACGCCGAGGCGCTGCGCCGGTTCGCAGCGACGCGTGCTGTCGTCCAGCCGCCCCGACGGACCGTCGAGCTCGGGATCAGCGGCGATCAGTACTACGCCGATCCGCTCGGGTGGGCGCGACGGCTCTACGACGAATTCGTGGAACCGTCGACCTGAGGGCGCCGGTGACCGCCACCGATCTGCTTCGCCCGCCAGACTGGCATCGATGTCCCCCCGTCCCCGTCGCCGGACCCTGCTCGCGATCGGTGCCCTCGTACTCGTCGCGGGCGGGTGCACCGATGACCGCAACGTCGAGCCGCTCACCCGCGCGGCGACCGGCACCGATCCGTCGGGCGGCGACGGGTCGCCCGACGCACCACCCGAGACAGTGGCAATGATCGGCGACTCGATCACGTTCATGTCGACCGTGCCGTTGCAGGCCGAGCTGTCCGGCACCGGGCTCGACGTGCTCGCGATCGATGCGCAGGTCGGCCGCCGGATCACGGTCGGTGAGAACGGCCGGCCGTATCCCGGGACCGCGATCGTCGAGTACATCGCCAACAGCGAACCACCCGACGTGTGGGTGATCGCACTCGGCACCAACGACATCGGCCAGTACCCCGATACCGGCGAGTTCGCCATCCAGGTGTACGCGCTGCTCGACCTGATCCCGGCCGCCGCACCGCTCGTGTGGATCGACACCTGGGACGGCGACCGTCTCGAGGAGACCCGCCTCGTCAACGACACGCTGCGGGCGGTCGTCGGTTCGCGCGACAACGCGGTCGTCGTCGACTGGGCGAGCCACGGCGACGACGCCGGGGTGGTCACCGACGATGCGGTGCACCCCACCGAGGACGGCACCGCCGTGTTCGGTCAGGTCGTCGCCGACGGCGTCGAATCCCTGCTCGAGTCGCTGTGACCGGTTCGGGCGATGCACGGCGAGCGTCACGACACCGCGTTGTAACGTGAGCCGCGTGAGTCAGGAGACCGTCCACGCCGCCTGTCCCCATGACTGCCCCGACACGTGCGCGATGCTCGTGACGGTCGAGGACGGGCGAGCGGTGAAGGTCGCCGGTGATCCCGATCACCCGGTCACCGCCGGCACACTGTGCGCCAAGGTGAGCGACTACGTCGAGCGTGTGTACGCGCCCGATCGGTTGGCTCATCCACTCGTGCTCGACGGTCCGAAGGGCTCCGGCCGGTTCCGGGAGGCCACGTGGGACGAGGCGATCGGACTGGTCAGCGCTCGCCTCGCCGCGGTGCGCGACGAGTTCGGAGGCGAAGCCATCCTGCCGTACTCGTACCTCGGCACGATGGGCTTCCTGCAGCGCGATCTGATGAGCGCCCGGGTGATGAACGCCATCGGTGCCTCCGATCTCGAGCGCACGATCTGTGCTGATGCGGGCCTCGCCGGTGTCGTCACGACGCACGGCCTCTCACCCGAGGTCGACCCCGAGCGGTGGGCGAACGCCCGCTACGTGATCGTGTGGGCGTGGAATCCGCTCTCGACCGCGCCGCACCTGTGGCGTTTCATCCTCGACGCCCGCAAGCGCAGCGGCGCCAAGCTCGTCGTCATCGATCCGTTCCGGAGCCGGACCGCCCGTGTCGCCGACGAGCACCTGCGGCCCGTACCCGGCACCGATGGCGCGCTCGCCCTGGGCCTGATGCGAGCAGTCGTCGATGCCGGTCTCCACGACGACGAATGGTGCCGGGCCCACACGACCGGCTTCGACGACCTCCTCGAACGGCTGCAGGAGTGGCCGGTCCACCGAGCCGCCGAGATCACCGGGATCGACACGGCGACGATTCGGCGCATCGGCGAGGAGTTCGCGGCGACCCGACCCTCGTTGCTGCGTCTCGGGGTGGGCGGCCAGCGCCACGCCGGCGCGCCGATGGCGTATCGCACGATCGCCTGTCTGCCGGCGCTCGCCGGGAGCTGGCGCCATGACGGGGGTGGTTGCGCGTACATCCCCACCGCGTGCGCGTCGGCCGTCGATTGGGGCCCGCTGCAACGTGCCGACCTGCGACCGGGCCCGGTCCGCACGATCAACATGTCGCAGCTCGGCGACGCCCTCACTGACTCGACACTCGATCCACCCGTCAAGGCGCTCGTCGTCTGGAACTCGAATCCCGCGCAGGTGGCACCCGACCAGTCACGCGTGCTCGCCGGGCTTCGACGCGACGACCTGTTCACGGTCGTGCTCGACCAGTTCATGACCGACACCGCTCGCCACGCCGACGTTGTGCTTCCGGCCACGACGCAGCTCGAGCACCTCGACGCACTGTTCTCGTGGGGGCACCACTACATCACCTACAACGAGCCGGCGATCGCGCCGGTCGGCGAGGCGAAGCCCAACACCGAGGTGTTCCGCCTGCTGGCCGCCGGGCTCGGACTCGACGATCCGTGCTTCCGGGAGACCGACGAGGAACTGCTCACCGCGGTGTTCGACCGGGCACCGGCGGCCATCACGCTCGAGCGCCTGCGCGAGCGTGGCTGGCTGAAGGTCGACCTCGGACAAGGACCCATCCCGCACGCCGAGGGCGGGTTCGGCACGCGCGACGGCAAGGTCGCCTTCCGCGCCGACTGGCTGGCCGACTTGGGGCTCGACCCGCTCCCCACGTTCGATCCGCCTGCCGAGGTCGCCGACGAACAGCTCGCCGTCCGCTACCCGCTCGCCCTGCTCACACCCAAGACGCACTTCTTCTTGAACTCGACATTCGCGAACCAGCCCCGCCAGCACCGAGCTCAGCCGGCGCCGTTTGTCGTCGTGCATCCGGACGACGCGACGGCCCGGGGCATCGCCGAGGGCGATCTCGTGCGGGTCTTCAACGACCGCGGCGAGTGCCAGCTCGAGGCTCGCGTCAGCGACGATGCGCCGGTCGGCACGGTCGTGGCCCCGGCGAGCTGGTGGATGCACGACCACGCCAACGGGGTCGGCGCCCAGGTCACGACGTCGCAGCGGCTGACCGTGCTCGGCCGCGCCCCGACGTTCAACGACACCCGCGTCGAGGTCGCACCTCTACTCGATTCCGGGCGGCGAAGCGGCTGACGCCGCCGCCGCCCGAACCGGGTGTTCACCTCTGAACGACGGGTTCGGTAACGCTTCTGTAGTTCGGGCGGCGGCGTCGGTTCGTGAACCTTCTGGGCGGCCACTTCTTTCGGCACCCGCAAGGATCAGCAGCCCAGAACTGGTTGCAGCGCTACGAGCCCCAGCGGCTCTGGCCGAAGCGGTAGCCGACCGAGCGCACCGTCTGGATCAAGCCCGCGTGTTCCTCGCCGAGCTTGGCGCGCAGGCGGCGGACATGGACGTCGACCGTCCGAGCCCCGCCGTAGTACTCGTAGCCCCACACCCGTGACAGCAGCATCTCGCGGGTGAACACCTTGCCCGGGTTCTGGGCGAGGAACTTCAACAGCTCGTACTCCATGTACGTGAGGTCGATCGGTCGTCCGGCGATCGAGGCCTGATAGGTCTCGAGGTTGAGCGCCAGCTCGGCGTACTCGACGAGATCGTGGTGGGCGGTCCCGCCACCCACCTGCCACAGCAGGTGCCTGACGCGGGCCTCGAACTCGGTGGGATGGAAGGGCGTCAGGCAGAAGTCGTCGAACAGCTCGTCGCGCAGGTCGAGGTCGGCGAGTTGGGCGCCGGTGACGAGCACGAGCAGCGGGATGCCCGACGCGTCGCGCTTGCGGAGCGTGCGT
>DATMDV010000248.1:0-12986 GCA_035557475.1 Ilumatobacteraceae bacterium
GGGCGTCCGCGAGACCCAGCAGTACCTCGTCCAAGAGGTTCAGAAGGTGTACCGCGACCAGGGCGTGTCGATCCACGACAAGCACATCGAGCTGATCGTGCGACAGATGACCAAGCGAGTCGGGGTGCAGGAGCCGGGCGACACCGACTTCCTCCCCGGCGAGCGGGTCGACTCGAAGCGGTTCCGCGACATCAACCGCGGGATGGTCGAGGCGACCAAGCGTCCCGCCGAGGGACGCCCCGAGATCATGGGCATCACCAAGGCGTCACTCGCCACCGAGTCGTGGCTGTCGGCTGCGTCGTTCCAGGAGACCACCCGGGTGCTCACCGAGGCCGCCATCGACGGTCGCGGCGACAGCCTGATCGGGCTCAAGGAGAACATCATCATCGGCAAGCTGATCCCGGCCGGCACCGGCATGATGAAGTACCGGGAGTTCGGGATCGAAGCCCCCGACTACGAGCCGATGACGTACTACTCGAGCGACACCGAGGAAGAGGACCCGGCGGCGTTCCTGGCGAGCCTGCACGGCTCGTACGAGACCGCCCCCGCCGAGACCGCCGAAGTCTGAGGAGTCGAAGCCCAGAGTCCCCCATGTTTGTGTCACCGACATCGGCGAACCTCGCCGGTTGCGGTGACACAAACCGGGGGGTCTGGCGCGTCACGGGGGATCAGACCACGTTGAACACCACGCCGAGGTCGGGGGCGCGCAGCTTCTGCCACGTCGACAGGCGTGTCCACGCGGCGCGGGCGGTGTCGTCGGGGATCAAGCTGGTGTACATCTCGCGGGCGATGACGGCCGCCACCTTGGGTGCCGCGAAGCTCGTGCCACTCCACCGCGCGTAGCCGTTGAACGTGCGCGCCGGGCCACCCTTCTCCTCGTGGAACAGGTACGTGCTCAACACGTCGACACCCGGCGCGCACGCGTCGACCCACGGTCCGAAGTTCGAGAACCAGGCGCGACCGCCCGAGTCGAGTGCGCCGACGGCCACGACGCCAGGCAGCGCCGCCGGGAACTGCGGCCGAGGCGACGAGTTGTTGCCCGCCGAGGCGACGACGACGGTGCCCGGGCCGACGTTCGCGGCGAGTGTGTCGGTGAGCGGAGGCGGACGGTCGTCTCCGGTGTAGGCGCCGAGACTCATGACGACCACGTCGAACGGTCGTCCGAGGGCGCCTGTTGCGTGCTGGATGCCCTGACCGATCGTGTCGTCGTCACCGTCACCGAAGCTCGACAGCACGCCCTCGACATGGACGATGGCTTCCGGACAGAGCCGCCGCACGATGCCGGCGATGAACGTCCCGTGCCCGGCGGCGCGGTCGACGACCCCTGCTCCCTCGGCCGTCGATGGGTCGTCGTCGGCCTCGTCCTCGTCGTCGACGATCCCGGTCGGATCGCTCCGCCACGGGTC
Source organism: Ilumatobacteraceae bacterium (assembly GCA_035557475.1). Taxonomy (GTDB): domain Bacteria; phylum Actinomycetota; class Acidimicrobiia; order Acidimicrobiales; family Ilumatobacteraceae; genus JALOLG01. The sequence continues at coordinate 1,407 of DATMDV010000248.1, forward strand.
GCGAAGGATGAGCCGGTCGCCGCGGAGCATCTCGTGCCGGGCGTGTGCGGTCGCGCCGTCGCGCGTCGTGTTGAGGCCGGTGTCGAGGATCAGTACCGCAGGCCGGCGCCGGCCGCGGATCACGATCTCGTTCGCGAACTCCAACGGCCCGTCGGCCGGCACCGCTGAGGTGGCGTTGAAATGCGTTCCGCTGAGGTTCGGGGAGTACCCGCCGGGATTGCCGGCGTACACGGCGTTGCACATGTAGACGTGGTTCGGCCGCGACGAGAAACCCTGCGCGGCGAGAGCCCGCCCGGTCTCGATGACGCCTTGCACCGACCAACGCGGTCCGTGATGGTCCGCTGCCGATCGGGAGACGCCACGCGTGTACTCCGACGGCTTGAACTCGATCGCGGCACATCCGGTCGCCGTCCGACCCACGGTGTCGTCGGTGAGCCGGAACCGGCAGCCGCCGATCGTGCGCTCGCCGACGAACCGTTGGAGCTTGTCGAGGTGGTCGTCGTCCGGCGTGTCGACCAGCAGCGAGTTGGCGCGCACGAGCGACGGACCGGCGGGTCCGGCCGCGACCGCGATCCCGCGGGCCCGGAGCTTCGCCGCGTGTGGGATGTCGTCGCCGGGATAGTCGAAGTGATCTGTGATGTCCACTGCAGCCGCCTTCGTCCGCCGCTCCGATCCTGAACCCGGACTAGATGATGTTGAACACGATGCCGAGATCGGGGTACCGGAACTTCTTCCAGTCCGACAACCGGTGCCACGCCTCCGACGCCGATCCGCCGCTGACGTACATCTCCTGCGCGATCGCGGCCGCCACCTTCGGTGCCGAGAAGCTGGTCCCGCTCCACGTCGCCCAGCCATCGAACTCACGGGTCAGATCGTTGACCTTGTCGGTGACACCCGAGAAGAACGTGCTGACGACATCGACGCCAGGTGCGCACGCGTCGACCCATCCGCCGTAGTTCGAGAACCAGGCCCGCCCGGAACTGTCGAGTGCCCCCACGCCGACGACATCGCAGAGCGCGGCTGGGTAGCACGGCCGCGGCGAAGCCGAGTTGCCGGCGGCGGCGACCACGACACTCGCGCCCAGATACTGCTCGATCCAGCGGGTGAGCGGCGGCGGCCGATCGTCGTCGGTGTACGTGCCGAGGCTCATCACGACGACGTCGAAGCCGTCGCCGCCGACTCGTTCCGTCGCCCGCGCGATGCCGTCACCGATCGAGAGATCGTCGCCGTCGCCGAAGCTCGACAACACGCCGTCGATGTGCACCTCGGCGTCGGGGCACAGGCGCCGGATGATGCCGGCGATGAACGTGCCGTGTCCGGCCTCCAACTCGAGCGAGCCGTCATCGTCGACGTCGGCCTCGTCCTCGTCGTCCTGGGCGGTGAAGTCGCTCGAGTCGCGCCACGTGGAGTGCACGATCACCGAGTCCTGCAAAGCGGGATGGGCAACGCCAGGGGGCTTCTGCAAGTCGGTGCACATGCCGGTGTCGAGCACCAGCACCCGCGGCCGGTCTCCGTTCTTGCTGGCGAGATCGAGGCGCGCGGTGAGAGCGGGCTCGTCGGCGGGGAGCACCGAGGAAAAGGGCTTGCCGCTACCGGTGTAGAACGGGCTGCCGGTGTAGAAGGGGCTGCCGGTGTAGAAGGGGCTGCCGGTGTAGAACGGGCTGCCGGTGTAGAACGGGCTGCCGACGTAGACGTAGTTGGCGGCCGCCGGGAGACCTTCGGAGCGGAGCTCGGCCCATGCCTTCGCGACCGCCGCCACCGACCACCGCCGCTCGCCGGCGATCTCGACCGGGACCTTGGCGATGCTGACCGAGACCGCGACTGGAGCACGGTCGCGCCCTTGGCGCCCGTCGTCTCGCACGCTGTACTCGTACCCGAGTCGCTTCAGGACCTCGGCCGCACGCTCGACGTCGGCGTTGCTGGAGACCGGGATCAGGATCCGATCGGGTCGCACCATGACGCTCTCGCCGCGTGAATCGACGGCGACGACGATGTTGTGATCGAAGAGCTTGGCCGCGACCGGGCCGACCGCTGCCCGATAGTCACTCACGGGCGGCGGAGGCGCTGGTGGTTGATTCATATGGACTCCTGACGCGTTGGCGGGGCCGCTGATACGGCGGTTCTAGCATCGAACGCCATGACTCCGGTCACGGTGCGGAGCTGCCACGAGCTCGTCGACATGGTTTGGGACGACCCGGCCGCGGTCGAGGCGATGGCGACGGCGGCCGTGGTGTCGTCCGAAACGTCCGACGACGAACGACTTCATGCGCTCTGGGCGCGCGGTCTCGCCCTTCGCGAGCGTGGCGATCTCGGGGCGGCGGAGGGCGATCTCTGCGACGCACTTGTCATCGCCGACCACCTCGGTCTCCGGTCCGTCGTCGCCCGGATCGCCGTGACGCTGTCGCTGACCCTGCAGTACAGCGGACGCGGACGCGAAGCGGCGGAGCTCCTCGAGCGGGCCGAGCTCGAGTCGACCGGCGCCGATCTCGGACACGTGTACCTCCAGCGCGCCATCGTGATGCAGCGCAACGGCGATCTCGAGGGAGCGTTGCGGGGTTACGGGCTCGCGCGTGACGTGTTCGACCGCTTCGACGAACGCTTCGCGCTGGCCAGGGTGCTGAACAACCTCGGGGTCCTCTATGCGTTCCGGGGCGCCCACGACCTGAGCATCGAGCACTCCGAGACAGCGAGTCGCCTCGCCGAGTCGCTCGGACAGCAACGGCTCGCGGCTCAGGCGCAACACAACCTCGGATACTCCCTCGCCCGTACCGGTGACCTGGCACGGGCGCTGCACGAGATGGAGGCGGCCGAGCGGCGGTTCGCAGCGATGCCCAACTCCGACGGGGCGCTGGCGGTCGTGCGGGCCGACCGGGCGGACGTCTTGCTGCAGGCGAACCTGGCCGGGGAGGCGCGCCAGGAGGCGGAGTTGGCGCTCGTCACCGTGGAGGCCAGCGGCAACGTGACCGAGCTGGCCGACATGCTGTTGCTCGTCGCCCGCTGCCGCCTCGCCGACGGCGACCAGGACGACGCCCGCCAGGCGGCCGATGAAGCGGCCGTCCTGTTCAGCCGGCACGAACGCCTGCGCCTGCTCCCGCTCGCCGAGCTGGTCGGCGTGCGCGCCGACCTCGCTGGCGGTGTGGGCGACGGGGATCAGGTCGCCGAACGTGCGATGTCGGTGGCCGCGTCGCTCGACGAGGTCGGGTGGCGCAGCGAGGCCACCACGGCATGGGTGGTCGCCGGCATGTTGTTGCTCGAGTCGGGACAGACGGCCGCCGCCGTCCGGCTCCACCGTCGGGTGCTCCGCGCTCAGAGCGGCGCCGCGGGCGATCGGGCGGCGGTGTCGTTGTTCGCGGCCAGCCTGCACGAGCGCACGGGCGACCGCTCGGCCGCGCGGCGTTGTGTCAACCGGGGATTGCGGACGTTGGCCGACAACCAGGCGTCGCTGGGCGCGCTCGAACTGCGTGCGCACGCGATCTCGCACGGCCACTCGCTCGCCGAGATCGGTGCGCGCCTGGCTGTCCAGGACCACCGTCCGCGTGAGTTGCTCGGACGCATCGAGGCGGCGCGGGGCATGATCTCACTGCTCCCGCGTGCGGTACCGCCCGACGACGATGTCCTGGCCGACCTGTTGTCCGATCTGCGGAGCACGGTCGAGGAGATCCGCCTGCTCACGAGCACCGGCACCGCCACCCACCATCAGAGCCATCGCCGCCTGGAGCTCGAGCAACGGATCCGATCGCACACCCGAACGGCGCGCGCATCGGGCGCCGCGACCGAGCTCCAGCTGGGTGAGGCCGTCGGTGCGCTCGGCGAACGGCAACTGGTCGAGTACGCGAACCTCGACGGCATCCTCTGGGCGGTCACGGCTGACCGTGGACGGTGCGCGATGCACGAGCTCGGATCGATCGACGAGATCGAGGTCGAGGTCGACCAGATCGACTTCGCCCTGAACCGTCTGAACCGGGTCCAAGGATCGCCCGCCTCGCGTGAGGCCGCCCGCGAGACGATCCGCCACGTCGGTGGGCGACTCGGTCAGCAGCTCCTGCCAGACCGCGTGCGGTCGACAGAGCGCCCCCTCGTGATCGTGCCGACCGGCCGCTTGCACGGTCTCGCCTGGCGGGCCCTGCCGTTGCTCGCCGGTCGGGCGGTCACGGTGTCGCCATCGTTGTTCGGCCACACGATCGCGACGCGTGGCGCAGCGTCGGACAGGCGGCGCCACAGCGTCCTCGTCGCCGGTCCCGACCTCCCGGCGGCGCCCGAGGAGCTCAGGGTCCTGTCGGCGATCTATCCGACGGCGACCGTGCTCGACGTCGCCACGTCCGATGCCGCATCGTGCCTCGCGGCGTTCAGCACGGCGACGCTCGCGCACGTCGCGTGCCACGGGTCGTTCCGCAGCGACAACCCGCTGTTCTCCACACTGCGGGTCGCGGATGGCGATCTCACGGTGTACGACCTCGAGCGCTGCGAACGTCTGCCGCACACGATGGTGCTCTCGGCCTGCAATGCCGCCGCGTCGTCGGTGCTGCGGGGCGGGGCGCTGCTCGGGATGTCGTCGTCGCTCATCCAGTTCGGTGTGTCGAGCGTGGTCGCTCCGCTCACGCCGGTCTCCGACGAGCGGTCGGTTGCGCTGATGACGCGGCTCCACCGCGAGCTGGCAGCCGGCTTGGAGCCGGCGGCGGCGCTCGCCAGGGCCGCGCTCGTCGACGGCGAGCTCGACGCGACCGCGTCGGCGTTCGTGGTGATCGGCGCCTGATCCCTCAACCACCGAGGTCAGACGCGCACGGCGCGTATCAGGGCGGGTGTCCGGGACTCTCGAAGTACGTGAAGGTCTATCACCACGGTGTGCAGCTGGCGGAGCGTCTACGCTGCGGATTCGTGGATCCAGCCGAACTGCTCGCGCGGGTCGGCGAGGGCGACGAGTCGGCGTGGAACGAGCTCGTCGACCAGTTCGCCGGGTTGGTGTGGTCGGTGGCCAGGTCATTCCGCCTCGGCAAGGCAGCCACGGACGATGTCGTCCAGACGGTTTGGTTGCGACTCGCCGAGCACAGCAGCCGCATTCGCCAGCCCGAGCGGCTGGCGTCGTGGCTCGCCACCACGACCCGCAACGAATCGTTGCGCGTCATCCGCCAGACCTCCCGCTTCGCGAAGGTCGACGAGCCGTACGAAACGAGCGATCCGACGTCGCCCAGCATCGACGATCGTGTCGTCGACCTCGACGACCGCGACCGAGTGATGGCCGCGTTCGAGCTGTTGACCGAAGACGATCAACGATTTCTCCGGCTGCTGTGTGCAGTCCCCCCCATCGACTACGAGACGATCGCCGAGATCCTCGGTCGACCGATCGGCAGCATCGGGCCCACCCGGGCACGCTGCCTCGAGCGCCTCCGCCGGCTGATCCCTGGCGAAACCGGCAGCCAGGAAAAGAACCAATCATGAACGGCGAAGAAGGAATCATGAACGAACAGAACGACGACCAGTGGATCGCGACGCTCGGCGATGCGATCCGGCATGCCGATCCGGTACCCGAGCACGTGCTCGCTGGTGCCAGGGCGGCGTTCACGTGGCGCACGATCGATGCCGAGCTCGCCGAGCTGGTGTTCGACTCGGCCAGTGAGCTCACCGGTGTGCGCGGCGAGACCTCGCCCCGACAGGTGACGTTCCAGGCGCCCGGCGTCGAGATCGAGGTGATGGTGATCGAGAACGGCCAGCGCCGCATCGTCGGCCAGCTGGTCCCCCCGTCCGAGGTGACCGTCCAGCTCGCTTCTGGCGACTCCGTCGCCGAGACGCAGACCGACGAGCTCGGCCGGTTCACGTTCAACGACGTGCTGCCCGGCCCGGTGCGACTCTCCGTGCTCGGGTCATCCGGGGAAGACCTCGTCCACACCGAGTGGGTTTTGCTCTGACGAGCGGTGTGGGTTTTGCTCTGACGAGTGACGGATCGTCGACGCAGTCGGCGGCGGGAACGGTGTTCCGGCACCAGTCCGGGACCTGACGGGAAGATCCCGCGGTTCGGCGGTTTGCGATCGGCCGGCACGCGAGCGCGCGGCCAGGGCGGACGTTCGCAGCTGCTCGATCTGAGGAGCGCCCAAACCACGGCCATGTGACCAACCGGTGTCGATGTTCACCGCGGCTGGCAGGGCGAGCATCGGGCGCGACGCGGCGCCCTCGCCGATCATGGCCGTGAGCCAGCGTTCGGCGGCGAGGGCGGCAGCCGGATGGGTAGCGGCCCAGCGTCGGTAACCGCCAATCCCGAACGCAGCCGCGATCCCAGTGGCCGGCGATGGTGTGGTGTGCATCGTGGCGGGCGTGCCGGTGGTCGCCGTCGCCCCGGCGTTCTCGGTTCGCCGAGCGGGGACGACCTGACGCCAGAAGATGGCGCCCAGCGCTCCGAGCGCGACCACCTTCCACGCAAGTGCCAAGGCCAGGCCCTCGAACAGCGATTGGGCCCACCACGTCCACGTGAGGACGAACGTCGAGGCCATCGCGAACCCGAGGACCACCTTGCGCGGGCTGGTGCGCTGGGCGTCGTTGGCGATCAGCCCGGGGAGGAACAACGGGGCGAGTGCCAACGAGCCGAGATCGAGGTGGCGCTGGACCTCGGGGCCGAAGAACTCGCGGCCCGACCACAACAGCAACCACGACAGCGACGACGCGACGAGCAGCATCGACGAGAACTTGCGTCGCCCGAACAGGATCATGTGGTTCATCAACAACCGGGTGACGATGAGGTACGTCGCGGCCGCGATCGCGCCGGCGACGAGCACCTGCCACGGGTCGCCCATGAACATCCCGATGAACGCAGCGCCGACGAAGCCACCGCACCGCATCCCGTAGTTCGTGGCGACGCCCCACGCCGCGGCCGCCGACAACAGCACCGAGAACGGGAGCCATGCCGTGTCGATCGCCATGTCGCCGAAGCCCTCGAGCGGTGCCAGGTCGTTCACGCCGGGGACGTCGAAGGCGAGCGCCAGGGCGATCGGGATCGCCACCAGCGTGGCCGCGTACATCACCGACTTGATCGTGCGCGTCACGCCCTGGCGTCCCATGTCGTGGGCGATCAGGGCCGGCACGACGTAGCCGACACCGACGAACAACTTGAAGTCCGACTCCCAGAGCCACGCGCCCGACGGCGTGAGCTTCAGCATCGCCGTCTGGATCAGGATCGAGATCAGCGCCAGCACCGTGAACTTGGTGCGGCCGTACAGCAGGAACCACCGCCGCAGCAGCTTGTTGACGAGCACGTACGAGGCCAGCGCGTTCACGAACGTGGCGGCGACGATCATCGGGTACAGGATGAACGTCGCGATGTAGCCGGGCACCACGATCGAACCGGTGGTCAGGTGACGCCGTTCGTAGAGGAGCATCGAGACCGCGACACCGAGCATGAACGCGAAGCGGACGACCTCGGTCGACAGCAGATAATCGTGCACGGCCGATCACCCGCCCCGCCGCGGCAGCAGCACGCCGTCGGCAGCAGCGACCCGCCCATCGTCGGACGTGCTGTCGGACCACGGCTGGGCCTCGTGCTCGAAGTACTCGAGCATCTGCTCGGCCTGGTGGGTGTGGATGTTGACGAAGCCGACCACCAGCACGTGCTCGGTCGGCTGGCGGATGATCATCCGATCGACGATCTCGTCCTGTGATGGGTGGTGCTCGTCACCGAGGTTGATGATGTGGTCGGCCGGATAGCCGTTCTCCCGCAGGCGTTCGGTGACGAGGCTCTCGTAGGCGCCGAACGTGACGAGACGGTGGAACGAGAGGTCGCGCACTGCGACGTCGGCGAACTGGATCGCCCGCCGCTCGCGGTCGGCCCGGTTGTTGAGGATTCCCACCGTCGTGGTGGTGTCGGTGATGTACGGCTCCAGCTTCTCCATCGCCGCCACCATCGACTCCCGATCGTTGACGGCGAACAGGTTGGCCCAGGTCACCCGTTTGCCACCGATCGCGAGCTCCTTCATCCGCAACACCCCGGGGTCGGGCGGAGCCTCGACGATCCCCTTCATCGCCACATCGCGGGGGATCCCGAGCCGCTCGGCGATGGCGATCGCGATCGACACGTTCTCCTTGAACGCGATGTAGTCGAAGCGGGCGATGTCGTCGTCGGTGACCCAGTCGGGGTCGGCAATGAGCAGCTCGCTGCCGAGCGTCTCGCAGACCTCGCGCATCACCTCGAGGATCTCCTGGTCGCGCTCGGCGGTGATCAGCAGACCGTCGCGGGGGCACGTCGACAGCAGCGACCTGGCGATCTCCGGGAGCGTCTCGCCCATCACGTCCTGGTGGTCCTCGCGGACGTTGGTGAGCACGCCGATGTTCGAGCGCACGATCATCCGCTCGCTCACCTCCTGGTACTCGGGCTTGAGCGCCATGCACTCGATCACGAGCGCATCGACGTCGGCCGTGACGTACCTGCGGGTGACCTCGATCTGTTCGAGGATCGTGGGCGGTCCGCGGCGGTCGATCGGCTCGTCGACGCCGTGGCGGTTGATGACGGCGGCGAACGTGCCGGTCGACTTGGCGATCGTCACGTAGCCGGCCTCGCGAAGCATTCCGGCGATGATCCGGGTCACCGTCGACTTGCCGCGGATGCCGTTGACGTGGATTCGCCACTGCAGCGACTCGACCCGTCGCCGGTGGGCCATGAACTCGGCGCGCCAGCGGGCGAGGAGCGCGACGCACACGGCGATCCCCGCCAGCAACACGATTGGCACACTGCTATATCGACCGTACTCAGGCACGCTTGAGGCCGAGAGCGGGTTGCCGACCAGGATCGCCGCCCATAGCATTGCAGGGTTCTGCCCAAGAGAATCGAAGAGGTTGTCGCTTGCCCACCATCCAGCAACTGGTCCGTCAGGGCCGGAGCTCGAAGTTCTCCAAGACCAAGACGCCGGCGCTCAAGGGCTCCCCGCAGCGCCGCGGTGTGTGCACCCGCGTCTATACCACGACCCCCAAGAAGCCGAACTCGGCGTTGCGCAAGGTCGCCCGCGTTCGCCTGTCGAGCGGTGTCGAGGTGACGGCGTACATCCCGGGTGAAGGCCACAACCTGCAGGAGCACTCGATCGTGCTGGTCCGCGGCGGTCGCGTCCGCGACCTTCCGGGCGTGCGCTACAAGATCATCCGCGGCGCGCTCGACGCCGCCGGCGTGAAGAACCGCAAGCAGGCTCGCAGCCGCTACGGCGCCAAATCCGAGAAGTGATGCGCAACATGACGCCAAGAATGATGCCAAGAGATGTTGAGAGTGAGCTGAACGACCATGCCTCGTAAAGGTCCTGCGCCGCGCCGCGAGCTCGTCGCCGACCCGATCTACCGCTCCGTCCAGGTCACGCAGCTGATCAACAAGGTGATGCTGCATGGCAAGCGCAGCGTCGCCGAGACGATCGTGTACGACGCGATGAAGGTCATCGAGACCAAGACCGGTGAGGGCCCGCTCGACACCGTCAAGCGGGCGATCGACAACGTCAAGCCACCGCTCGAGGTCAAGAGCCGGCGCGTCGGCGGCGCCAGCTACCAGGTGCCGGTCGAGGTGCGGCCGCGCCGGGCGACGACGCTGGCGATTCGTTGGGTGGTCGACTTCAGCCGGGCTCGGCGCGAGAAGACGATGGCCGATTGCCTCGCCGCCGAGTTGATGGATGCCGCCAACGGGCTCGGCGCGGCGATGAAGAAGCGCGACGACATGCAGAAGATGGCCGAATCGAACAAAGCCTTCGCGCACTATCGCTGGTAGTCGTTCACCGGGAGTTCACCCTCAGCGAACACCCGGCCACCCCTGGTCATACGGTTCGGTTCTCAGCTACAGTTCGCGGCTTGGGGGCCCGGCTCGGAAAGGGGATTCGATGAACGTCCAGTCGATCCTGGCGTTGAAGGGAACGGCCGTCGCCACGGTGACCCAGGCCGCCTCGCTCGCCGATGCCGCACAGCTGCTGCGCGATCACGGGGTCGGGGCGCTCGTCGTGTCCGGTGACGCACGGGCGATCGAAGGCATCATCTCCGAGCGCGACGTCGTGCGCAGCATCGCCACCCACGGTGCCGGGGCACTCGGACGTTCCGTCGGCTCGACGATGTCGGTCGACGTCGTGACGTGCTCGGCGAACGACGGTGCCGACCGGCTGATGGCGCTCATGACCGATCGTCGCATCCGCCACCTCCCCGTCGTCGACGACAGCGGCCGGCTGGCGGGCATCATCTCGATCGGTGACGTGGTGAAGAGCCGGCTGACCGAGCTCGAGAGCGAGAACCAGGCGCTCTTCGACTACCTCCACCAAGGTCAGTAGACGTGTTTGATTGAGTCGGCTCACCGTGTTTGATTGAGCCGGCTCACTGATCGCCGGGCGCGATACGTGTCTGGTCGCCGGCTCGAGCGGGTTGGCCGACTCGGGCTCGATTGAGTCGGCGCACATCAGCGGGCTGCCCGCATCCGGCTGATGCGGGGTCCTGCGCCGGTACACTGAATCGCCGTGCCTGTGGCCCTGTCGTCCCAGCGCACGCACTGATTCCCCCCACCTGCCACACGAATTTGAAACACGGAAGTTGACCCCACGATGGCCAAGCGAGAGTTCCCCCTCGAGCGCACACGCAACATCGGCATCATGGCGCACATCGACGCGGGCAAGACCACGACGACCGAGCGCATTCTGTATTACACGGGGAAGAGCTACAAGATCGGTGAGGTCCACGACGGCGCCGCGACGATGGACCACATGGCGCAGGAACAAGAGCGCGGCATCACGATCACGTCGGCCGCCACCACCTGCGTGTGGAACAACCACCGGATCAACATCATCGACACGCCCGGCCACGTCGACTTCACGATCGAGGTCGAGCGGTCGTTGCGCGTGCTCGACGGCGCGGTGACGGTGTTCGACTCGGTCGCCGGTGTCGAGCCGCAGACCGAGACGGTGTGGCGCCAGGCCAACAAGTACAACGTGCCGCGGATCTGCTTTGTCAACAAGATGGACCGGATCGGCGCCGACTTCCACCGCACGGTGCGGATGGTCAAGGAGCGTCTCGACGCGACCCCTGCCATCCTGCAACTCCCGGTAGGGGTTGGCGGGCCGGAGTCGTCGAAGCCGTTCATCGGTCTCATCGACCTGGTCAAGATGAAGGCTCTCATCTGGCACGACGAGGAGCTCGGCGCCAAATGGGACGAGATCGACATCCCGGCTGACATGGTCGACCAGGCCAACGAGTTCCGCGAGCAGATGCTCGAGACGATCGCCGTCAGCGACGATGTGTTGATGGAGAAGTACCTGGCCGGCGACGACGTGAGCGAGGAGGACATCAAGCGCGCCGTGCGTGCCGGCACGCTGGCGTTCGACTTCGTGCCGATGCTGTGCGGGTCGTCGTTCAAGAACAAGGGTGTGCAGCCGATGCTCGACGCCGTCGTCGACTATCTGCCGTCGCCGCTCGACATCCCGCCCGCGGAGGGCACCAACATGCGGGGCGACGAGACGATGACACGTGGGCCGAGCGACGACTCGTTCGCCGCGCTGGCGTTCAAGATCGTCGGCGACCCGTTCGGCAAGCTCACGTACTTCCGGGTCTACTCCGGCGCGATCAACAAGGGTGACGAGGTCTACAACTCGA
>DATMDV010000249.1:0-4769 GCA_035557475.1 Ilumatobacteraceae bacterium
AGACCCCCGGCGAGGTACTCGGCGAACACCGCCAGGCCTTCTTGGGTCTCGTCGTTGTCGGCGAGTCCGGCGCCGAGGAGGCGCAGCGGCTGATGGGAGCCGTTCACGTGGGTGACGATATGCGTGCCGACCTCGTGCTGGAGCAGGGCGTAGACGCGTGACTCCGGCACGGTGACGGTGGGAGCGATCAGCAGGTTGCCGTTCGACACCATGATGCCGCTGCTGTCGGTACGCACTTCGACGTGCACGTCGAGATCGACCCCCGTGGAGCGGTAGTGATCGAGCTCGGCCTCGGCGCGGCGGGCGAACGCCTCGGCATCGAGACGCTCACCGCGCTCGACGGCCGGAACCGTGACGCAGTCGAGCAACGCTTCGGCATCACCCAACAACGCCGGGCTGACCGCGCCGTACAGCTTGAGGCTGCACGCCAGGAAGTCGTCGGAACCGCGACATCGCAGCATGTCGAGTTGCAACTCGAGCTCGCGCCGCTTCGCCTTGAGAAGGTGTCCGAGCGAGACATCCGCGGCGTGTTCCACTGCGACCGCCGCGAGCCGTGCCTCGGTGACGGCCGGATCGTCATCCAACGGGGCATACACGAAGTCGGGAGTGTCCCCGTCGGCGAAGAACCGACGCCTGGCGTCGAGCAGGTTGACGGGCGTGACGGCGAGCAGGAACCGGATTCCCGACGCGATGTCAGCGAGCTCGTGGTCGATCGCCAGATCGTCGGGACTCAGCTCGCCGACGGGCGTCATCGCAGCTTCCCAGCCAGCATGTCGAGCGTCGGCCGCGCCGCGGCTGCGAGAGCGCCCGCGAGCTCTGTGATGTGAGCGAGGTCGGGTTCGCCCGTCCACTCGTCCATGAAGACCTTCTTGAACTCGATCGCCAGCACGCATCCGGTGTCGGGGTAGCGGCCCGCGACCCATCGGCTGAGGTGTCCACCTCGGAACTTGACGTTCTCGCGGACATCGAGACGGTGTCCGGCGACGCGCTCAGCGCCGAGGTCGTCGATGAACCGCTCGACCACTGGACCCCATCGCTGCTGATCGAGTGCTCCCGTGCCCACGTTGACCTCCGGGTTGTCGGACTCTGGGGCGGCCGGCTCGTCCGGGCCCTGGCGACGATGGTTGTACGAATGCACATCGAGCACCACGAACGGGCCACGGGCCGACAGACGATCAAGACGCTCCGCGAAGGCCGCGTAGAAATCGTCGTAGACGACGAGTGACGCCTGCAGCTCGGTGTTTGGGAGGTGGTCGTTCCACACCTCGAGGCCCCAGGCGTCCGCCGGTTCGAGGTACACCGCGGCGTCACGCGATCGATTGAGATCGACCTCGAAGCGGGAACGCCGCACGGACACCCGGGTCCCCACCTCACCGAGGAGGTGATCCGTGAACGGGTCCTCCTCGCGCAGCCGTGTGTCGTCGTCGATCGCCATCCGAGCTGCGATCGCGGGCCGTAACTCGTGACCGGCGTGCACCGCGGTCGACACCAACTGGCCCTCCCTGTCGGAGAAGTCGAACGCAGCTTGCACCAACAACCAGTACCCGTCACGAAACCGAGGAAACTGCCCGCGTGCGAATCTCCATGAGCAGCGGACAGACTGTGTGATCGCCGAAGCTACCGATGCCTTCATTGCGCCCGGGCGGCGACGCGAACCGGCCTACGGACTGGTAACGCGGGTGCTGCATTGGCTGACGGTGGCTGCCCTCGCCGCGCAATTCACGCTCGGATACGTCATGGACGCCGGCGGCAGTGGTCGCGGTCGCGGTCGGGGCCGCGGTGGCGAGTCCGGTCGGGGGCGAGGTCGAGGTGGCGATCTCGACGTGTTCGGTGAGGACCGGTTGCTCACCGCCCACGTCATCGTCGGCCTGACGATTGTCCTCCTGGCTGCCGTACGGCTCTCCTGGCGACGCCACAGTTCGCTGCCACCCTGGGCGGAAGGGCTCTCGGCGACGGAGCGCACGATCGCGCACTGGACGGAACGCAGCCTCTACCTCCTGTTGTTCGTCATCCCGCTCACCGGGCTCTGGCTCGTGCTGATCTCCGAGGACGCGCTGGCGCTGCATGTCGCCAGCCACATCGCATTCTTCGTCGCTGTCGCTGCCCATCTCGGACTGGTCCTCAAGCATCAGTTGATCAACCGCGACGGGCTCTTGCGTCGCATGCTCTGAGCGGACTCGATTCGTCAAGGCGTCGGTCGGGGCTGTCTCATCGCCTTCTTCACGAGCGCGCCGATCCGTGCTTCTTCGGCGGGCGTCAACTCCTTCAGAGCGAAGGAGGTCGGCCACATGGCGCCATCATCGAGGTTCGCGGCATCGTTGAAACCGAACGTCGCGTACCTCGCGTTGAACTTGTGCGCGCTCTGGAAGAAGCAGACGATCTTCCCGTCGTTGGCATACGCAGGCATCCCGTACCACGTCTTCGGCGAGAGCTCTGGCGCGCTGGCCGTGACGATGGCGTGGAGCCGCTCGCCGATGGTGCGATCCGGTTCCGGCATCTCGGCGATCTTGGCGAGCACGGCGCGCTCGCCATCCGCCCGGTTTGCGTCGCGGCGCGCCTCCGCCTTCAGTTCTTGGGCCCGCTCCTTCATCGCGAGTCGCTCCGCGTCGGTGAATCCCTTGGACACCTTGCCGGTCACGGTGCTGCTCTTGGCAGTCTTCGGTGCGGCCTTCTTTGCTGGTTTCTTCTCAGCCATTGCGAAGCACCTCCGTGCGTCGAACGAGTCGTTTCATGCGTCCTGGAGCAGCCCGAGCACGTTGCCGTCGGGGTCGGTGACGGTGGCCACCAAGCGGCCGCCTCCGACGTCGTGGGCGGGTTCCTTGACGGTGGCACCGGCAGCGGTCACCTCGGCCAGCTTCGCCTCGATGTCCGCCACGTGCCAGAAGGCCACCGGCGAGGTCATGCCCTGCGGTCCACCGCCTGGCACCAGCCCGATCTGCTGGCCCTCGGCCTCGAAGCCGACGTAGTAGGACCCGTCGGTCTGCGGCGGGACGCCGAGCAGGGCGGCGTACACGGCCTTGGCCGTGGCCAGGTCGGACACGGGATGCAGGACGGTCTTGATTCCTTGCGTGGATGAGTCGGTCATGGTCGCTCCTCGAGTATTGGGTCACGTCGACCCTCGGTCAGTTTCCGTTTGTGAGAGTAACACTCTCAATTTGGAAATGCAAGTACCACTCTCAATTCGGGAGTGTTAGTCTCAGGACGTGGCGAGCCGGGACCAAGGCCAAACATCCCTCGACAGCAAACGCGGCCAGGCCAGAACCCGCCTGGCTCGTGCCGCGGTCGTCGAAGCCGCCCGGACCCTTTTCCTCGAACGCGGTTACGGCGCCACCACGGTCGAGGCCATCAGCGCCGCATCGGACGTCCCTCCGGCCACGATCTACCGATTGTTCACATCCAAGCGCGGGATCCTCAAGGCCCTCCTCGATGTTTCGATCGTCGGTGACGACGAGGCAGCTCCGTTGGCAGATCGTCCGCACGTCCGCTCGCTCTTCGCCGATCCAGACCCGACAAGCCAGCTGGCGGGCGTTGTCGGAATCGCCGCCCAGGTGAACTCGAGGACAGGGCCGATCTACCGCATCCTCGTCAGTGCGGCGAGCTCCGACCCCGACGCGGCAGGGCTGCTCGATGAGCTGACTCGGCAGCGGCACGAAGGCCAGAGCCGGCTCGCGCGTTCGTTGGCCCGCGCCGGCGCGTTGCGGCCCAAGCTGCGAGAGCGCGATGCCGCCGACATCATCCATGCGCTCATGTCCCCCGAGGTCTATGGGCTGCTCGTCATCGACAGAGGTTGGCCATCCCTTCGGTATGAGCGGTGGCTCACGGCGATCCTCATCGATCAACTGCTTGCGCCGGCTGGCGCCATCTCCTGAATCGGCCCGGTTCGACGCTCGCGCTTGGTCACAACGGACGTCGGCAGCCGGGACATGGAATCGCCCGACCTGTCACCCGCGAACGTCTGTGCTTCGTCTGTAGTGGCATGGCGACAAACGACATCAAAGGACTCGAGTGGCACGAACGCCTCGAGCGGGTAGCTCGCGACTGGTGGCCCGTGCCGATCCTCCTCGCCGGCGCAGTGCTGGCACAACAGGTGCTCCTGAGTTCACGCTACGACGTCGGCGGGCACGCGGGCGAGCACCTCGGCAGCGCGTCAGCACCATTCATGGCGGCGGCCGTGATCGCCATCCTCTTGTGGGCGACACCCCGAGCCCGCCGACAGATCCATGTGCTCGTCGCCGCCGCCGCGTGGTTCGGCACGACTGTCTTGGTGATGGTCGGCAACGTTCGCGTGATCGACGATCTCGTCGCCGCGGGCTACTCGCAGACGCCGACGGACTCGGTCCCTGACGTCGCGGACCACGCGCTGGCCAACTCGTCGATCTGGTATGCAGTGGCCGCGGCGCTCGTGCTCGTCGGCTCGTTCCGTTGGCGACGACACATCGGAAATCGCGCGGCGATTGGCGCAGCGATCGCCACGGTTCTCTTTCCGCCTTGGATCATCCCCGGCGCCGGGGTGGTCGTGCTGACGATCGTTCGCTGCGTGGCCCGTCGACGGGAGCGCAGCACTTCGGGCTCCGCTTCGCTCTCGGAGAGCCGGTGGACCGAAGCGTTGGGACGCTAGGGAGTCAACGCAGACGGAGGTGACCTCCGCTCTGCAGCGGATCAGTCGTCGCCGCCACCGTGGTCGTGGTCGTGGCCGCGGTTACCGCCGGTGCTGTTGCCGCTGTTGCCGGGCCGCTGTTACCGGGGCCGCTGCTACCGGGGCCGCTGCT
>DATMDV010000250.1:0-9227 GCA_035557475.1 Ilumatobacteraceae bacterium
TGGATGATCTTGGCTTCGGGCGCGAACGCCGACACCCGGCCGGTGATGCGGTCGTCGAAGCGAGCCCCGAGCGCGATCAGCAGGTCGGCCTTCTGCATCGCCGTCACCGCGGTCGCGTTGCCGTGCATGCCCGGCATGCCGAGGCACAGCGGATGGTCGTCCGGGAACGCGCCCCGCGCCATCAGCGTCGTGACGACGTAGATGTCGGTGAGCTCGGCGAGCTCGCGCAGCGCATCCGCCGCACGCGCCTTGAGCACCCCGCCGCCGACGTACAGGACCGGGCGCTCGGACGCCAGGATCAGCTTGGCCGCCTCCTTGATCATCCGGGCGTGGCCCTTCACGGTCGGCCGGTACCCCGGCAGCGATGCCACGACCTCGTCGTCGCTCGGCCAGTACCACTCCATCTCGTTCTGCAGCACGTCCTTGGGGACGTCGACGAGCGTCGGCCCCGGCCGGCCCGTCGTCGCGATGTGGAACGCCTGACGGATCGCCATCGGCAGGTCGTCGGCGCTCATCACGAGCTCGTTGTGCTTGGTCACCGAGCGCGTGATCCCGACCGTGTCGCACTCCTGGAACGCATCGGTGCCGATCGCCGCGGTCGGGACCTGACCGGTGATGCCGACCATCGGGATCGAGTCCATGAACGCGTCCATGAGCGGGGTGACGAGGTTCGTCGCGGCCGGACCGGACGTCACCATCGCGACACCGGGACGGCCGGTCACGTGGGCGTAGCCCTCGGCCATGTGGCCGGCGCCCTGCTCGTGGCGGACGAGGATGTGGCGGATCGACGATTCGAGCAACGGGTCGTACGCAGGCAGGATGCATCCACCCGGCAGCCCGAACATGACGTCGACACCCTCCATCTCGAGGGATTTGATGAGGGCTTGCGCCCCGGTCAGCTTGGTCATCGAGGTCTCCTGTGATCGGAGGGTGGCGGAAAAACGAAACGACCTCCCAATCGGGAGGTCGAGGAGCGCGCGGCGATGCAGCCGGCGCGCTACCGGATGAGTACTACGAGGGCGCGAAAGTTGGCACGCATCAACCGCTGAGTGTGGCAGATCAGTTCGGCGATGACAACCTCCCGTTCTGTCTGCTTCAGAAGCAGCGAGGCGCGGTCTGGAGCAGACAGATCGGAAGTTGCACACGCATGTAGAGCGCTGCACCTGCTCTAGCCTCGCTGCCGTGACCATTCCTCCATCCCCCAACGTGCGGCCAGCAGAGGGACGACTCGGTGTCCTCACCGTCGGTCTTGGCGCGGTTTCCTCGACGCTCATCGCAGGGGTCGAACTCGTCAAGCGCGGCATGTCCGAACCGGTGGGTTCGCTGACACAGATGGGCACGATCCGCCTCGGCCGGCGTACCGACAATCGCAGCCCGCTGATCAAGGACTTCGTACCGATCGCGGCGCTCGACGACATCGTGTTCGGCGCCTGGGACCCGTTCCCCGACGACGCCTACGTCGCCGCCCAGCGGGCCGGGGTGCTCGAGCCTGGCCGCCACCTCGAGAGCATCTCCGACGCGTTGCGCGACGTGCGGCCGATGCCCGCCGCGTTCGACCGCAGCTACGCCAAGCGCATCGACGCCGACAACGTGATCGGCAGCGTCGACAAGCGCACCATGCTCGAGTCGATCCGCGAGGACATCAACCGCTTCCGCGAGGAGAAGCAGGTCGATCGGATCGTGATGCTCTGGGCGGCGTCGACGGAGATCTTCATCGAGCCCGGCCCGGCGCACACGTCGCTCGACGCGTTCGAAGCCGCGATCGACGCCAATGACCCGACCATCGCGCCGTCGATGCTGTACGCCTACGCCGCGCTGCAGGAGGGCGTGCCGTTCGCGAACGGCGCCCCGAATCTCACCGTCGACATCGACGCGATGCGCGAGTACGCGACCGAGCAGAACGTGCCGATCTCGGGGAAGGACTTCAAGACCGGCCAGACGCTCATCAAGACGGTGATCGGTCCGATGCTGCAGGCGCGCATGCTGGGTCTGTCGGGTTGGTACTCGACGAACATCCTCGGCAACCGCGACGGTGAGGTGCTCGACGACCCCGACAACTTCAAGACCAAGGAGGAGTCGAAGCTCGGCGTGCTCGAACACATCCTCGATGCCGAGAAGTTCCCCGCGCTGTACGGCGACGTGTATCACAAGGTCCGGATCAACTACTACCCACCACGCGGCGACAACAAGGAGGGGTGGGACAACATCGACCTGTTCGGCTGGCTCGGCTATCCGATGCAGCTCAAGATCGACTTCTTGTGCCGCGACTCGATCCTCGCCGCTCCGCTCGCGCTCGACCTCGTGCTGTTCTCCGACCTCGCCCAGCGGGCCGGGATGGGCGGTATCCAGGAGTGGCTCAGCTTCTACTACAAGAGCCCCCAGGTCGCGCCCGGCCTGTACCCCGAACACGACCTGTTCATCCAACTCACCAAGCTCAAGAACACGCTGCGGTGGATGATGGGCGAGGACCAGATCACGCATCTCGGCCGCGAGTACTACGACGACGACGACGTGTGATCCGGCGCGGCACACTCATGTCATCGTGAGAACGGGAACCCGACGTTGGTGAAGAACCACAGCGACGATGTCAGCCACAGTCCCATGAGCAGCGTCACGAGGAGGCCTCCACAGATCGGCAGGGCGAAGCGCGGGAGGCCGTCGATGCGCAGCACGAGCATCTTGGTGGCGAACGCCCCGTAGAAGGCGCAGCCGAGGATCGAGTGGGTGATCTGCCGGGCCCCGGTCTCGGCGAACCCCAGCGACCACAAGCAGTGATAGGCGACCGGCAGCGTGAACAGGAACGCCACGGTGCCGGTCCAGCGGTGGATGACCGCGGTGCGGCGCGGCGCCGGCCGCCGCACCGGCAACTTGCCGTACATCCACAGCGCTGATATCAGCTGCACGAGCACCAGCGCGGCCGCGCACGTGGCGAGCCAGGCCTTCATGTCGATGACGGACGGGAAGCCGAAGTCCTCGATCGGGCGGAACGTCGGGTCGTGGACCCGGCCGTAGGTGCCCAGCGCCACCGACACCGCTCCACCGGCAAGCGCCGCGAGTGCGAGCTGCACGGACACCTTGTTGGACCCGGTGTTGGACCCGGTGTGAGAGGCCGTGCTGGGGGCTGAATCGGAGGCGGGCAGCGATGGCGGCTCGAAGCCTCCGTTCACGGTCATGCCCGACCTTACGTGCGCAACGGCGACGCGGTTCTCGGAGAACCGATCGACGCGCCGGGGCGTACCGGCTGGCCATGCAACGAATCACTGGATCACTGGTCGTCCTTCTGGCGGCCGCATCGTTCACCGCCGGCGCGCTGCTGTTCGCCGACGATTCCCCGCGACAAACCGCGGCCGCCCCGGTGCCGGCCGCGGCCACACCTGCCGGCGCGACGGCCGCCGCCGCGCCGGCGGTGATGACCATTGCCGACTTCGGGTTCTCGCCCCTCACGGTCGCACCCGGAGCCACGGTGACAGTGACGAACAACGACGCGATGCAACACACCGTGACGGCCGTCGGCGGGGAGTTCGCGAGCGGGCTCATCGATCCCGGCGCCAGCGTCGCGTTCGTCGCACCCACACAGCCGGGCACCTACACGTTCGTCTGCGACCTCCATCCGACCATGCAAGGGACGCTCGTCGTCGCCTGACGCGCGCGTTCGCCCGAGCCATGTCCCACCACCACACCCAACCAACCAGCCAATCCCGCAATCGAAGGAGTCATCCCATGAACCGCACCAACACCCTCATCGTCCTCGCCATCGCCGGGACCGCCCTGCTCGCCGCCTGTGGTGGTGACGACGGGTCCACCCCGGCCATCGCCGCCGCACCGACCCCAGCCGTCGCTTCGGTGCCGTCGACGACCACCACCGTCGCCGCGGCCGGGTCCACCGTCGCCGTGAAGAGCGCCGAGAGCGAGCTCGGGCCGATCCTCGTCGGCGTCGACGGCCGCACGCTGTACGGCTTCACCAACGACACCCCGATCCAGAGCAACTGCGAGGGCACGTGCGCCGAGGCCTGGCCCCCGGTCGTCGTCCCCGCCAACTGGACGGTCGCACCCGGCGTCGACAGCGGGATCTTCAACACGATCGCCCGCTCGGACGGCACGCTGCAGCTCGTCGCCGGCAAGTACCCGCTGTACGCCTACTCGGGCGACACCGCACCCGGTGACGTCAACGGCCAAGGCTCGGGCGACGTGTGGTTCGTCATCGACACCGCCGGCTCACTGGTCGAGGACGCAGCCGTGACTGACGACGCCGCGACCGAGGACACAGCGACCGACGAGACCACGACCGAGTACGCAACGACCGAGTCGACCGAGCCGGCCGCTGCTGGAGAGGCGCCGCCCAAGGCCGTGTTCATCGGTGAGACACCGCTCGGCGTGGCGCTGACCGACGCCGACGGATTCACGCTCTACGGCTTCACCAACGACGGCGACGGCCACCCGACGTGCAACGACGCCTGCGCCGATGCGTGGCCGCCATTGCTGGTCGATGGCGACACGTTGCCCGAAGGCCTCGACGCCGCCGTGTTCAGCATCGTCGAGCGCGACGACGGGTCGCACCAGCTCAAGGCCGGCAAGTGGCCGCTGTACCGGTTCGCCGGAGACGACGAGCCGGGCCAGACCAACGGCCAGGGATCGGGCGACGTATGGTTCGTCGTCAACCCCGACGGCAGCCTGAAGAAGGGCTGACCCGAACCTGGTCCAACCCCATCTCGTGAAGTTTCGGCGTCCCCAGGGCGCCGAAACTTCACGAGTTCGCGTCGCGGCCGGGAAGGCGTCGGCCGGCGATACATTTCAGCCGCAGGTCCCGACCCTCGGTGCAGGGCACCCGAAATGGTGTTCGACATCGAGGAGACCGGTATGGGCACGTTTCCCGCTCAGCTCACCCTCACCCAATACTTCGCTGCTCACCACGGTGTCGTCGCCGTGCGCCAGCTCCGCGAGCTCGGCGTTTCGCTCCACGAGGCGTCGTCCTTCGTCGGACGAATGTCCTCGGCGACGTCGACATCGTCGTGCGACCCGACGGAATCCGCGTCACCAGTCCCGCGCGGACATGGTTCGACCGAGCATCAGAGTTGAGCGATCGATACTTCGAATCGCTGACCGAGCAGGTGCTCGACAACTTCTGCACGCTGCCGACGCTCTTCGAGACGGTGCGGCGGGTGTCGTCACGAGGCCGTGCGGGTTCGGCACGCGTACGGCGCGTGCTGTCCCAACGCGACGTCTGGCAACGTCCCGCGGGTTCGGCGCTCGGGCTCCGAGTATTGCGAGCCCTCGAGTCCTGCGGGATCGTGCTCGTCCGCCAATATCCGCTTCGCCTTCGCAACGGCATCACGATCTCCGGTGCGATCGCGATCTCGTGAAGTTTCGGCGTGCCTACGGCGCCGAAACTTCACGAGATGGGGTGGGGCGGTGGCCCTGAGTTGCCGTTCAATATTCCGGCGAGGACGTCGGTGTCGACGTTGCCGCCGGTGATCACGACGGCGACGCGGCTGCCGGCGAGGCTGTGACGCTCACTGATCGCACCGGCGAGGGCGATCGCGCCAGCCGGTTCGGCGGTGTTGTGCGTGGTGCGATGGAGGATCCGCATCGCGTCGGCCGTCGCCTCGTCCGGCACCTCGATGACACGCGCCGCGCCGCGGCAGATGATGTCGACCGCGAGGGGATCGGGCACCCGGCAGGCAACCCCGTCGACGAACGTGTCGGCGGTGGCGGTGGACACCGGTGCCCCGGCCTCGAACGACAGGCGGTACGCCGGAGCCCGATCCGACACCACCCCGACGATCTCGGTCGGCAGGCCGAGCAGGTCGCGCACGAGGATCAATCCGCAGATCCCCGAGCCGAGGCCGACCGGCACGTACACCGTGTCGAGCGCCGGTGCACCCAGGAACAGCTCACGCGCGTACGTCGCGACCCCCTGGACGAGGTCGGGATGGAACGATGGCACCATCTGCAACTGGCGCTCCTCGCCGATGCGCCTCGCGTCCTCCAGAGCCGCCTGGAAGTCGTGGCCGCTCTCGATCAGCTCGGCACCCAGCCCTCGCATCGCGGCGTTCTTCTCGACGCTGTTGCCGTACGGCGCCACGATCACGACGGGCAGCCCGGTCGCCCGTCCGGCGAACGCCAGGCTCTGGCCGTGGTTGCCGCGCGTCGCTCCGATGATGCCCGCCACGTCACCCCACTCACGCAGACGTTCGAGGTGGACGAGCCCACCGCGGACCTTGAAGGCGCCGGTCGGGGTGTGGTTCTCGTGCTTGACCCAGACCTCCGTCCCGAGCTCGTGGGCGAGCAGTGGCCACGCGTATTGCGGTGTCGGCGGCATGTGCGCGTAGACGATCGTCTCGGCGCGGTCGAGGTCGTCGAGCGTGAACAATCCGAGCCTCAGACCGATCTGATGGGACGACGCGGAACCGTCCCCGATTCGGTGACGACGCTGTGGAGCGCGACGTCGTGCGGTTCCGTCGGCAACACGTCGAGGATCTGGGCGTCGAACCCGACACCGATCGACGTGCAGTCGGGACGCACGCTCGCGAGAAACCGGTCGTACCACCCGCCACCCTGACCGAGCCGGCCACCATCAGGTGTGAATGCGACGCCGGGGACGATCACGACGTCGACCGCGGTCGGATCGGGCTGCTCCTCCGGCACGACGACATGCTTGCCTCGCGCGGCACACCAGGCGATGAACGGCGCCGTGTCGGGCTCACCGGCGATCGACGTGAACACCATCACGGTACCGGCTCGGGTGACCGCGTCGAGCCCCTGCACCGTCGCCCAGATGCGCTCCGAACGACCGGTCTGATCGGGCAATGCACGTCGCATGGTGCGCATCGTCGACCGCAAGGCCCGCTTGTCGTCGATGGGCAACGGCACAGAGTCGCAGCGTACAGTCGTCCCCGTGACCGCCCCCGACGCGAATCGCTCGTTCGACGCCAAGCAGTTCCGCTCCGTCCTCGGCCACTTCCCGACCGGTGTCACGATCGTCTCCGGCATCGCCGACGGCGCACCCGCCGGGTTCACGATCGGGTCGTTCACATCGGTCTCGCTCGAGCCGCCGATGGTCGGGTTCCTTCCGATGACCACGAGCGACACGTGGACCGCGATCGCACCCAGCCGCAGCTTCTGCGTCAACGTGCTCAGCCGCGCCCAGGCCGATCTGTGCTGGAAGTTCGCGAAGACCGGCAACGAGGCAGAGCGGTTCGACGGGGTCGAGTGGCACGCGGGACCGACGGGGTCACCGATCATCGATCGCGCGGTGGCGTGGATCGACTGCGAGGTCGAAGGCGTCTACGAGATGGGTGACCACCTCTTCGTCCTCGGCCACGTCGTCGCCCTCGAAGCCGATGCCGACCACGACGGCGACGGTCCCCACCCACTGCTGTTCTTCAAGGGCACCCTCGGCGGATTCGCCGCCGAGGGATGACGCTGTGGGGGCGCGCGTCCGCATCGCGGCCGCCCTCGACATCGCCGTCATCGTGCTGTTCGCCGTGATCGGCCGGCGCAACCACGACGACGGGCAAGGTACGGCGGCACTGACCAGTCAAACAGTCGAGTCACCGATCGGGGACGTGCTGGGCATCGCGACCCCGTTCCTCATCGGCCTGGCGGCGGGGTGGATCGTCACCCGGGCGTGGCGTCGTCCGTTCGATCTGGCGGCCGGCCGCACGATCTGGGTTGTCACGATCGCGCTTGGCATGGTGCTGCGCAGCACACTCTTCGAAGATGGCATCGCGTTCTCGTTCGTGATCGTCGCCAGTGTGTTCACCGGCCTCCTTCTGCTCGGCTGGCGAGTCGTTGCCGGCGGCCGCACAAGACGGATCACACACCAAAATTAGACAAGGTTCGTGATCGCACCCTTCTCGGCGCCTTGGGCGAGCAGGGCGTACTTGCCGAGCACACCGCTCGTGTAGCGCGGTGGGTTCGGCGCCCAACCGTCCCGGCGCGCCGCCAGCTCAGCATCATCGACGAGCAGATCGAGCGTCAGCGACGGCACGTCGATGCGGATCCGGTCGCCGTCGCGGACGAACGCGATCGGTCCCCCGTCGACGGCCTCCGGTGCGACGTGGCCGATGCAGAAACCCCACGTCCCTCCAGAGAACCGGCCGTCGGTGATCAGCGCGCAGTCGGCGCCGCGCCCGGCGCCCTTCAAAGCACCCGTGATCGCCAACATCTCGCGCATCCCAGGGCCACCCTTCGGGCCCTCGTAGCGGATCACGATCACGGTGCCCGGCTGCATCTCTCCGGCCATCACGACCGCCATCGCGTCGTCCTCGCCGTCGAACACGCGGGCGACGCCTTCGAACGTGCGCTGCTCCTTCGAGAGTCCGGCGACCTTCACGACCGACCCGCTCGGCGCCAACGAGCCGGTCAGCACGTTGAGCCCGCCCTCGACGTTGATCGGCGCGTCGAGCGGGTGGACGACCGTGCCATCCGGCCCCGGCGGGTCGATGGCGGCCAGGTTTTCGGCCATCGTGCGCCCGGTGACCGTCAGCACGTCACCGTGGATCAACCCGGCGTCGAGCAGGTGCTTGAGCACCACCGGCACGCCGCCGATCCGGTCGAGATCGGTCATGTGGAACTTGCCGCCCGGCTTCATGTCGGCGATGTGTGGGACGCGGGCGGCAATGCGGTTGAAGTCGGCCAGCTCGAGCTCGACCCCTGCCTCGTTGGCGATCGCGAGCAGGTGCAGCACGGCGTTCGTCGAACCGCCGATCGCGTTGGCGAGCGCGATCGCGTTCTCGAAGGCCTGCTTGGTGAGGATGTCACGCGGTCGGATACCGACCCGGAGCATCTCGATCACCGCCGCACCGGCCGCACGCGCGTCGTCCTCGCGGCGACGATCGACCGCGGGTGGCGAGGCCGAGCCGGGGAGCGAGAGGCCGAGGGCCTCGCCGATCGAGCTCATCGTGTTGGCGGTGAACATCCCACCGCACGCCCCTTCGCCGGGACACGCGTTCTTCTCGATCGCGTGCAGTTCGTCCTCGGTGATCGTGCCGGCGGCGCACGCGCCGATCGCCTCGAACACGCTGGTGATGTCGAGCGCCTTGCCGTTCAGGTAGCCGGGGAGCGTCGATCCGTTGTAGACGAACACCCCGGGCAGGTTCAGCCGGGCGATCGCCATCATCATCCCCGGCATCGACTTGTCGCAGCCGCCGGTGGCGACGAGCCCGTCGAACCGCTCGGCGTGCATCACCGCCTCCACGGAGTCGCAGATGATCTCGCGGCTGACG
>DATMDV010000251.1:0-4003 GCA_035557475.1 Ilumatobacteraceae bacterium
CGCACTCCGAACGGGCCGAGCTCGGCGGCGAGCGTCTTGAACAGCATGACCGTCGCCGCCTTCGTCGCGGCATAGGCGCCCTGCCCCGGCTCGGTCGTCTGCGACCGGATCGACGAGAACCCGATCATCGAGCCGCGGCCCTGCGCGGCCATCACCCGCCCGAACGCCCGACACAATCGGAACGTCGCTTTGATGTTGAGGTCGACGACCCGGTCGAGGTCGTCATCGGAGTAGTCGACGATCCGCTTGCGAACGTTGATCGATGGCGTCGTCACGAGGATCTCGGGCGGGGCGAGGTCACGCGCCGCGGCATCGACCGCCGCGGCATCGGTGAGGTCGAGCCCGAATGCGACGGCGGGGGAGCCGATCGCGTCGGCGGTCGCCGTGGCGGCCTCGAGGCGGGCGTCGGCGCAGACGACCGCGGCGCCGAATGCCGCCAGGCCCTCGGCCACCGCCGCCCCGATCCCGCTCCCGGCCCCGACGACGAGCGCGGTGCGCCCGTCGAGACGAAACATCTGCTCATACGCAGTCACCGCTCGGACGGTATCCGCCCATCCGAGGTGGTTGACGTTCCGCGTATACCCCCCTAGGGTATCTGACATGAGCGCGTCCCTCGAACTCCGCGCCGCCGCCCATCATCACGACGAGCACGACCAGCATCACGGCGGCCACGCGGCGCACGACAAGCACGCCGGCCATGATCCGGAGGCGTTCCGGCGCCGGTTCTGGCTGACGTTGCTGCTGACGATCCCGGTCGTCGCCTCCAGCGAGATGGTGATGGAGTGGTTCGGGTACGAGATCGGCGGCGTCGCCTGGGTCGGGCCGGTGCTCGGCACGTTCGTCTTCGCGTGGGGCGGCCAGCCGTTCCTTGCCGGCGCGGTGGCCGAGGTCCGCGACCGCCAGCCGGGGATGATGCTGCTGATCTCGATGGCGATCACCGTCGCCTGGGTGGCGTCGATGTCGACGACCGTCGGATGGTTCGACCTCGAGTTCTGGTGGGAGCTGGCGCTGCTCGTGACGATCATGCTGCTCGGGCATTGGCAGGAGATGAAGGCGATCGGCCAGGCACACGGCGCGCTGGCGGCGCTCGCCGCGCTCCTGCCCGACGAGGCCGAGCGGATCACGGCCGACGGTGCGATCGAGCTGGTCCCGATCGACGCCCTCGCCGCGGGCGATCTGGTCCTGGTCCGATCCGGCGCCCGGGTCCCCGCCGACGGGCGCATCGTCGAGGGCGAGGCCGAGCTCGACGAGTCGATGATCACGGGCGAGTCGCGACCGGTCGCCAAGACCGTCGGCGATCGGGTGGTCGCCGGAACGGTATCGACCGACTCGTCGCTGCGGGTCGAGATCGATGCGGTCGGGGACGACACCGCCCTCGCCGGGATCCAACGTCTCGTCGCCGACGCCCAGGCGAGCGGCAGTCGCGCCCAGGTGCTCGCCGATCGCTTCGCAGCGCTGTTGTT
The DNA here is from genome assembly GCA_035557475.1 of Ilumatobacteraceae bacterium. Lineage (GTDB taxonomy): Bacteria > Actinomycetota > Acidimicrobiia > Acidimicrobiales > Ilumatobacteraceae > JALOLG01. Next base: position 1,464 of record DATMDV010000251.1, read on the forward strand.
CTACGTCGCGGCGGGTGCCGCGGCGGTGACGTTCGTGGCGTGGTCGCTGGCGGGCGACATGAAGCGCGCGATCGAGACGACGGTGACCGTGCTCGTGATCGCCTGCCCGCACGCGCTCGGCCTGGCGATCCCGCTCGTGATCGCGTTGTCGACGGCGGTCGCGGCCAAGCACGGCATCCTCGTCAAGGACCGGCTCGCGCTCGAGCGGATGCGAACGGTCAACGCCGTGCTGTTCGACAAGACCGGCACCCTCACGAAGGGCAACCACGCCGTCACCGGCATCGTCGGTGCCGGCCACTCGGAGGCTGACGTGCTCGCCATCGCCGCGGCCGTCGAGGCCGACAGCGAGCACCCGCTGGCGCGAGCAATCGTGGCGCGTGCCCGCGCCGACGGGTCGAACCGCGAGGCCACCGGATTCCGCGCGCTCACCGGGCGTGGCGTCGAAGCCGTCGTCGACGGTGTCAGGTACGCAGTCGGCGGACCGTCACTACTACGTGAGCGCGAACTGACCGAACCCGACGAGATCGCGGCGACGACCGCGCCGTGGACCGCTCGCGGCGCGTCCGTGCTGCACCTCGTCGAAGGCGATCGGATCATCGGTGCGCTGGCGCTCGAGGACGAGGTCCGGCCGGAGGCCCGCCACGCCGTCGCCGAGCTCCACGCCCTCGGTGTCGAGCGGGTCGTGATGATCACCGGCGACGCCCGCCAGGTCGACGAGAACGTCGCCGCCGAGGTCGGCGTCGACGAGGTGTTCGCCGAGGTGCTGCCGGAGGACAAGGACTCGGCGGTCACCGAGCTGCAGCAGCGCGGCCTGACCGTGGCGATGGTCGGCGACGGTGTCAACGATGCCCCGGCGCTCGCCCGCGCCGACGTGGGCCTGGCGATCGGCGCCGGCACCGACGTCGCGATCGAATCCGCCGGAGTGGTCCTGGCGTCGTCCGATCCGAGGGCGGTGGCGGGTGTCATCCGACTGTCGCGGGCGAGCTATCGCAAGATGGTGCAGAACCTCGTCTGGGCGGCCGGCTACAACGTCGTCTCGATCCCGCTCGCCGCCGGCGTGCTCGCCTGGGCCGGGATCACCCTGACACCGGCCGTCGGCGCGATCCTGATGAGCCTGTCGACAATAGTGGTGGCCCTCAATGCGCAGCTGCTGCGGCGGGTTCGCCTCGTCGCTGGCGGTCCGCAGCCGTCCTCGTGAGACTCGCGGGCTCGTAGGATTCTCGGGCGATGACGATCGGTGAGCGGTCCGGTGTCCGGGCGACGGCGACGTGGCTCGACGCCGACGACTGCTCGGTCGACGATCTGCGGGCGATCGTCGAGGTGACGACCGACCCGCGCGACTACCCGTATGCCGCCGACGCCGTCGACAACGTGCTCGTGTACGACTGCGATCGGCTGCGTGCGGAGATCGGGACGCCGGTCGGTCGGCGCGACGTCCAGCACGAGCTCGTCGTCGCGATGGCCGACGGGCCCGGGCTCGTGGTGCTCGCCGGCGCCTTCCCCGACGCGTCGATCGTCGATCGGGTGACCGACGCGTTCCTCGCGATGATCGCCGACCAGCACGCGGCAGGGCAGGCGGCCGGCGACCATTTCGCCAAGCCGGGCGCCAATGACCGGGTTTGGAACGCGCTCGAGAAGCTCGCTCGGCGAGAACCCGATGCGTTCGTCGACTACTACGGCAACGAGATCATCGAGCTCGTGTCGTCGGCGTGGCTCGGCCCGAACTACCAGATCACGTCGCAGGTCAACGTCGTCAACCCGGGCGGCGCCGCTCAGGATCCCCACCGCGATTATCACCTCGGGTTCCAATCCGACGCGATCGCCCAGCAGTTCCCGGCCCACGCCCATCGACTGTCGGCCGTGCTCACGTTGCAGGGCGCGGTCGCCCACAACGACATGCCGGTCGAGAGCGGTCCGACGTTGTACCTACCGCACTCGCAGAAGTACGAGCTCGGGTACTTGGCCTGGCGTCGCCCCGATTTCGCCGAGTACTTCGCCGAGCACCACGTCCAGCTCCCGCTCGCCAAGGGCGACGCCGTGTTCTTCGACCCGGCGCTGTTCCACGCCGCCGGCCACAACCGGTCGGCCGACATCAAGCGGATGGCGAACCTGCTCCAGGTGTCGTCGGCGTTCGGCCGGGCGATGGAGTCAGTCGATCGCGAGGCGATGTCGAACGCGTTGTTCCCGGCGTTCGTGAACCGGGCCCGGGCCGGCGTCCCCGAGGCCGTGCTGCGCAACGCGATCGCGGCGTCGGCCGAGGGCTACTCGTTCCCAACCAACCTCGATCGCGATCAACCGATCGGCGGTCTCGCGCCCGAGACCCAGGCCGAGCTCGTCTGGCGGGCGGTGACGGAGGCCTGGGCGCCGGCCCAACTCCGCACCGAGCTCCGCGCCCAAGCCGACCGTCGGCTCTGACACCCACTCCTGTTTGTGTCACCGCAAGCGGCGACCTTCGCCGATGTCGGTGACACAAACCTGGGGTTTCGTCTCACAGTGATGCGAGGTCGGTCCACAGCGCGGGTGGGATGGTGGTTTGGAAC
>DATMDV010000252.1:0-3515 GCA_035557475.1 Ilumatobacteraceae bacterium
GGACCGCTACGTCGTCATCACGCCCGACGAGCTCGACGCGCTCGACCCCGCGCGCACGCGGACGATCCAGATCGAGGACTTCGTGGACCAGGTCGACATCGACCCGATCTACTACGACCACCCGTACTACCTCGTCCCCGACAAGGGTGCGGCGAAGGCGTACGGCCTGCTGCTCAACGCCATGGAGGCGTCCAGCAAGGTCGCCATCGCGCGCGTGGTCATCCGGTCCAAGGAGGCGCTCGTCGCCATCCGCCCCGCCGGCGAGCTGCTGATGATGGAGACGATGATCTTCCACGACGAGGTCGTGCCGCACGACGACCTCGACGACCTGCCCGACTCCAAGGATCTCAAGGTCTCCGACCGCGAGGTCAAGATGGCCCAGCAGCTGATCGACTCGCTCTCGAGCGAGTTCGATCCCTCGCAGTACCGCGACGAGTACCGCGACAAGGTGCTGGACCTGATCGAGCGCAAGGCGCAGGGCGAGGAGATCGCCGTCCAGCCGGACGCGCCGAAGCCCGAGAAGGTGCCCGACCTGATGGCCGCGCTCGAGGCGAGCCTCGCCGCGGTCAAGGACGACGGCGACGAGAAGAAGAAGCCGGCCAAGAAGTCGCAGACGCGCGAGAAGGCGACCGCGAAGTCCTGAGGCATCCCCGCGCTCGACCGGTCGGTTGAGCGCGGTTCCACCCCCGAATCGACCGATCGGCCCATGGCGCGGCGCGCCGTGTCCCGGCATGGTTCCCGGCGCGTGCCCAGGGAAGCTCAGGGAGGCAGGGACAGCGGGGCGGATGATGCCCATTCTGAGCGGGCGCCGATGACGCGATCCGCGCCGTCACGGCCGAGCCAAGGCTGAGGCGGCGCGGGTTGACTCCGCGCCAGGAACGCGCGCAAGTGCGTTGAGCGTTGACAGCCACCCCTCCAAAGGTCTAGTTTCTCCGGGCACTGGCCAAAAGGTCGGCCAGTAAGGCACCGGGGGAAGGTGCCTTTCGCAGGCAAATAGAGGGATGGGGGAGAGTTTCATGCGTCGGACGACGTTCGCGGTTCTGGCCGCCCTGGCTGCGCTGTGCACCGTTCTGTTCACCGCGAGCGTCGCCGGAGCCCAGGCTCCAGCCGCCACGATCGACGCCGAGGGCACCGAGTGGGCGCCCGACGTCGCGACCGTCACGACCGGTGAGACCGTCCGCTGGACGTTCGCCGGGGAGACGCTCCCGCACAATGTGCGGTCCACCAGTGCCAACTGGAGCGTGAACACGCCGCAGGCGACAGGCCAGGCGGCGTTCGACTACACGTTCACGCAGGCGGGCGTCTACACGTTCGTCTGCGACGTCCACGCCGGCACGATGACCGGCACGATCACGGTCGAGGACGCGGGCGCGGATCCGCTCGAGAACGTGCTCGTCTACTTCGAGGCGGCGGGTTTCCCCCACACGTCGCGCGATGAAGGCGTGGCGGCGATCGAGGCCCTCGGTACGGCCAACGACTTCAACGTCGACGCCAGCGAGGACTCGGCCGTGTTCACCGCAGCGAACCTCGCCCAGTACGACGCGGTCGTCTTCCTCTCCACGACCGGCGACGCGCTGACCGACGAGCAGCAGGAAGCCTTCGAGGACTACTACCGCGGTGGCGGCGGCTACGTCGGCATCCACTCGGCGACCGACACCGAGTACGGGTGGGCCTGGTACGGCGACATGCTCGGCGGCTACTTCCGCAGCCACCCGCCCGGCACCCCCACCGCGACGGTCAACATCGAGGACGGCAACGAGCCGTCCACCGAGGGTCTCCCGACCAACTGGGTGCGCACGGACGAGTGGTACAACTTCCAGAGCGCGGTCGACCCGGTCGTGAACGGCGGCGGTGACGACGTCTCGCCGCGCGCCCACGGCGTCAAGGTGCTCGCCACGGTCGACGAGTCGACCTACGACGAGCAGGACGGGAACGCCACCAACGACGACCATCCGGTCGCGTGGTGCTCCGACTTCGACGGCGGTCGCATGTGGTACACGGCGCTCGGCCACACCGAGGAGTCGTTCGGCACCGGCGCCGGCAACATCCGCTCGCACATCCTCGGCGGCCTGCAGACCGTGACCGGCGCCGAGCCGGCCGACTGCGGTGAGCCGCGCGCGGCCCTGCCGCAGGACGACGACTTCGAGCTCGTCACCATCGACGACGACACCGAGAGCCCGATGGAGCTCACCGTCGCCGACGACGGCCGCGTGTTCTACGTCGAGCGCGTCACCGGCGAGATCAACGTCTACAACCCGGTCAACGGCCAGGTCACGACGGCCATCACGCTGCCCGTCTCCTCCGTGCTGGAGAACGGCGGCATCGGCATCGTGCTCGCGCCGGACTTCAACACGAGCAACCACATCTACGTCGCCTACACGCCGCTCCCGGCCACCAACAACCAGGGGCGCGTGTCGCGCTTCACGGTCGGGGCGAACAACGTGATCGCGCCGGGCTCGGAGCAGTTCATCTTCCAGTGGACGGCCCAGCGCGAGACGTGCTGCCACTCCGGCGGCTCGCTGGCCTTCGGCGCCGACGGCAACCTCTACATCTCCACCGGCGACAACACGAACCCGTTCGAGTCCGACGGCATGGCGCCGATCGACGAGCGGCCCGGGCGCCAGAACTTCGACGCGCAGCGGACGTCCGCCAACTCGAACAACCACAACGGCAAGGTCCTGCGCATCCGCCCGGTCCCGAACGCGACCGGCGCGCCGGGCATCGGCACGACGTACACGATCCCGAGCGGCAACATGTTCGCCCCGGGAACGCCGCAGACGCTCCCCGAGATCTACGCGATGGGCTTCCGCAACCCGTTCCGGATCACCGTCGATCCGCACACGGGCTGGGTGCTCGTGGGCAACTACGGGCCTGACGCAGCCCAGACCGTCGGCAACCGCGGTCCGCAAGGCAGCGTCGAGTTCGAGGTCGTCAAGCAGCCCGGCTTCTACGGCTGGCCCTACTGCGTGCGCGACAACGTGCCGTACAACGACTACAACTTCGCCAACGGCCAGTCGGGGCCGAAGTTCAACTGCGCCGACCTGACCAACGACTCGCCCAACAACACGGGCATCCAGGACCTCCCGCCGGCCATCCCGGCCGCGATGTGGCTCGGCTACAGCGAGACCGATCCGCGCGTCCCGGGCCTCGGCTCCGGCGGCGCCCCCACGGGCGGTCCGCGCTACGAGTTCGACCCGGATCTCGACTCGCCGACCAAGTTCCCCGAGTACTACGACAAGAGCTGGTTCATCGGCGAGTGGAACAACGGCTGGCTGCGCACGGCCACGCTCGACGACCAGGGCAACGCCACCGGCGTCTTCCAGACCCCGTGGGAGGACACGTTCTTCCGGCCGCACGAGATCGAGTTCGGCCCGGACGGCGCGCTCTACGTCATCGACTGGGGCACCGGCTTCAACGGCAACAACGCCAACTCCGGCATCTACCGCATCGACTATGTGGCGGGCGCGAAACGACCGATCGCTCATGCGACGTCGAACGTCGACAACGGGCCGACG